>NZ_LR134293.1:195000-485000 GCF_900636575.1 Streptococcus canis
TAACCTCGCATCATATCGTAACTCGCCGGTTCATTCTACAAAAGGCACGCTCTCACCCATTAACGGGCTCGAACTTGTTGTAGGCACACGGTTTCAGGTTCTATTTCACTCCCCTCCCGGGGTGCTTTTCACCTTTCCCTCACGGTACTGGTTCACTATCGGTCACTAGAGAGTATTTAGGGTTGGGAGATGGTCCTCCCAGATTCCGACGAGATTTCGCGTGTCTCGCCGTACTCAGGATTCTGCTAGGGCTCAAAAAAATTTTAAATACGAGGCTTTTACTCTCTTTGGCTTACCTTCCCAGGTAATTCTTCTATCCTTTTAAAGTCCCACGTCGCAGTCCTACAACCCCGAAAAGTAAACTTCTCGGTTTGCCCTCCTGCCGTTTCGCTCGCCGCTACTCAGGCAATCGCTTTTGCTTTCTCTTCCTGCAGCTACTTAGATGTTTCAGTTCACTGCGTCTTCCTTCTCATAACCTTAACAGTTATGGATACTAACCATTAGTTAGTGGGTTCCCCCATTCGGACATCTCTGGATCAGCGCTTACTTACAGCTCCCCAAAGCATTTCGTCGTTTGTCACGTCCTTCTTCGGCTTCTAGTGCCAAGGCATCCACCGTGCGCCCTTATTAACTTAACCTTATCTTTTACTAGTATATCTTAACTAGAAAAAACTCTTTAATACTTACAGCGTTTTCGGTTTATTTCTTGTTACTATTCTTACAATCAATTTCTTGATCGTGGAATTTGATATAGATATTCAATTTTCAATGGACAGTTTTTAGGATATCTCTATCCTAATGGAGCCTAGCGGGATCGAACCGCTGACCTCCTGCGTGCAAAGCAGGCGCTCTCCCAGCTGAGCTAAGGCCCCACAAGACCTCTCAAAACTAAATAAGACGTCCCTAACGTGTTCCTTTTCCTTAGAAAGGAGGTGATCCAGCCGCACCTTCCGATACGGCTACCTTGTTACGACTTCACCCCAATCATCTATCCCACCTTAGGCGGCTGGCTCCTAATAGGTTACCTCACCGACTTCGGGTGTTACAAACTCTCGTGGTGTGACGGGCGGTGTGTACAAGGCCCGGGAACGTATTCACCGCGGCGTGCTGATCCGCGATTACTAGCGATTCCGACTTCATGTAGGCGAGTTGCAGCCTACAATCCGAACTGAGATTGGCTTTCAGAGATTAGCTTGCCGTCACCGGCTTGCGACTCGTTGTACCAACCATTGTAGCACGTGTGTAGCCCAGGTCATAAGGGGCATGATGATTTGACGTCATCCCCACCTTCCTCCGGTTTATTACCGGCAGTCTCGCTAGAGTGCCCAACTTAATGATGGCAACTAACAATAGGGGTTGCGCTCGTTGCGGGACTTAACCCAACATCTCACGACACGAGCTGACGACAACCATGCACCACCTGTCACCGATGTACCGAAGTAAAACTCTATCTCTAGAGCGGGCATCGGGATGTCAAGACCTGGTAAGGTTCTTCGCGTTGCTTCGAATTAAACCACATGCTCCACCGCTTGTGCGGGCCCCCGTCAATTCCTTTGAGTTTCAACCTTGCGGTCGTACTCCCCAGGCGGAGTGCTTAATGCGTTAGCTCCGGCACTAAGCCCCGGAAAGGGCCTAACACCTAGCACTCATCGTTTACGGCGTGGACTACCAGGGTATCTAATCCTGTTTGCTCCCCACGCTTTCGAGCCTCAGCGTCAGTTACAGACCAGAGAGCCGCTTTCGCCACCGGTGTTCCTCCATATATCTACGCATTTCACCGCTACACATGGAATTCCACTCTCCCCTTCTGCACTCAAGTTCTCCAGTTTCCAAAGCATACATTGGTTGAGCCAATGCCTTTAACTTCAGACTTAAAGAACCGCCTGCGCTCGCTTTACGCCCAATAAATCCGGACAACGCTCGGGACCTACGTATTACCGCGGCTGCTGGCACGTAGTTAGCCGTCCCTTTCTGGTTAGTTACCGTCACATAATGGGTTTTCCACTCCCATTACCGTTCTTCTCTAACAACAGAGCTTTACGATCCGAAAACCTTCTTCACTCACGCGGCGTTGCTCGGTCAGGGTTCCCCCCATTGCCGAAGATTCCCTACTGCTGCCTCCCGTAGGAGTCTGGGCCGTGTCTCAGTCCCAGTGTGGCCGATCACCCTCTCAGGTCGGCTATGTATCGTCGCCTTGGTGAGCCTTTACCTCACCAACTAGCTAATACAACGCAGGTCCATCTCATAGTGGAGCAGTTGCCCCTTTTAAGTTCTTAACATGTGTTAAGCACTTTTATGCGGTATTAGCTATCGTTTCCAATAGTTATCCCCCGCTATCAGGTAGGTTACCTACGCGTTACTCACCCGTTCGCAACTCCTTAGACTAGTGCAAGCACCTGTCCTCAGCGTTCTACTTGCATGTATTAGGCACGCCGCCAGCGTTCGTCCTGAGCCAGGATCAAACTCTCTTTAATTTCTGTTTGTTCTGTCTCGTCTTTCTGTCGCTGACAGATTTATTTCTCGTTTCTTTGACGGGTAATATGTCTCCATATCACCCTCACGTTTGGTTCGTCTTATTCAGTTCTCAAAGGTCTTGCATCTCTTTCGAGACAACTATTTTATTCTATCAACTTCCTGACCGTTTGTCAACCCTTTTTTTAAAGTTTTTTCAACTGACTCCCTTGCAGATTCATCGCTGACAGCTTTATTAGTATACGATAGGTAAATAGTCTTTGTCAACTATATTTGCTAATTTTTTAAAAAAAGAGAAGGTAAGTAGTCTTAGGAAAGTTCTTTAAGTTCTAAAATGAAGTTAGCCACCTAAGGGTATCAAAAAACATCTCAGAGAGATATAATTGTCATCACCACAACAACAATTAGAAAGACTCTGAGATGCAAGACTATTATACACCAAAAAGTAAACAGTTGACACTAACTGAGCGTCGAATGATTGACCATTGGCTTCTAGAAGGACAGTCAAATCGTGAAATCGCTAGAAGATTAGCTAAAGCTCCTCAAACCATTCACAACGAAGTCAAACGCGGGCAAGTTAGACAACAAGTACGTCAGGGGAAATATGAACAAGTTTACTCTGCTGACTTTGCCCAAGATGTTTATAACAATAACCGTAAACGCTCCGTTAAACAGATGACTCTAACGAAGGAACTCAAAGAAAAGATGACTCACTACATCAAACAAAAATACTCTCCTGAGATGATGGTTAAGGCAAAAGGGATACCCGTTCCCATCTCCACCATTTACTACTGGATTCATCATGGACAACTAGGATTGACCAAGGCTGGCATGCTGTATCCTCGAAAGAATGTAGCTTCAAAAAAGCAAGCTAGCCCCAATTTTAAGCCGGCTGGAAAGTCTATTGAGGAACGACCAACGAGCATTAATAAGCGTGAGAATAGCGGTGATTTTGAAATTGATACGGTTATTCAAACTCGGGCAAAAAACGAGTGTCTACTGACGCTGACAGACAGAAAAAGCCGCTACCAAATCATCCGACTCATTCCAGATAAGTCGGCTAATTCGGTAAACAAGGCTTTGGAAGGGATTCTAAAAGATTATCCGATTCGCTCTATCACTGCTGATAATGGTACTGAATTTAGTCGCTTAGCAGAGATTTTTGACCCTGAAAACATTTACTATGCCCACCCCTATTCTTCTTGGGAGCGTGGAACTAACGAGAATCACAACAGACTCATTCGGCGTTGGTTACCAAAGGGAAGTAAAAATGCGACTCAACAACAAGTCGCATTTATTGAAAATTGGATTAATAACTACCCAAAGAAACCACTTGATTACAAATCTCCTAAAGAGTTTTTACAGACTGGCTAACTTGAACTTGAAATTTGGCGTGTGATAAACTATGAGCCTTTTGTGCCATATTTTTTCTCCTTTCGCTTTACAATTGGCTTGAACACCTTTATTGTATCGCGTTTGGAGATTTTGTATATGACATCTGATGTGCACCCGCATAGTGGGTGTTTTTTTGTTTCGCACCTTTGGAGCGAGACGGACTAAAGTCACTAATCATGACCACCCGTCTAACGGGTGGTTTGAACCGGGGCTATAAGCCCACATCACCAGCCAGCGCCTAAAGACGCTGGCTTTCACTTTGTTCAAGCCTCGCTGCTCTTGACTCGTCACTAGCCTCTTAAAGAGGCAGTTGTACTACTTGCCACTATCCCTAAAGGAATCCTCATATTCTTTCACACTCAACTTATCAAGTGCTATATCATGTTTTTCCTGCTCTTGAATATATTTCTTTATGGTGGCTTCATTGAGACCAACTGTACTCACGTAATAGCCCTCTGCCCAAAAATGTCGATTCCCAAATTTGTATTTTAAGTTGGCGTGTTTATCAAACATCATTAAAGCACTTTTACCTTTTAAATACCCCATGAAACTTGATACACTTATTCGTGGTGGAATGCTCACTAACATATGAACATGGTCTGGCATCAGATGTCCTTCTATAATTTCCACTCCTTTGTAACTGCATCATCGGCGAAATATCTCGCCTAAACTGTTTCTATATTGATTATAAATAACTTTTCGTCTATACTTAGGTGTAAACACAATGTGATATTTACACATCCACTTTGTGTGTGATAAACTATGTGCCTTTTGTGCCATATTATTGTCTCCTTTCGCTTTACAATTGGCTTGAACACCTTTATTGTATCGCGTTTGGAGATTTTTTGTATGACATCTGATGCGCACCCGCATAGTGGGTGTTTTTTTGTTTCGCACCTTTGGAGCGAGACGGACTAAAGTCACTAATCAAAAAAAGAGGAAAATCCTCTTTTTACAATTCTTTTTGATACTTTTTAATTTCTGCTTGGTTTGCCCAAACAAAGTGATTTGGTTTGATTTCAACCATTGATGGCTTATCTACGGTATAATCATGCTGATCTGGATTATAAACAACAAGTTCTTTTTGACGTTCTAAAATCGGATCAGGAATAGGAACGGCTGACAGCAGAGATTTTGTGTAAGGATGGATAGGATTATTAAATAATTCTTCTGTTTCTGCAACCTCCACAATAACCCCTTTATGAATAACCGCAATACGATCTGAAATGAATCGAACAACGGAAAGGTCATGGGCGATGAAAAGATAAGTGAGCCCTTTTTCTGCCTGCATTCTTTTAAGAAGATTTAGGACTTGTGCTCGAACAGAGACATCTAAAGCTGAGATAGGCTCATCAGCAATAACGAATTCAGGATTCATCACTAAGGCTCTGGCAATACCAATCCGCTGGCGTTGACCTCCCGAAAATTCATGTGGGTAGCGAGTCAGATGCTCTGACAGCAGGCCAACTTCAGTCATCATCGTCTTAATTTTTTCTTTACGTTCTTCCTCTGTTTTAAACAGATTAAAGTTATAGAGACCTTCCGAAATGATATAATCAACAGTTGCACGTTCATTTAAACTAGCAGCAGGATCTTGGAAAATCATTTGAATTTTACGTATCAGCTCATTGGCATCTGATTTGGATTTTCTACCATTAATTACTTTACCATCGTAAAGAATTTGCCCTGAACTGGTATCATTCAAGCCAATAATGGCCCGACCAATAGTTGTTTTTCCGCTACCAGATTCTCCAACTAAAGAGAAGGTTTCCCCTTTTTTAATGAAGAAATTGGCATTCTTAACCGCAACAAATTTTTTCTTTCCCTCTCCGAAGGAAATTTCTAGGTCTTTAACTTCGACTAACTTCTCAGACATTTCCTTCCTCCTGTCGTGACATCTTCTTTAAGATTTTTTGATGCAAATCTTGAATGACTTCTGGTTTTTGAACTTTTGGAGCCTCGGGGTGTAATAACCATGTTTTAGCCCAATGGGTATCAGAAACACTAATAGCAGGTGGTGTTTCTTCAAAATCCAAGACCATAGCATATTCTGAGCGAAGGGCAAAGGCATCTCCGATAATTGGCGAGTAAAGCGATGGAGGAGTTCCTGGAATGGAATAAAGTTCTCCTGATTCATTAGCTAATTGCGGTAAGCTTGACAATAGACTCCACGTATAGGGGTGGCGTGGGTCATAGAAAATTTCTTCAACGGTACCGAATTCGACAATTTCACCTGCATACATGACAGCCACTTTGTCTGCAATACTTGCGACAACACCTAAGTCATGTGTGATAAAGATAATGGTGAAATGATATTCTCGTTGAAGCGACTTCAATAACTCAATGATTTGAGCTTGAATGGTTACATCAAGGGCTGTTGTAGGCTCATCACAGATAAGAATATCTGGACGACAGGCTAAAGCAATTGCGATAACAATACGTTGACGCATTCCTCCTGAATATTCAAATGGGTAGTCTTCAAAACGTTTTTTAGCGTTTGGAATTCCTACTTTATTCATGTAATCAAGCGCCATTTCTTTTGCCTTGGCATGGCTTACTTTTTGGTGCTTAATAATCACTTCTGTGATTTGACTACCAATAGTTTTAATGGGACTAAGACTGGTCATTGGGTCTTGGAAAATCGTCGCAATCTTTGAACCACGGATTTTCGCCCACTCTTTATTTGTTTTTAAATCTGTCAATTCTTGTCCACGATAAACAATAGAACCATTGGCAATGCGTCCATTGGATTCTAACATTCCTGTAAAGGTCTTGGTTAAAACAGATTTACCTGAACCTGATTCCCCTACAAAAGCAAGCACTTCTCCTTCGACAAGTTCCAATGAGACGTTACGAATCGCCGTTAAAACACGATCCCGCACATCAAATTCCACCACCACATCTTTGGCAGTTAAGATTACATTATTTTCTTTTGTCATTTTAACTCCTATCTATGTGAACGTGGGTCACTGGCATCAGCCAAGTTTTGTCCGACAATATACAATGGTAACGATACTAAAATCAAAGTAACTAAAGGAATCCAGAAGAGGTAGGCATTTGTTGTTAAATTGCTTGAATAATTAGCAATCAAACGTCCTAGACTTGGAGTGGTAGTTGGTAAACCAATCCCAAAGAAGGATAAGAAGGCCTCAGAGGATACATAAACTGGTAGCATTTGTGACAACATGGTCATGATAACTGAAACCAATTGAGGTAGGAGGTTCTTAACAGCAATCTTGTACATTGGTGTTCCCAAGGTTTGACTAGCAAGGTTATATTCCAAATCACGGTAACGCAAAATCTGAACACGAATGGAGTAGGCAACACCAATCCAGCCAGTAATACAGAAAGCTAAAATCAAATTCCAGAAACCTGCACCTAATGAATAGGTCAAAACAATGATAATGAGCATGGAAGGGATATTTGAAATAACGTTATAAATTTCAATCATAACTTTATCAAATGCTTTGGAGACTCCCCAAATAGCACCTAAAATAACCCCAACGGTGACGTTAATCAGTGTTGCAATAACAGAAATTAAGATAGAGTTACGGGCACCATACCAGACACCATCAAATAAGGATTGACCATTTTTATCTGTTCCAAACCAATAGTCAGCATTTGGCCAAATATAGCGTTTTGAAAAGTCGTTAATATTGCTTACATCACCAAAGTCATAGTTAGCGAACATTGGGTAAATAAAACTCATCAATAAAATTGTCACTAAAATCATTAACATGAAAATCGTTGATTTTTTAGAGAAAAATTGACGGAATACTGACTTCCAATAAGAATAAGCTGGGGCATCAATTACTTCGGAGGCTCTACTATCGCGCTCAACAAATCGAAATTTAGATTTATCAATCGTTTCCATTACTTACCTCCTTTTTTAGTTGATAATTTAATACGTGGATCGACAAGTGTCATAGCAATATCTCCTAGTAAGAGTGAGATAATTGACAAGACGGTAAAGATAAAGGTTAATCCAACAATCATTGAGTTGTTGGCTGATTTAATAGAATCAATCAACATTTTACCCATACCCGGGAAGGCAAAGACAGTCTCTGTTAAGGTTGCTCCACCGATGGTAAGAATAATACTTGCCGGAATCCCTGACACAATTGGGACCATAGCATTTTTAAAGAGATGCCCTCTGTAAATTTCAGATTCTGACAACCCTTTTGAGCGCGCAAAACGCACCCAGTCACTGGCCTGAAGGTCAACAAGGTAGCGACGGAACCAGATAACTGTAGTTGGAATATTTAAAATTCCTAAAATAAGGGCTGGTAAAATATAAGATTTAGGGTTAGATGCTCCAAGCATTGGGAAACTATCTGGTAAACCAACCATGCTTCCTAGGAAGCGAACAACATAGATCACAGCAATACTTGGTAAAGCAAGCATGAAGGTCATGGTTGCTGTTGAAAAACGGTCAAAGTAGGTATTTTTAAAGCGAGCCATAAATAAACCAAGTGGTAAACCAACAATATAGGAAAACATAACGCCAAAGAATCCAATAACAAATGAATTATGAATCATTGAAGGATCCACATAATTATTAATAGTTTTAGTGTAGGAATCTCCCTTACCATAATTTACCTTGGTAATATCATCCAATGATTTTGGATTTTTGTAGCTACGGCTATAAATATCCACTGACGATTTCTTAGTTACACCTGATGGGAAGGTCACATCTTGAAGAGCTGTTCGACCTTGTCCTTGTGAAATGACTTGAAGAACTGGAATGTTACTGTATGTTGGGTAAGATGTTCCTAAGTTTAGGGTAACGAAGTTTTGGTGAAGATAAGGAAACTTACCGTTAGCATAGACAAGGTATTTGTGTTGTGTCCCTGACCCCACTAAAGCCCAACCAATCGATTTATCATTTTCAAGACGAATATATCTGGCTAAATTAGGATTGTCCTCGTCTTGGATCTTCCAAGGGTGGTCAATAACAACTAGGTTTGAGAAGAAGTTCCAAACACGTTCGTAAATAGGAATATGACGAGTAGCATAAAATTTTTTGCTGACAGGGAAGCGTTTTAACTGCCAACCATTGCCAAGCGAATCAATATATTTCTCATAAATAGCCTTGTTAGCACTAGTGGCTTCTGTTGTTACACTACTATCTACTTTAGAAGCATTATCTTTCAATTCTTTGCTTGAAAAGTAATTAATATACCCCATACGTTGGAAGGTTAAGTTTTCGTAATCAGCCTTTTTGTCTGGCGTCGTCGTCATCTTATTGTAGTTAGGATCTTGTTTAAAGATAAGACCGACAGGGACTAGAGTATATACGATGGTGTATGTTAAGGCCGTTACCAAAACTACCGACACTAACGATCGTAAGATACGGTTTAAGATGTATTTTTTCATAGTTATCCTCAATAGTTCAAAAGAACTTTCTCAATTAAACGAGAAAGTTCTGTTTGAACATCGTTTTATTTTTCAACGTGATCAGCTAATTTCTCAGCATATTCTGCGTTTGACTTAGCCTTTGCTTTCAACCATTTTTCTTTTGCTTTTTCGTATTGTTTTGCTGTGACAGGTTTGTCTTGAAGTTTCATTCCTTTGTAATAATATACAGAAGCAGGACCTTTAGCACCTGCCCAGGCAAAGGCACCGCTAAATGGAACAGCTTTAGTAACTCGAGGAGTGCCACCCAATGCCACAACTGGAATATCTACAGCACTATCAGTAAGGTAGGCTTGTGCTTTTGCGTAAGCCTTGTAGCGCGCATCGTTGTCGTCTGTAATCGCTGCTGCTTCATCAAGTAAAGTTTGGTAGGTATCAAGGCCTGCAGCTGCCACAACATCTTTGCTTTCACCTGCTTTAATTCCAAGTTTTTGGATAACAGATCCACCATCCACTGGACTCATGATGTCAAGGTAGGTACGTGGGTCTTGGTAGTCTGGACCCCACCATGATGAAATGATGTCGTAGTCTTGTTGTTCTGGGGTCTCAGCATAGAAGCCTTGGGCTTCGTGAGTTGAGGTTTCTGTTTCAAGAACATTGACAATGACATTTTCTTTACCAAGAGATGCTTCAACGGATTGTTTGAAAGATTGGGCTTCCTGAACAGTTGCTGCGTTTGCTTGGTCAACAGGGTAATCTAATTGAACTGGGAAGGTTACCCCTTCAGCTGTAAGAGCTTCTTTGGCTTTTGCAAACTCAGCTTTTGCTTTTTCTGGATTATAAAATCCATCTTGAGCATCGTCTAAGTTAACGTCTTTCCACTCATCACCCATAGTAGCAAGGTCTTTTTCAACTTCTGAACCAAAGTCATTTTCCCCAATTGTCACAAAAGTTGGTGGCACAAGCATGTTACGTAAGGCTTTTGTTTTGGCATCTTGACCTGCAGTTTGTGCTTGGAATGACGCACGGTCGAAGGCAAACTGGATAGCTTGACGGAAGTCCTTGTTGTTAAGAGCTTTCTTACCAGCATCTTGTTGTGCAGGGTCTTTCTTAGTGTTTTTGAAGGAAGTACGGTTCAAGTTCCATGTTAAATGACGAATATCACCAGTCAACATGCCATAAGTAATGTTATCAGCATAGTTTTTCTTAGCTGATTTGTAAGTAGGGTCATTTGGATAAAGTCGTGCAACAGTGAACTCACCCTTGTCAAAGTTCTTGTAGAAAGAGCCTGGGTCTGAACCATCTGAGTAAGTCAATTTAACAGATTCTATCCCAACATTCTTAGCATCCCAGTAGTTTTCATTTTTATGAAATTCCATAGATGATTTTGAGGTGAAGGCACTCAAGAAGTAAGCACCGTTAACTAGGATTGACGATGGGTCTGTTGTTCCAAAATCTTTACCTTGTGATTTCAAGAATTTTTCATTGACTGGGAAAAGAACACTGTAAGTTGTTTTGGAGTTCCAATAACTTTCAGGTTTGTTCAAGGTGTATTGAACGGTTTTGTCGTCAAGGGCTTTAACACCAACCTCTTTGAAATCGACTTCACCATTTTTATAAGCTTTTAGGTTTTTGATGGAATCTTCAACAACATATAAAGCTTCAGACTTGCCATCCACTGCGTGTTTAAGACCAGTCACAAAATCTTCTGCTGTTACAGGTGCGTATTCTTCACCATCAGCAGTGTACCAAGAGACACCATCACGAAGGGTGTAAGTATAGGTTAGGCCATCTTTTGAAACTTTCCAATCTTTAGCAAGTGATGGTACCAAGTTACCATACTTGTCATTTTCCAAAAGACCATCGACCATTTGCGTTGCCACATCAGTTGTTCCGCCACCATTAGACAAAATATAGTCCAATGATTTTGGATCATTAACAAAAACATATTTGTACGTTTTTGTCGCATCTGAACCACCTGAAGCATTTTTACTACCGCAGGCTGCTAAAACGGATACTGATAATACCGCAACACCTAGAGTTGCTAACCATCTACTTTTCTTCATAAAAGTCACCCCTAAACTTTATTTTTCATTTTTTGGCTAATTGCTAAATGAAATTGTTAATTGAAAACATTATATCATAAAACTTTCTTAAAGAAAATAATGTAGCAAAAAATTATCTGAATATTTCGTAGAATTTTCCTCATTTTATTCTTTTTCTTTCGTGAAGCTTCTGCAAAGCCTTTTATTATTGGATTGTTAATTATTTTAATGAAGCTTCCTACTCTCATGATAGCGTTTTATTATTTCGTTTTTCTTTTTAAAGCTCTTCTCTGACTTGGAGGTGAGATATGGTATAATTAAAAAAAGATACTTGATAAGGATAGATAAGATATGATAAAACGTTTGTTTTTCTTGCTGCTAATCAGTCTAGCTTTGGGAACTGGTTCTGTAAAAAGTGACGATTTTTCAGTAGCTGCTAAGCACGCTATTGCTGTCGAAGTGGACAGTGGGAAAATTTTATACGAAAAAGATGCCAATGAAGCTGTTCCTGTCGCTTCGATCAGTAAACTCTTAACCACCTACTTGGTCTACAAACATGTTGCCGATGGCAAACTAAAGTGGAGTGACCCCGTAACCATTTCAAACTACCCCTATGAGTTGACTACTAACTATAGTATCAGCAACGTTCCTCTTGATGCTCGGAAGTACACGGTCAAAGAACTTTTAACGGCTTTGATTGTTACAAATGCTAATAGCCCTGCTATTGCTTTAGCTGAAAAAATTGGAGGAACTGAACCTAAGTTTGTTGATAAAATGAAAAAGCAACTGAGAGACTGGGGAATTTCGGATGCTAAACTAGTCAACGCCACAGGCTTACCAAATCATGTTTTAGGAGAAAATAGTTATCCTAAAACCGTGGCTGAAGATGAGAATCTCTTTAGTGCCACTGATCTTGCTATTGTCGCAAGACATCTCCTGCTAGAATTTCCAGATGTCTTAAAGCTGACCAGTAAGCCATCTGCTACTTTTGCTGGGCAAACCATTTATAGTTACAACTATATGCTCAAGGGAATGCCTTATTACCGCGAGGGGGTTGACGGTCTTTTTATTGGGTATTCCGAAAAAGGCGGTGCTTCTTTTGTTGCTACCAGTATCGAAAATCAGATGAGAGTAATCACAGTCGTTTTAAATGCTGAGCATAGCCAAGGTGATGATTTAGCTGTTTTTGGGGCTACCACTCAACTTCTCCAATACCTCTTGACAACTTTCCAGAAAGTCCAACTTCTTAGTAAGGGTAAAGAGGGACAAATCAAGCCATTGCCTATCTTAGACAGTCCTCATAAGACCGTTCAACTCGTTGCTCAAAAAAACTTATCGCTTATCAAACCAGCTAATAGTAAGCTTAAAAAGGCGTTTCATATCACCAAAAAAACAGATACCCCAACTGCTCCTCTAAGGAAAGGACAAGTCTTAGCCAAGGCTACCCTCCAAGATCCACACTTAATCGGAAAAGGCTATCTTGGTGAAACGCCGTCTGTCAATCTGGTTGCTCAAAAAAATATTTCTCAAAGCTTCTTTTTAAGGGTTTGGTGGAATCATTTTGTACGTTACGTCAACCGTTCTTTGTAATTTTCTACTATTAATATAATATCAACTGGAGAATTTACGCTTTCTTCAGTCTTTTTTTTAGTTTTATGAGATTCTTCAATGAGCAAACCAGCCTGTATAATTTCCCTAAAAAGGCTTTCCGTTGTATTAGTGAAGTGATATAATAAAATTGCATAATATTTAAAGGAGCCTAAAATTGACCAAAAGAATTCTATTCACTATTGTCACCTTGATTTGTTTTTTAATAATGCCTGTCAGCCACGCTGAAGATGTCATAGATATCACAAGGCGAGCTGGTTATACGATTAGCGAGGTAAATCGACCTAAATCTTCCATTGTTATTGATGCAACAAGTTCCGATATTCTTTGGCAAGATAATATTGATATTCCCAGAGATCCTGCTAGCATGTCTAAAATGTTTACTCTTTACATTTTGTTTGAGGAGCTGGCTAAGGGTAAAATTACCATGGATACCACTATCACGGCTACCGAAACCGATCAAGCTATTGCCAAAATTTATGAAATCAGTAACAATAATATCGTAGCTGGCGTAGCATACCCTATTCGTGATCTCATTACTATGACAGCTGTCCCTTCTTCAAATGCAGCGACAGTTATGATTGCTAATTACCTATCCAATAATGACGCCTCTGCTTTTATTGATCGGATTAATGACACTGCCAAAAAATTAGGCATGACCAATACGCACTTTTCAAATGCTAGTGGAGCAGTAGCCCAAGCCTTTCAAGGCTATTACAATCCAACAAAATATGACTTGTCAGCTTCCAATGTCACGACTGCTAGAGATTTAGCCAAACTCCTCTATTTTTTCTTAAAGAAATATCCTCAAATTATCGAATTTACCAATAAATCTGTCGTCCACACCATGGTGGGCACCCCTTATGAGGAAGAATTCCATACCTATAACCATTCTCTTCCTGACAATCAATTTGGCATGGAAGGTGTGGACGGCTTAAAGACAGGTTCAAGCCCTAGCGCTGCCTTCAATGCTATGGTAACTGCCAAGAGAGGCAAGACTCGACTCATTACCATTGTCATGGGGGTAGGGGATTGGTCTGACCAAAATGGTGAATTTTACCGTCATCCCTTTGTTAACGCCTTAACTGAAAAGGGCTTTGCTGATAGTAAAAACCTGACAAAAGCAGCTCGTAAGAAGCTAGAAAAATTGGTTCCCAAAAAGGCAACCAAAACAACTCCTAAGCAACACCGCCTCAAAAAGGCTAATAATCATTCCGCTTTAGAAAAGGTTGAAGAGTTTATTCACCACAATCAGACCTTCCTACTCATTTGTCTAGGAATTTGTATGGTCATTATCATCTTACTTGCCCTTATCGCCTTTATGATGGGGCGCTCATAACTATTCTTTTTATAAGCCCCCTACTTTTTACAGTAGCAAGGGGCTTTTCTTATGGTTTTCTTCCTCAACTAGCTCTAACCAAACTCAACAGAGACCTAGCTTAACTGTGCTTTACCGGTCAAAAAAACAACTTAAAAGGAGCTGGGCAAAAAGTCCAACTCCTAATTTTATTTAAGCTAGAATTGCAAGACACAGTGGTTGATTGGCATCTTTGTCCCCTTTTCTCTGGACTGCCCAGTGAAAAAAAAGGGGGGTATGAAATGTAATGATAAATTCAAGTCAAATGCAGTGAAAATGTATCGTTCTGGTAAATGGATTGAGATGCCAGAAGGTATTGGCCAAAAAACAACTTAAAAAACTAACCTCTCTGGGTTAGTACTTCAACTTAAGGAAAATCCTATCCAAAAGGGTTTCTCACTGGATAGGAGAAACGAGATTAGCCGACAGAACCTTCCATTTCGTAGGAAATCAATCGATTGAGTTCGACCGCGTATTCCATCGGTAATTCTTTGGTAAAAGGCTCCACAAATCCCATGACAATCATCTCTGTTGCTTCACTTTCTGATAAGCCACGGCTCATGAGATAGTAGAGTTGTTCTTCAGAAATCTTAGACACTTTGGCTTCATGTTCTAAAGCTACCTGTGAATTGTGAATTTCATTAAATGGGATAGTATCTGATTTAGAGATATCGTCCATCAAGATGGTATCACATTCAATATGGGAGACGGATTTTTTAGATTGCTTGTTAAAGGTCACTTGACCACGATAATCTACTTTACCACCAGACTTGGCAATTGATTTTGACACGATTGATGACGATGTGTGCGGAGCGTTGTGAATCATCTTAGCCCCTGTATCTTGGTGTTGCCCTGCATTAGCAAAAGCAATAGACAGCATGGTGCCACGCGCACCTGGCCCATCAAGGTAAACGGAAGGGTACTTCATGGTAGTTTTAGCTCCTAGATTGCCATCAATCCACTCCACTGTTGCATTCGTAAGGGCGCGTGCACGTTTTGTCACTAGATTATACACGTTGTCTGACCAGTTTTGAATGGTGGTATAACGCATGTATGCACCGTCAAGCGCGAAGATTTCAACGATAGCAGCATGCAGACTGTTACTTGAATAAGTGGGAGCCGTACACCCTTCAACATAATGAACACTTGCCCCTTCATCAACAATAATCAATGTCCGCTCAAACTGACCAGTATTTTCATTGTTAATGCGGAAATAAGTTTGCAGGGGAATATCTACCTTAACCCCTTTAGGAACGTAAATAAAGGTGCCACCAGACCAAACAGCTGAATTGAGAGCTGCAAGTTTGTTATCTGTTGGTGGAACCAGTTTGGCAAAGTATTGTTTGAACAAATCAGGATATTCTTTGAGGGCTGAATCGGTATCGGTGAAAATAATTCCCAACTTCTCAAATTCGTCCTTCATGTTGTGATAAACCACTTCAGACTCATATTGGGCTGAAGCCCCTGCTAAATAAGCACGTTCTGCTTCTGGAATCCCAATACGTTCAAACGTTTCTTTGATTTTATCAGGAACATCATCCCAAGAACGAGCTGGCTTATCCGATGCTTTTTGGTAGTAGATAATATCATCGAAATTAATATCAGACAAATCTGCTCCCCAGGTTTGCATTGGCATTTTATTAAAGGTTTCTAGTGATTTCAAGCGGAATTCCAACATCCATTCGGGTTCATTTTTAGCAGCTGATAATTCCCGAACAACCGCCTCACTCAGTCCCTTCCCCGTTGAATAAATAGGCTCTACATCATCATGAAATCCAAATTGGTAGTCCCCTAAGTCGATTGGCTTTGGCTCTACTTTCTCATTTATATCAGACATCTTTATCTTCCTTTACATTTTAGTCAGTGAGGTGCTGAGCATCGTCACTTCGTTGGACGGCTTCCTTGAGAGCATTCCAAGCTAGGGTAGAGCATTTGATACGCTGCGGAAATTTAGCAACTCCCGCCAATAATTCTGCTTCACCTAGCTCTTTTTGAACAGGATTTTCCTGTCCTTGTACCATCTCTGAAAAAATATCAGCTAGCGCAAGAGCTTCTGCTTTGCTTTTACCAATAACAACATCTGTCATCATGCTTGATGAAGCTGTAGAAATGGTACAGCCATTGCCTGCAAAAGCAATATCTTCAATTTTATCTCCGTCAAACTTAACGGTCAAAGAAATCACATCACCACAAGTAGGATTATTCAGTTGAACAGCCTCTACGCCATCTAGCTGTCCATGATGATGTGGATGCTTTGCATGATCCGCTACCACAGTCATGTACAGATGATTCAATTTAGAGAGTGCCATCGAAAAAATCCTTTGCTTTTAGAATTGCTTCAACCAAGCGGTCACAATCCTCCTTGGTGTTATAAAGATAGAAACTTGCTCTAACAGTTGCTGGAACTGCTAAATAATGAAGAAGGGGTTGGGCGCAGTGGTGGCCCGCTCTTACCGCAACACCTTCATAGTCCAAGGCTGTCGCCAAGTCATGAGGGTGCAAATCATCCAGATTAAAAGAAATCAGACCAGATCTTGCACCAGGCTGGCTTGGTCCATATATGGTAAGCCCTTCAATAGCTTCTAGTTTAGGCAAAACATAGGCTATTAGCTCTGCTTCGTGCGCATGTATATTAGCCATTCCTAGTTTTTGAAGGTAAGAAATAGCCATACCTAAACCAATAGCTCCTGCAATATGGGGTGTCCCCGCTTCAAACTTCCAAGGTAATTCTTTCCAAGTAGCCTCTTGTTCGTAAACAAAGTCAATCATTTCTCCACCAAATTCAAGAGGCTCCATTTGATTCAAAAGTTCTTCTTTTCCGTAGAGAACACCCAAACCTGTTGGCCCCAACATCTTATGAGCTGAAAAAGCGAAGAAATCACAATCCAAGTCTTGAACATCGATAGCCAGGTGCGGAACCGATTGGGCACCGTCAACAACAAGATAGGCTCCCTTAGCATGTACCAATTTGGCAATTTCTTTAATTGGATTGATACAGCCAAGAACATTAGAGACATGGGCTAGGCTAACAAAGCGTGTTTTTGTCGTCAATTTGTTTGCCAAATCGTCCATGTCAAGTTGACCGTCTTTTAAATAAACATAGGCTAACCTTGCTCCTGTTTTTTGACAGGCTTGTTGCCAAGGAATGATATTGGCATGATGCTCCATAATCGAAATCAACACCTCATCTTCTGGTGTCAAGACCTGCTCTGCAAACCGAGCAACCCAATTCAAACTGGTTGTTGTTCCTCTGGTGAAGAGCACTTCCTTGCTTGATTTGGCATGAATAAAGTCAGCAACCTGCTGGCGACTGGCCTCATATTTGTGAGTTGCACGTTCAGCCAAGGTATGAACTCCTCGGTGGACATTAGCATTATCTTCTTGGTAATAGGCTTGTAAAGCCTCAAGGACAACCGCCGGTTTGTGTGTGGTGGCGGCATTATCCAAATAAACAAGGGGTTCATCATTGACTTGCTGGTTTAAGATTTGAAAGTCTTGTTTGATGTCTTTTGCGTCTAGCAATATTAACCTCTTTCTTTTTAGCAGTAGGTCTTAACGATTGAGCAATTTCTCATCTAAAACCTTAATAATCTCTTGGCGTACTGATGAAATAGGAATTTCAGCGATAACCGCTCCTAGGAATCCTCTAATAACCAATCGTTCTGCTGTTTCTTGATCCAGTCCTCGACTCATCAAGTAATACATATCTTCAGGGTCAACCTGACCGATAGAAGCAGCGTGGCCTGCTGTCACCTCATTTTCATCAATTAGGAGGATTGGATTAGCATCAGCTCTAGCTTGGTCAGAAAGCATCAAAACACGACTTTCTTGTTGGGCATCAGCTCCCTTGGCACCTTTGAGAATATGACCAATCCCGTTAAACGTTAATGTGCCACGTTCCAAAATCACACCATGCTGTAAAATATGACCGACCGTATGTTGACCATAGTTGGTCACGCGCGTGTCAATACCTTGTACCTGACGACCACTTGATGCTGCAACGACTTTCAAATCAGCTTGTGAGCCTTGACCAATCAAATCACTATCAAAATCAGCAATGACATTGCCTTCATTCATAACAGCTAAGGCCCACTCAATATTGGCAGCCTTAGCTAAATGCCCACGACGGCTAATATAGGTTGTCACTGAGGAGCCTAGACGGTCTATAGCCGAGAATTTAATCTGGCTGCCTGCTTGAGCAATCACTTCTACACTGATATTAGCGCTGGCCTTTTGACTGGCATTGCCGATGGACTCAAAGCGTTCTAAATAGGTAAACTTACTTTCTTTTCCAGCAATCACAAGCACATGTTTATTAAAAGGAACGTCACTGTCACTATCTTGCAAGAAAATAGCTTCAATGGGTGCTGCGATTTCTAAGTGGTCTGGAACATAAAGCACTGCTGCACTGTTAAAATAAGCTGTGTGGTAAGCTGCTAATTTATCTTCATCAAAAGCTAATGCCTGACCAAAATGCGCTTCAATTACCTCTGGGATTTCTTCAAGCGCTGTGTAGAAATCGGTAAACACAACTCCCTTGTCAATTAATGCCATTGGTAGCTGTTCTAAGACTGTTTGCGTCCCCACCTGAACAAGGGTCGGGTTATCTCCAATAGCTATAAAATCTGGAACACTAGCTAGACTTTCATTTTCTGTTAAGCTACCGTCCCCTAGATTCCAACGGTGAAATTTAACCCTTTCGATGGTTGGTAACTCCAAATCTGGTATGGCTGCCAAAGCCGCTAAACGCCGTTCTTGTAGCCAAATAGGTTCAGCGTGGGCTTGCGAAAAAGCCACTAGTTTTTCTTTTGTCATCTCTTAATCCTTTGTCTCTGGTTTTTAAGTGGGTCACGAATAGAACTAGCACCTAAAGAACTAAACAAGAGCTAGGCCAGTTCTCTCTCAAGACCTATTTAAATATCTTCCTTGTACTCGATGCCTAATTCTTCTGCGATACCTGCATAGCCTTCTTTTTCAAGGCGAGTGGCCAAGGTAGCATCACCAGACAAGACAATACGACCATCCATCATCACATGGACAAGGTCTGGCGTGATGTAATTCAGCAAGCGTTGGTAGTGAGTAATAATCATCGCGCCAAATTCTTTGTCACGCATCTCATTAACCCCTTTTGAAACCACTTTTAGGGCGTCAATATCAAGACCGGAATCAATCTCATCTAGCAAAGCAAACTTAGGTTCTAACATGAGTAATTGAAGAATTTCATTGCGTTTTTTCTCACCACCTGAGAAACCTTCATTAAGGTAACGCTCTGCCATTTCTTCTTTCATACCTAATAGGGCCATCTTCTCATCAAGCTTGGTGATAAAGTCTCGGACAGAAATCTTATCTTCATCTGCCTTGCCGACGTTCATTGCTGCACGCATAAATTCGGCATTAGTGATTCCTGGAATTTCTGATGGGTATTGCATGGCTAGGAAAAGTCCCAGCCTCGCACGCTCATCAACTTCCAACTCGAGAATATTGACACCGTCCAGCAAAATCTCCCCTTGGGTCACTTCATAGTTGGGATTTCCCATAATAGCCGCTGAAAGGGTGGACTTCCCGGTCCCATTAGGTCCCATAATGGCTGCAATTTCACCTGTTTTAAGTGTCAGATTAACCCCTTTTAAAATCGCTTTATCCTCTATCGAAACATGCAAATTGTTAATTTCAAGAACTGACATGATATACCTCTTATTTTCTCTGTCATTTGTTACTATATTGAGCAAGGAATGGCATAACCATCTTTGCTTTTGCCTTAACGGCCACTATCTCTATTATAGCAAAAAAAGCCCTACAAGGCTTTTCTAGCGTTTCAATTCATGTCTTTCTTTCCACTTGAGAAGAGTCGCTTGGCGGTAATCACTATTCCCAATAAATTTCAAGAGATTAAACAGAGGCGTCCGCTTTTCGCCCCAAATCTCCAGACCTTCGATAAAAACTTCTAAACCAAATAAGAGTCCTAACATCAATAGAACACCCCCTACACGACTAGATACATTTAAAAGTAAGGAAATGAGTGAAAAAAGCATAGCAATACCATAAACCACTAAAACAGCCCCTCGATGGGTAAATCCCATTGATAAGAGTCGATGATGCAGGTGCATCTTATCTGGCTCGTAGAATTTTTGACCTGATAAACTACGCCGAATAATAGCCACGATGGTATCCATAATTGGCACCCCAAGAATAATCACAGGTGTTACCACAGCTACCGCCGTTGCATTTTTCAAGCCTTGAAGAGATAAGACCCCAATCATGAAGCCAATAAAGAGAGCTCCTGTGTCCCCCAGATAAATAATAGCTGGGTGGTAATTATAGGGGAAAAATCCTGCAATAGCAGCAATCAAGACTAAAATCGTTACCGTCAAAAAGAAGTCTGTCTGAGGCAAAAAGAAATAAGAGACAATAGCCATCGTTACCAGACTAATAATGGAAACCCCACTAACCAAACCATCTAAACCATCAATTAGGTTAATGGCATTGGTAATGGAAATAATCCACAAGACTGTCAAAAAAAAGGTCAGAAAAGGACCGAAAGCTAAGAGGGGACCTCCAAAAGGAATCTTAAAGCTATCAAACTTAAAATCGGTAAAAGCCCAAATGATGATAGCTCCCACTACAATTCCCAGCATCTTTAATTTAGGGCTTAATTCATACAAATCATCCAAAAATCCTGTGACGGTGATAACCATAGCACCAATAACAACTGGTAAAATGTAACTGAAGTAGGTCTGACCACCAAAAATGGCGCCTTTAGAAGCAATCGGCATTAGTCCCAAGCTTGCTACTAAAAAGGAAGTAAAAACAGCTAAGCCGCCACTTGTTGGCATAGGTACCTTATTGACCCTTCTGGCATTGGGATTATCCACTGCACCCACACGAAAGGCTAAAAAGCGGACAAGAGGGGTTAAGCATAAGGACATTAACAAAGCTCCTATCAGAACGAGGACATAATCTATTGTAAATGAAAACATACTATTTTATCCCAACTCAATCTTTCGTAATTGCTCAACAGCGCCATCTAGAATCAATTGTAAGCCATGCTCTTGCAAGTAGGCTCTTGTTTTTGACCCAGGGGTTGCATACTCAATTAACCTTGCATACATAACATTCGCAAAATATGACGGCTGCTGTTGAACGTCCAATAAAATGGTCATGTGGTAACGGCTGTCACCCTTGTATAATTCTGAAGCTTCAATAGGGAAATCAATGGTTTTGGCGAAGGTTATCGCCTCTGGAAGGGTATCAAAGTCCAAAACATAGTGCACATAATCCAATGGTTCTGGATCGACCTCATGCGTTTCATCTGTTGCCTCAGCCTGACCAGTTAAGGTTGCTTCGACCACGTCTTCCATGATTTCTTCAATTTTTTCCAATTTCTCATGCGCATTGACATCCCCTTTTTCACGCATGGATTGCTCCAAACTTTTGAAAAAATCTTCAGGTGTCATTTGAGAAATATCACCCAAATCTGCCAAATCTTCAAAGTTAAGCTCCTTATTAAGCTCAGATTTGGTTACAAAAACATCTAGCCGGTCTTTTCTTGGTGTTACTCGAAAACTAAGCATGCCACTATCTTTAAAATTATCTGGAAGATCTAGTTCATCCATAACAGAATAAAAGAACTCTTCCGTTTTTTCTTGGGGAATGAGAAAATCTTTTAACTCCATTCCTCTTTCTTCTAAATCATCCATACTAATTGTTATTTTCAGCGTTGTCTCGCTAATTTGTTTCATTTCCATTATCAATACCTCGCACGCGTAGTCATTTTATTATACTAGAAATGCCGTAATTTCGCAATTTATGACTAAGCCCCTTCTAATAAGAGGAAGTCAAAAGCGACAATCCCCAAGGTCTGCCGCCATATCATAAACACTATGTCATTTTAAAAAATAAATTTAAAGAAACTATAAATAAGTAAAAGACTTCCTAACACAATACGGTATTTCCCAAAAATAGTGAAATCATGTTTCTTAACATAATCTGTCAAGAACCTAATCGCCAATAAACTAACCACAAAGGCGGTCAGGCTAGCCACTAAAAGAATAAGGGCCTGTGCAAAGCCAAGATGATACCCATCAAGGAAAAATTTCATAACCTTTAAGCCACTGTATCCAAACATAGTTGGGACAGCCAAAAAGAAAGTAAAATCAGCGGCCACTGTTCGACTAGTACCTAGAATGATAGCTCCTAAAATGGTTGCTCCTGAACGGCTAGTACCAGGCACAATACTCAAGACCTGAAAACAACCAATCAGAAAAGCCGTTTTATAGGTCATCCGAGAGAGGTCTTTAATCTGAGGTTCTACCTGAGCATTTCGTTTTTCAATCCAGATAAAGGCAATCCCATAAACAATAAGGGCAATAGCAATTGGTATCATAAAATAGAAATGAGCCTCAAACCAGTTATCAAGAGGAACTGCTATTAGAATAGAGGGAATACAAGCAATCACTACCTTTAACCATAATTGCCAAGTGAGTTGAACTTCCCTAGCCGTTTTTCCTGGCTGAAAAGGGTTCAAACGTTCAAAATAAATCAACATAACCGCAAGAATGGCTCCCAATTGGATAACAATATTGAACATTTCTGTAAATGCCTTATCTTGGTTTAAGCGAACAAATTCCTGCACTAAGATGAGGTGACCGGTGCTTGAAATTGGCAACCATTCTGTGATTCCCTCTATAATGCCAAAGAAAATGGCTTTAAGCAATTCGATAATTAACATGTTTTCTTATATTTATATTAGTGGATAGCTCCCGCTAGTATAAACCCTTTCTTTAATTATTTTTTAGATTTGTTTTATACTTAGTTCAGCGCTAGTGATGCTATAATCAACATTAGCTGCTTTTACTCCTATCCCTATAAGGCTGAAGCAGAGCCCAAGCATCATCAGAGTTTTTCATGACAACACCCTCTTTCTGCCCTCATTTTACCATATTTTAAAGAGATGACAAAACCTAAACCAAACCTTTCCGTTTTATTTTTACTCATTTTTTTGAATATTTTTTCATAATTTAGCCTATTTTTCTGAGAATATATTGAAATAGGATGCAAATTGCTGTAAAATAGGTCTGAATAGTATTTTTGAAACAGGAGACCTATATGAAAAAGCTAATCCTTAGCTGTTTGGTTGCCTTGGCCCTTCTTTTTGGAGGAATGAGCCAGGCTCAAGCAGACCAATATTTAAGAGTCGGAATGGAGGCAGCTTATGCCCCTTTTAACTGGACTCAAGATGATGCTTCAAATGGGGCTGTTCCTATAGAAGGAACTAGCCAATATGCCAACGGTTATGATGTCCAAGTCGCTAAAAAAATCGCTAAGGCCATGAACAAAGAATTACTCGTTGTTAAAACTTCTTGGACAGGTTTAATCCCAGCATTAACTTCTGGAAAAATTGATATGATTGCTGCTGGAATGAGCCCTACAGAAGAACGCAAAAAGGAAATCATCTTTTCAAACAGTTACTACACTAGCCAACCTGTTTTAGTAGTTGCTGCCGATGGGAAATACGCTGGCGCTACTAGCATTGATGACTTTCCTGAGGCAAAAGTTACTGCCCAGCAAGGTGTTTGGCATGTCAACCTCTTAAATCAACTAAAAGACGCTAAATTGCAAACTCCAATGGGAGACTTCTCTCAAATGCGTCAAGCCCTCACTTCAAATGTTATTGATGCTTATATTTCTGAACGACCTGAAGCCATGACTGCTGAAGCAGCCAACAGCAAATTCAAAATGATCGTGCTAAAAAAAGGGTTCACTGTTTCTGAATCAGACGCTGCTATCGCTGTCGGAATGAAAAAAAATGACAATCGCATTGCCACTGTCAACCAAGTGCTTGAAGAGTTTTCTCAAAATGATCGTATGGCTCTGATGGATGATATGGTTACCAAACAACCTATGGAAAAGAAAGCTAGCGACGCTAAACCATCATTCCTAAGCCAAATGTGGACTATCTTTAAAGGTAACTGGAAACAGTTCTTACGCGGAACAGGCATGACCTTACTGATTTCTATGGTCGGGACCATTACAGGTCTCTTCATTGGATTATTAATCGGTATTTTCCGTACAGCTCCTAAAGCTAAGCATAAAGTAGCTGCCTTTGGACAAAAACTCTTTGGCTGGTTCCTCAATATTTATATCGAAATTTTCCGTGGCACACCGATGATTGTTCAATCTATGGTTATCTACTACGGAACAGCCCAAGCCTTTGGTATTTCAATTGACCGTACCCTAGCAGCTATTTTTATCGTTTCCATCAATACTGGTGCCTATATGAGTGAAATTGTCCGCGGAGGTATTTTCGCTGTTGATAAAGGCCAATTTGAAGCAGCGACTGCTCTTGGGTTTACTCACAGTCAAACCATGCGTAAAATTGTGCTGCCACAAGTTGTTCGCAACATTTTACCAGCAACAGGTAACGAGTTTGTCATCAACATCAAAGATACTTCTGTCTTGAATGTTATTTCTGTTGTGGAACTTTACTTCTCAGGAAATACGGTAGCTACACAAACTTATCAATACTTCCAAACCTTTACGATTATCGCCATTATCTACTTTGTCCTTACCTTCACGGTGACACGTATCCTTCGTTATATTGAACGTCGTTTCGATGCCGATACGTACACCACTGGAGCAAACCAAATGCAGGTTGCGGAGGTCCCAAATGTCTAACCCAATTATTGAAATCAAAAACCTCAAAAAATCTTATGGAAACAACGAAGTACTCAAGGATATTTCCCTTTCTGTTAACAAGGGAGAAGTGATTTCCATTATCGGTTCTTCTGGTTCTGGAAAATCAACCCTCCTGCGCTCAATCAATCTGTTGGAAGAGCCAAGCGCCGGTCAGATTCTTTTTCATGGCGAAGATGTCCTTGCCGAACACTACAACTTGACCCACTACCGTGAAAAATTAGGCATGGTTTTTCAATCCTTTAACTTGTTTGAGAACCTCAACGTTTTAGAAAACGCCATTGTCGCTCAAACCACTGTTCTCAAAAGAGACCGTGCAGAAGCAGAGCACATTGCCAAGGAAAACCTCAATGCAGTTGGCATGACAGAACAGTACTGGCAAGCCAAACCAAAACAATTATCTGGCGGTCAAAAACAACGGGTAGCCATTGCCAGAGCCCTATCTGTTAATCCAGAAGCCATGCTCTTTGATGAACCAACATCAGCTCTTGATCCTGAAATGGTTGGCGAAGTTCTCAAAACCATGCAGGACTTGGCAAAATCAGGTTTGACCATGATTATCGTTACCCATGAAATGGAATTCGCTCGTGATGTCTCCGACCGTATCATTTTCATGGATAAGGGCTTGATTGCTGAAGAAGGAAGTCCCCAACAAATTTTCGAGAATCCTACACAAGATCGTACCAGAGAATTTTTACAGCGCTTCTTAAAATGATCGAAGAACCCAACTGCTTTCATATCAGTTGGGCCTTTTTTCAATTCAAAAATAATTTGCAACAAAATACTTTACTGGTTAACTATTTTATGATATACTTTTTTTGTTAACGTTAATAATTTCTATATTAGGAGGATAATATGGCAGAAAAAACTGACTTAGCGTCAGCTTACAGAAGACTGAAAAGTCCCAATATTAAAACCAGAAAACGTGCTCTGAAAATTATTCACGAGTACAAACGTTACGGCAAAAAATAGGATTCTATTTTTATCTCTCCAAATGTAAGTCAGACAAAAAAACGACTAAGACACTTCCCTCCGTCTTAGTCGTTTTTTGATAGTCTGCTTTCCTAATATCGTAAAAAACAGACTGGTCTGACCAATCTGTTTTCTCATTTATCTTGTTTTTAAAGCTGACAAGACTTGGGTGCGAATATCCTCTACCCCATTTGGTGTATTTGGCAAGAACAGGGTTTGATTACCCTTAGCTGCAAAGGTGTTGAGGGTATCTAGGTATTGGTTGGTCAACAAGATGGACATGATTTGTTCTTCATTTAAAGAAATATTAGCTTCTTTAAGCTCTTGAATAGACTCAGCCAAGCCATCAACAATGGCCTTACGTTGTTGGGCAATCCCTACTCCGTGCAAGCGATCTTTTTCTGCCTCTGCTTCTGCTGCTGTCACAATTTTAATTTTATCTGCGTTTGCCAATTCTTGAGCAGCTACACGTTTACGTTGGGCTGCATTGATTTCGTTCATTGACTGTTTGACTTCGGCATCAGGCTCCACCTTGGTAATCAAGGTTTTAACAATAATGTAACCATAGGTTGACATTTCTTCTGCCACTTGGTGTTGCACTTCCAAGGCAATTTCATCTTTTTTCTCAAACAATTCATCCAAGGTTAACTTAGGAACTGAGGAACGCAAGGCATCTTCAATGTAAGACTTGATTTGAGATTCAGGTTTCATTAATTTGTAGTAAGCATCTGTCACATTTTGCTCATTCACACGGTACTGAGTAGCAACATTCAGGGTCACAAACACATTGTCCTTGGTTTTGGTTTCAACAATGATTTCTGATTGCAAAAGACGCAACTGCACACGCGCCGCAATCTTGTCAATTCCAAATGGAAGTCGGACATGAATGCCACTGGTCGCCGTTTTTTGGTATTTCCCGAAACGTTCAACGATAGCGACAGATTGTTGACGAACAACATAAAGGGTACTAGCTACAACAGCTAGGATTAAAATAACCACAAAAGCAATAAAGATAAGTGTTCCTAACATAAAATCTCCTCCTTGTAACGTGTTTGAGACTGGAAAGCTTTCAGTTCTTGGCTTATTGTTATAAGACAATTATAATGTTTTTCTCTTCTTTGTCAAATCAAATCTTTAGTTTTTGATAGACTTTTTTGACAGGATCATTTTCCTGCCCTATCTCTTGTCTATGCGAATGACTCTTTTTTATCTTTTCTGATAAAAAAGACAAAAAGAGTCAGATCTTTGCCTAACTCCTCTTTTTATCTTATTTGATTATTCCACACTCATGAGATATGGGTAAACAGGCTGATCTCCTTGGTGAATCTCAACTTCCACATCTTCGTAGGTGTCTTCTAAATACTCAGCAAGTTCTTCTGCTAACACTTGGTCACCTTCTTCACCAACAAAGATGGTAACAATTTCGCTATCTTCGTCAATCATTTTGGCAAAGGCAGCTTTCAGAGTTGCTTCCATGTCTGGATTGGAAACGATGATTTTACCATCAACCATTCCCAAGAAATCATTTTCATGGATTTCTAAACCATCAATGGTGGTGTCACGAACTGCCAAGGTGACGCTGCCACTGACCACGTCAGAAAGATTAGCTGACATATCTGCCACATTTTCCTCCAAAGATTTTGAAGGATCAAAGGCTAACAAGCTGGTAAAGCCTTGTGGAACGGTGCGCGTTTCAACAACAGCAGCAGGAATATCAACTACTTCTGCAGCAGATTGGGCAGCCATAAAGATATTTTTATTGTTTGGCAAGATAATGACTTGTTTGGCATTAACTGCTTCAATAGCTTTGACAATATCTTCTGTGGATGGGTTCATGGTTTGGCCACCAGAAATCACATAATCAACACCTTGTGCCTTGAAAATCTCAGATAAGCCATCTCCGGCTACAACTGCAATTAATCCGAAATCTTTTGCTTCTGGTTTGCTTTCTTCGGTATCTGTCTTTTGAACCTGTGCTTCATGCTGGTTACGCATATTATCCACTTTAATCTTGATAAGTGAACCATATTTAAGACCTTCTTGCATCACAAGTCCTGGATCCTCAGTGTGGACGTGAACCTTAACAATCTCATCATCATTGACCACTAACAGAGAATCTCCTAGACCGCTAAGGTAACCTTGAAACTCATCGTAGTTGAATTCTTTTACATAAGTTGGTCCTTGTTTAAGGGCAACCATGATTTCAGTACAATAACCGTAGGTAATGTCTTCTGTAGCCACATGACCAACAACGGATTTATGGTGCTCAGCATTGATCATTTCAGACATGTTAGCAGGAGTCGCTTTAAAATCTTCTGAAGCCACATAGTCACCATTTAAGGCAGATAGGAAACCTTCATAGATGAAAACAAGTCCTTGACCACCTGAGTCAACCACACCAACTTCTTTAAGGACTGGTAATAAATCAGGGGTCTTAGCAAGGGCACCTTTGGCACCATCTAAAGCTGCTTGCATAACTTCCACTGCATCATCGGTAAGGTCTGCTTTTTTCAAGGCTGCAGTCGCTGCACCGCGAGATACGGTCAAGATTGTTCCTTCAACAGGCTTCATGACTGCCTTGTAGGCAACTTCCACACCCATTTGAAAGGCTTGTGCCAAATCTTTACCTGTGAGCTCATCTTTCCCCTTAACGCTTTGACTGAAACCACGGAACAATTGAGACGTGATAACGCCAGAATTACCACGCGCACCCATCAGAAGGCCTTTTGACAAAACTTGCCCAACCTCACCAACAGTTGACGCAGGTTTATCCGCAACTTCTTTGGCACCATTATCCATGGTCATACTCATGTTTGTTCCTGTATCACCATCTGGCACAGGGAAAACGTTTAAGGAATTGACATATTCTGCTTGTTTACCAAGACGAGTTGCCGCAGCTTGGACCATTTCTTGGAATAAGCTTGTTGTAATATTTGACACTAATTTTCTCCTACAACCTTAATATTTTGCACGTAAACATTAACCATATCAGCAGTCAATCCTAATTGACTTTCAAGGTTAAATGTCACACGTTCTTGGATATTTTTAGAGACTTCACTAATTTTCACACCATAACTCATAACAGTATAGACATCAACAGAAATACCCCTATCTGTTGACTTCACTACGACACCCTTGGCATAGTTTTCTTTGCGAAGTAGCGATTGAAAATTGTCCTTAATTGCACTTTTGCTAGCCATTCCAACAACGCCAAAAATTTCCGTTGCTGACCCACCAACGACAGTTGCGATAACATCGTCGGATAGTTCGATTAGACCATCTTTTGTATTGATTTTTACAGTCATATTTACTACCTCAAAAAGTTATTGTCCATATTATTTTACCATAATCCAAAGTTAATGTAAAAGAGATAGAGCAGTTCAGGTCGTATCCCTCTTTTCTGTATTGTTAAAGAACTTAAAAATAGACTAAGAAAAAAAGCCCTAAGGCTTATTTCTATTAGATGCGTTCTACTTTACCAGATTTAAGCGCACGAGCAGAAGCCCAAACTTTTTTAGGTTTACCATCAACAAGGATAGTTACTTTTTGAAGATTTGGTTTAACTGTGCGTTTTGTTTGGTTCATCGCATGTGAACGGTTGTTCCCAGAAACGGTTTTACGTCCTGTAAAATAACATACTTTAGCCATTTTGATCTGTTTCCTCCTACGTAGAATATGTTTACGGATGTGCTAGCACCACATACTTGTCTATTTTATCATAGGGTATTTGGTTTGACAAGTTATTTTTCATTTTCTTGTCAAGAATTCTCTTAACTGCCTAAAGGAAAGTTCTAAACTGAAGTTAGCCACCTAAGGGTATCAAAAAACATCTCAGAGAGGTATAATTGTCATCACCGCAACAACAATTAGAAAGACTCTGAGATGCAAGACTATTATACACCCAAAAGTAAACAGTTGACACTAGCTGAGCGTAGAATGATTGACCGTTGGCTTCTAGAAGGATAGTCCAATCGTGAAATAGCGAGAAGATTGGCTAAAGCTCCTCAAACCATTCACAACGAAGTCAAACGCGGGCAAGTTAGACAACAAGTACGTCAGGGGAAATATGAACAAGTTTACTCTGCTGACTTTGCCCAAGAAGTTTATGACAATAACCGTAAACGCTCCGTTAAGCAGGTCACCCTAACGAAGGAACTCAAAGAAAAGATTGTTCACTACATCAAACAAAAATACTCTCCTGAGATGATGGTTAAGGCAAAAGGTGTCAACGTTCCTATTTCAACGATATATTACTGGATTCATCATGGACAACTAGGCTTGACCAAGGCTGACAGGCTTTATCCTCGAAAAGAGAAAGCTAAGAAAAAGCAAGCCAGTCCCAATTTTAAGCCGGCTGGAAAGTCTATTGAGGAACGACCTGAAAGCATTAACAATCGTGAGCATAGCGGTGATTTTGAAATTGATACGGTTATTCAAACTCGGGCAAAAAACGAGTGCTTATTGACACTAACTGACAGAAAAAGCCGCTACCAAATCATTCGACTTATTCCTGATAAGTCGGCTTCTTCAGTGAATCAAGCCTTGAAGTCTATTCTGAAAGTCTATCAGATTAACTCAATCACAGCTGATAATGGTACTGAGTTCAGTTGTTTGCAGAAGTTTTTGACCCTGAAAACATTTACTATGCCCACCCCTATTCCTCTTGAGAGAGAGGAACAAATGAAAATCATAACAGACTCATTCGGCGTTGGTTACCAAAGGGAAGTAAAAATGCGACTCAACAACAAGTCGCATTTATTGAAAATGGGATTAATAACTACTCAAAGAAACTACTTGATTACAAATCTCCTAAAGAGTTTTTACAGACTGGCTAACTTACACTTGAAATTTGGCATTAGACTAGGAAAGCCATTGATTTCATGAAATGGAATTTTCGACGGATTCTGGAAGTCATAGGTTAGCTGTTTTTCCCCACAAGTCGGATAACATTTAGACTCATAATCAGACTTCAATGTGCGTCTCACCTTTAAAATCTTTATCTAATGTCATATTTGTTATCTTTTGCTCCAATCAATTGTGTAGTATGATAGAGTTGTTCCATATGAGACTTTCTAATGGGTGATTTCGTAACTTTTCTTGATAAGTCATAAGGGACTTTTTGTCTGGATGAAAAAAGGCCTATAATCTCCAAAGTAGAGTTACCCACTACAGAAATTATAGAGCCAAAATAACTCACACTTACACGTGAGTCATCTTATTAATTTTACGAATTAAGCTTTGTTTGCAGATCCGAAAACGTCAATACGTTCTTCAACAGCGCCTTGAACAGCTTTCATACCTGGAGCCAAGAATTTACGTGGGTCAAATAATTTTTTACCATCGTATTCTGCTTCGTTAGCTTCGTAGTTACGTGCAAATTCACGAGTTGCGTTAGAGAAAGCGATCTGGCTTTCAGTATTAACGTTAACTTTAGCAACACCAAGACGAATTGCTTCTTTGATTTGATCATCAGGAATACCAGAACCACCGTGCAATACGATTGGGAATCCTGGTACAGCTGCTGTTAATTTTTCTAAGTGGTCAAGAGCAAGACCTTCCCAGTTTTCTGGGTATGGACCGTGGATATTACCGATACCAGCAGCCAAGAAGTCAATTCCAGTTTCAACCATTGCTTTAGCATCTTCGATTGGAGCAAGCTCACCTTTACCAATGATACCGTCTTCTTCACCACCGATTGTACCAACTTCGGCCTCAACTGAAACACCTTTAGCATGTGCAATTTTAACAACTTCTGCAGTTTTAGCAAGGTTTTCTTCAACTGGAAGGTGTGACCCGTCAAACATGATTGAAGTATAACCCACTTCGATACACTCAAGCGCATCTTCGTAGTGACCATGGTCAAGGTGAATAGCAACAGGAACAGTGATACCCATTGATTCAACAAGGTTAGCGATAAGTGATTGACATACTTTGTAACCACCCATATATTTTGCTGCACCCATTGATGTTTGGATAAGAACTGGAGCTTGTTTAGCTTCTGCTGCACGCAAGATTGCTTGAGTCCACTCTAAGTTGTTTGTGTTGAATCCACCAACAGCATATCCGTTTTCACGAGCTGCTTGGACAAATTTTTCTGCTGAAACGATTGCCATTTGTAAGGCCTCCTCTTATTTTTCGGGATAACTCCCCGTTTACATTGTTCATTCTAGCACAATTTTCCATAAATTTCTAGTCCTTCACAAGTTTAAAGCGTTTTCCCAAAACAGATTATTAAAAGTTTGGCTCTACAAATCTCTTCCTCCTAAACCTGCTCTTGACCAAATGAAAAGAGATGAATCAATGATTCACCCCTTACATTATGCGGAGAGTGGGACTTGAACCCACACGACCTAAAGCGGTCACAGGATCCTTAGTCCTGCGCGTCTGCCAATTCCGCCATCCCCGCTACTCATCAGTAACATAGATTATTATAGCAACTATGAGTATGGCTGTCAATACTTATTGATCAATTTTTTGTAAAAATGCAGCAATTTTTTTCTGGTATTGTTCTGGGTTTGTTTCAAAGGATTTGGCGTGTTTCGCCCCTTTAACAATCAAGAGTTCCTTAGGCCCTTTAGTGGCTTTGTAATTGTCATAAACCATTTTTGTAGGAACAAAATCATCCTTATCTCCATGGATAAATAAGGCTGGACGTTTGTTTTTAGCCAGTTGTTTCACTGAACTCGCTTCTGCGTAACTAAATCCTGCTCGAATCTTAGACAAGGCAGAAACTTCGTAGAGCAATGGAAAGGCAGGCAAGTTATACATGACCTTAGCCTGAAACTTCAATTCGTCCCAAACACTGGTGTAACCGCAATCTTCAATGAGGGAAGTGACTTGTGCAGGTAGCTTTTCACCACTTGCCATCATCACTGTCGCAGCTCCCATGGAAAGACCAAAAAGTGTGATTTGACTGTCTGGTTTTTCCTTGATCAATTGGTCTGTCCAAGCCATGACATTAAGGCGGTCATTCCAGCCATAGCCAATCAAGTTTCCTTGGCTTTCTCCATGAGCCTCATTGTCTGGCATCAGGACATTATAGCCCAGATCGTGAAAGAGCATAGCATAAGGTTTCATGTTTGCCTTATTGTTAGCAAAGCCATGAATAACGACAGCTGTTTTTTGGGTTTTCTGAGCTGCTGGTAAATACCATGCTACTTGCTTAAAACCACGATTGGTCATGTAACGTTTTTCACGTGGTAAGGCATCGAAGGCCTTTTCGGCCGAATAGAGGGGATTATCTGCACTGCGTTTTTTATTATTAATAAAGGATTTTTCCTCACGCACTTGAGCTACATGGAAGAAATAAAAACTAGCACCAACGCTAGCAAGGGTTACTAACAGGAATAAGATTCCTAAATACTTTGATAATCGAATAGTTTTCATATTAAATATTCTACAAGAAAATCTTCCAAAAAGAAAGCTTTATGCTAAAAATAAGACTTTTTCTTTTTATTTGATGATAAACTGGTCATTAACAAAAAAATCCTCCTAAAGACGAGAGCATGCTTTAGAAGGAATAGGAGGTAACTATTTTTTTAAAGAAGAATACTTCCCATAATCGGAACAACTACGGTGACAATAATACCGACCACCACTAGAGCAATGGAACCCATGGATTCTTCTACTTGGCCAAAATCTTTGGCTGCTGAAACACCAAGCGCATGCCCTGCGGTTCCTAGCGCTAAACCCCGAGCAATGGGATCCTTAATCTTAAATAATTGGATCAAAGGTTTCGCAAGAGCGTAGATAATGACACCATTCAAGATACAAGCCAATGAGGTTAATTCTGCTGAACCACCCATAGCAACTGCTGTTGGCATGGCAATGGCTGTTGTGGCAGCCTGAGGCAGCATCGAAGCAACAACCACCTTCCCTAGATGAAACAAACTAGATACCAGATAAATACCATATACCGCCACAATACTACCCAAGGTAATTCCTCCAATAATCTGAAGCCAGTAGCGTTTTAAAATGTCTCGTTTACGATAGAGAGGAATGGCAAAGCAGATGGTTGCAGGTTCCAAAAAGAAACTAATAATCTGTCCTCCCTTGTTGTATTCCGAAAAACTAATACCTGTCGCACTCAAGGTCGCAATTCCAAGGACCATAGCAACAAAAAGGGGTGCAAAGAGAAAGAAGCCCTTTGATTTCTTAAATAAAATCTGTCCTATAAAGAATGTTCCCACAGATAAGAGAACACCAAATATAGGCGAAACCCTTAAAATATTAACAAATGTTGCCATGACTTATTCCTTTCCAGCTATTTGGCTAAAATGTTACTAGCGACAAGGTGACGTTCATCTTGAAAGGTCCCTTTGGTCAAAAGATCTGGTTTGCTCAAGGCTGGTTTTTTAAGGTCAGCGCCCATTAGTAATTGGGTCATCCAACCAGTTCCAACTAATAATAACAAGGTTGAGATAAAAATTAAAAGCATGTTTAAGATAAAATGTTCTTTTAAAATGCCTAGGGAATTAATAACAGAAATCCCAGCAGGAACAAAGAAGAGTCCAATATTGCCAACTAATAAATCAGCTACTTTTTCCACCTGATTTAAGGCAATAATTTTGGTTGACAAAGCTACAAATAACAGAACCAGTCCAATAACAGAAGCTGGTAATTTAATTGGGGAGAGGGTTTCTAACACCTTTGAAATGAGAACAATGGTTCCAATTACAACACTTTGGTAAATCATAGAATAGTTTTTTGTCATCTGAGTCATCTCCTTCTTGATCTGTTAATCACTTGCTTTTGATAGGTTTAGTATAACGAAAAAAGAGCCCAATCGGCTCTTTTGGGAATAAAACGCTTTCTATCTGGTACCAAATGCAGTCATATGGTCGCCAAATACAGTATCAAAGTCCCAGTTGCTGACGGAAGGTTTTCAGATAAGATCTGCTAACAGGTACCTTGCCACCATTTAACATGGTTAGTTGATAGGTTTGATTAAACCAAGGTTGAATTTCTTTTATCGCTTGCGTATTAATGAGGTAGCTACGATGCACTTTCAAAAACGATTCTGTTGTTAAAACCTTCTCAATTGCCGCTAGACTGGTATGACTCGTATAGTGGGTTGTTTTGGTATAAACAGTCGTTTCCTTGCCCTGGACTTCACAATACAAAATATCATCAAAAGGCAAGAGGTAAATACGCTCATCGACTTCTAGCGTTAAGCGATTAGAGTGGGAAACTTCTGCTTCGCTTGATTTACTAACGCGCTGGACATCAAGGGCTAGCTTTGCCTTTTCGATGGCTCTTTGAATACGGGCTTGCTCAAAAGGTTTCAACACATAATCGAGGGCGTTGACCTCAAAAGCTTCTACCGCATGATTATCGTAGGCTGTTGCAAAAATAATCAAGGGAGCATTGGGGACCTGACTCAAGCGCTTGGCCAAATCCAAACCACTCTCGTCTGTCAAATGAATATCCAAAAACAATACATCTGGCTGATGAGTCAAGATGAGTTGAAACGCATCCTCGATGGACTCTCCCTGATAAATGGCATCAACCAAATGAGTTGCTTCAATCAGATAAGCTAATTCCATTCTAGCCAAGGGTTCATCATCAATAATCACAACTTTCATGACATCTTCTCCTTTAATTGATCAAGGGGAATTCTTAACAAGAAACTGGTCCCCGACTTATCTGACCTTACCTCAAACAAGGCTTGGTTGCCATATAAACTCACTAGACGCTTATTTAGATTTTCGAGGGCTGATCCTGTCCCTTTTTCTGAAGTAACAACGGTTTTTCCCAGTAAGGTTAGTTTTTCTGGTGCAATGCCCTGACCATTATCCATGACCTTTAAACTGAGATAAGCTGCCTCTTCCTGCCTAGCAATGACCCAAACCTTATTGTCCTTCTTACGTCCTGTAAAGGCATGTTTCAAGGCATTTTCCACCAAAATTTGAATCATAAAAGGTGGAATAGCAGCGCTTTTTAGGTTTTCGGGAATATCCATAATGACTTCATAGCGATTAGGAAATCTAGCCTGCTCAATAGTTAAATAAGCTTCCAAATGTTTCAGTTCGGTTTCAACAGATACTAGATTATGCCTGGTACTGTTGAGATTAGCCCTAAAATAATGCCCTAGCTGCAACAATAAATGCCTTGCTTTCTCACTATCCACCCGAATCAAGGCTGAAATCGTATTAATAGCATTAAAAAGAAAATGGGGATTGACCTGTGCCTGCAAGGACTTGATTTCAGCATCCTTTAAGAGGCCTTGCTCTAGGGCCATCTGACCTAACTCCAACTGAGATGAAAAAATATGACCCAAGCCGTTAGCAAGCTGCTCATCTACATAAGTTAAACTGGAAGCATCTGTAAAATACAATTTAAAACTCCCCACCACCTCTTTTTTAACAAACAAAGGCACGACAATGGCTGCCTCTAAAGGACAGTCTGGGTGGCTACAACCAATTTGAGATTTTTGACGAACTGCATGAATGTGTCCCGTCTCAATCACTTGCCGAGACAAATCGGTAATGATTTCTCTTGTCGGAATATGATGATCGCTGGCAGCCCCGACATGAGCTAAGATAGCATGGCGATTGGTAACACTGACGGCTGACACGCGCATAAATGTTTTGATTTCTAAGGCCGCCTTCTGAGCTGACGCTTCGGTTAAACCTTGCCTAAAATAAGGTAGGGTTTTATTAGCCAATTCCAAGACATCGTGTGTTTGAATGGCCTTCATGCTTTCTTCTTGCCTTAGAGTTCCAAGGATAATAGATAGAAAAATGCCTGTTCCCAAAGCATTAACAAAAACCATCGGTAAAGCAATCGTTTGAATCAATGACCAAGCTTGCACCTTATTTGGCAAAAAGGTCAAAATACAAAGCATCTGAATCACTTCCATCAAGGCACCACATAAGCTCCCCTGCCATACTTGAGGATAACGTTTATGAGCCAGACTTAATCGCCCGACTAAACCAGACAGACCACCAATCAACAAAGAAGAGATAAAGTAGGTATACGGTGCGCTTCCCCCTTGGAGCCACCGCACAGTTCCCGAAATTAGACCAACAAAGAAACCAACAAACGGTCCACCAATAAGCCCTGACATCCCAATGGTTAATGTTCTTGTATTAGCGATGGAATTATGGGAGGATAAGCTGACCAGCCCCCCATTATCAAGGCCCAATTGTTCAGAAACCAAGACCCCTGTGAAATTACTAATAATAGCAAAAACACTAAAGGTCACAATGAGAACCCATCTTACCTTGATGGATTGGCGGTCATACATCAACCGTTTATAAAAAGGGCTAATCATCAATAGATTAGCCAACAAAATAATGAGTCCTACCCGTTCAAGCAAGGGTAATAACAATGACATCATACGAGACCTCATTTCAGCGATAGCTGTCATAAACAACTACCTCCACATATAATGCGTTAAACCTTAATCACAGTTCTTTGCTATTTTCAACAGCCGCTGTTACAAATGCTGTGTATAATTCTTCTGGACGATTTGGACGACTTTGCAATTCTGGATGGTATTGAGCTGCCACAAAGAATTTTTTCTCTGGCAATTCTACAATTTCAACCAAGCGATTATCAGGTGACACCCCTGAGAAAACAAAGCCAGCTGCTTCAAATTCTGGACGGAATTTGTTGTTAAATTCGTAACGGTGACGATGACGACGTTGCACTACTTCTTGATTATGATAGGCTGCTTTTGCTCTTGACGCTGGCTTCAATTTACATGGGTATAAACCAAGACGAAGTGTCCCCCCCATATCTTCAATATTAATTTGATCACGCATAATATCAATAATCGGGTAATTAGTGTTTGGTTCCAACTCAAAAGAATTAGCACCTTCCATATTGAGGACATGGCGAGCAAATTCAACACAGGTCAATTGCATTCCCAAACAGATACCGAGCATTGGCACATCATGTTCACGGGCATAGCGAATTGCTTGAATTTTACCTTCTGTCCCACGTTGACCAAAACCACCTGGCACAATAATACCATCAACATCTCCCAACAAGTCTGCTGCATTATCAGCCGTCACATCGTTAGCATTGACCCATTTAAGGTCAATAGCTGTATCGTTGGCATAACCAGAATGTTTCAAGGCTTCAACAACAGATAAGTAGGCATCTGGCAATTCAACATATTTACCAACCAAGGCAATTTTTGTTGTTTTCGTCAGGTTCATCACCTTGTTCACCATAGCTGACCACTCAGTCATGTCGGCTTGTGGCGCATTCAGTTTCAAATGATCACACACGATTTGATCCATTGATTGGGCCTGCAAGTTCAATGGAATTTGATACAAGTGTTCCACATCAAGCGATTCAATAACTGCTTCTGGATTCACGTCACAGAACTGAGCCAATTTATTTTTAACCCCTTGCTCAACTGGTTCTTCCGTACGAATAACCAGCATATTCGGTTGAATCCCTAAGCCACGCAATTCTTTAACCGAATGTTGGGTTGGTTTGGTCTTCATTTCTCCTGCTGCTTTTAGATAAGGCAACAAGGTGGTGTGAATGTACATCACATTTTCAGAACCAACATCTGCTTTCATCTGACGAAGAGCTTCCAAGAATGGCAAACTTTCAATATCACCAACAGTACCACCGACTTCAGTAATAATCACATCAGAATCTGTTGTTGAGGCAGCGCGTTTAATTTTCTCTTTCAGTGCATCTGTGATATGAGGAATTACCTGAACCGTTGCTCCAAGATATTCACCCTTACGTTCTTTACGAAGAACTTCACTATAAATCTTACCAGTTGTGACATTAGAATATTTGTTGAGGTTAATATCAATAAAACGCTCATAATGACCCAAGTCCAAGTCAGTTTCAGCACCATCATCTGTTACATACACTTCTCCGTGTTGATAAGGACTCATTGTTCCGGGATCAATATTAATATAGGGATCAAATTTTTGAATCGTCACCTTTAACCCACGATTTTTAAGCAAACGGCCAAGACTTGCTGCTACAATTCCTTTACCGATTGATGACACCACACCACCAGTTACAAAAATGTATTTTGTCATAACACTCCTTCATTATTTTCCAATAGTAAGCATGACCTACTATTTCTATTAACCAACTTTTCACCTGATTTAACACTGGCTGGGGGCACCCTAGTTCCCTAAGGCAACACCAATCTTAAACCAAGGATTAATTATCGTAGAAAAAACAAAAATAGCCCCCTATTAACTAGGGAGCTTTACCTGACCTCTTAAAGAGGTGCCCGAATAATAATATAAACTATAATGAGCACTTTGTCAAATCATATTACCCTTTTTTGATAGTTTATACTCTTCAACCAGTCAGACGCTTATTCCTCTTCGTCTTCTTCCTCTTCTTCATCTTCCTCATTGATGTCCACTTCTTCAAAGTCATCTTCTGGAATGATTTCGTTCAATTCTGAATCATAAGATTCCACTTCTGATTTTTCATCATCTGGACCTTCTTCGTCGTATTCAATCTCAGTTGTTTCTTCTGTGAAATCCTCATCTTCTGGATCATCATCATTGTAGTCAATGGCATCTTCATCACCATCCATGAAGGCATTCACACGTTTCTTTTTGCGTTTATGTGCGCCATCTTCATCATCTTCCAAAGTAATGATTTCTTCATCAATTTCATCAATGGCATACCATGAGCGAAGACCCCATTTGTTGTCACCAAGAGGAATAAATGAGCCATCCGTATTTAAATCAGTGTAAAAAAATGGCAATGCATGACGAATATCTGCATCAGATTTTCCTAAATAATTTTGAATATCATTGACTAAATCGCTAAAGTACATCTCATTGTCGCGACCACGCTCTTCCAAAATGGCACGTGCCACTTCAATCATGGAAAGTTCGCTTTTTTCTTGTCCTGCAAATACGTCTAATTTCAAGGCAGTTCTCCTTATTCTATCATTCCTTACTATTTTACGCTAAAAAAGGTGATTCGTCAAAGCTTTTATCACCCAATTTAGCTTCCTTCTCCTTTGTTTAAAAAAGTGCTAAAAACCAAAGAACCTCCGTAATCCTAACGGATACATTTTATCAGATAAAGAAAAACCAGACTAGGAAACAACTCCTAATCTAGTTCTTAATAAGCCATTATTTAACAGTTGCTGAGCTTGTGATAGCTTCAACAGCTTTTTTCATTGTGATGTCGTGTTGCAACATATCAGCTGAAAGAAGAGAACGTACTTGCTCAACTGGCATGTTGTATTCTGTAGAAAGGTCATTGATTTCTTTTTCGATTTCTTCGTCAGAAGCTTCAAAACCTTCTGCTTTAGCAATCGCTTCGATAACAAGATTTGTTTTCACACGTTTGTCAGCGTCTGCTTGGTATTGGTTATGAAGGTCTTCTTGGCTTGTACCAGTTAATTGGAAGTACATTTCAGGAGAAATACCTTGACGTTGCATGTTGCCCATGAATTCATTCATTGAACGATGAACTTCGTCATGTACCATTTCTTCTGGCAATTCAACGATTTCAGCATTAGCAACTGCCAATTCGATAGCAGCTCCTTCAACCGCATCATCATAAGCGATTTCTTTAGCTGCTTCAAGTTCTTTGCGGTATTTTGCTTTCAAGTCAGCAAGTGTTTCAACTTCTTCGTCGATGTCTTTAGCAAGTTCATCATCAAGTTCTGGCACTTCTTTTGCTTTAACTTCATGAACAGTTGTCACGAACTTAGCATCTTTACCTGCAAGGTCTTCTGCTTGGTAAGCTTCTGGGAAAGTCACGTTAACTTCTACTTCATCACCAGCTTTAGCGCCAACCAATTGGTCTTCAAAGCCTGGAATAAATTGTCCTGAACCAAGTTCAAGAGAGAAGTTATCTCCTTTACCACCGTCAAATTCAACACCGTCAACTGACCCAACAAAGTCAATCACAACAGTGTCACCAAGAGCAGCGGCATCTTCTTTAACTACTAATTCAGCAAGATTCGCACGCTCGCGTTCGATTTTAGCATCAACTTCTTCATCAGTTACTTCTTTAGATGCTTCAACTTCTACAGTAAGGTTTTTGTAGTCGCCAAGTTTTACTTCAGGTTTTGTTACCACTTCAGCAGTAAGTGTCCACTCTTGACCTTTTTCCATTGACACAACATCAATTTTTGGTTGTGCAACCACATCAAGTCCAAGTTCTGCCACAGCTGCCTCATAGGCTTCTGGCAATACAATGTTCAAAGCATCTTCATAAAGAACTTCTTCACCAAATTTTTGGTTGAAGACTGGACGAGGTATGTGTCCTTTACGGAAACCTGGTGCATTCAAGTCTTTTTTGATTTTATTAAAAGCTTGATCAAGAGCTGGTTTAATTTTATCTTGACCAACTGTAAATGTAATCACGCCACGGTTTGTAGCTTTGTTTTCAAATGATGTAGACATTAAGTCATTTCTCCTTAAAATAATTTCGATACAGTTCATTCTACCATAATTTAAAGCGTTTTTAAAGTTTTTTATGCGTGAAATCATAATAGAAAACTGGTAACACTTTTGGTAAATAAATCAAGAAACGATTTCTCCATAAATTGTATTCACCACTTGTCAGATTAAAAACGAAATCACCCTTATCTCTTTTCAAGTTTACCTCTTTTTTGGTAAACTAACTAGAAGAAAGGATTTGCTATGACATTTATACTGCATTATTTAGAGCAATTTCACATTGAGAACATCAGCTTAACCATTTTTTCAAAATTGGTTTCTCTTATCCTACTCCTCCTCTTTTTCGCTGTCCTCAAACGCGTCAGCAATTACCTCTTTGAGAAAACCATTACCAAGTCATTTTCCTATTCTAGACAAAGTGAGGCTCGAAAAAAAACCTTGTCCAAACTAACCCATAACATGCTAAATTACGTCCTGTATTTTCTCTTAATTTACTGGATTCTCAGCCTGTTTGGCATTCCTGTTTCTAGTCTCCTTGCCGGAGCTGGAATTGCTGGAGTCGCTATTGGTCTTGGCGCTCAAGGATTTTTATCCGATGTGGTCAATGGCTTTTTTATCCTCTTTGAAAATCAGTTTGAAGTGGGAGATAATGTCGCAATTACTGGCATCGAAGGAAGTATCTCAGGTGTTGGGATTCGTACCACTCAAATTCGAGGGTTTGACGGCACCTTGCATTTCATTCCAAATCGAAGCATCACCGTTGTTAGCAATAAATCACGTGGCAATATGCGAGCTTTAATTGAAATTCCTCTGTACTCAACAGTTGACCTGAACCAGGTTACTCGCATTATCGAAGCAGTCAATGAGAGAGAATTACCCAATTATCCTCAAATCGTCGGCAAGCCAAATATTTTAGGGCCTCAAACAAGCCCTAATGGGCAATTTACTTTCCGTATCACCATTTTCACCGAAAATGGTCAACAATTTATGATTTACCACACTTTTTACCAATTTTATCAAGAGGCTCTCCTCAAAGAAGGTATTCACTTGCCAACGGCTATCAGTTATCCTATCACTCCCCAACCGTAACCTATTAGCATAAAAACCCATTTCTCCAAGAAAAGAACAAGGCCTGTTCCATGCTTAGAGAGATGGGTTTTAGTGTTTTCGAATAGGATCCTGGTAATAATCAGCTCTGGCACCTCCAATTAATTTGGGACGGCTGGCCAAGGCAGTGACATGAGCACCACCTAACTCACGTTGGCAAGGAATCAAGGGAACTTGAACCCGCTTGACATGCATACCGATGGAAGTATCTCCAATATCGATCCCAGCATGAGCAACAATCGTTTCTACCTCCACAGGATTTTCCATGTATTGAAAAGCAGCTACTTGACCACTACCTCCAGCATGGAGATTGGGAATCACATTCACAATTTCTAACTGCTTAGCTTCTGCCACCTGACATTCCACAACCAAAGCACGATTGACATGCTCACAACCTTGAACTGCCAAATGAATCCCCCGCTTATTGAGCTCATCTAAAACGGTCTTAACAATCACCTGACCCACTTCTAAGCTAGAGTGCTGACCAATCCGACCACCCAGCACTTCACTGGAAGACAGGCCTAAAACAAAAAGTTGTCCTGGTTGAATAGCAGAGCGCTCAATGATATCAATTATAATTGCCCTAGTTTCTTCTTCTAAAAGGCCTAAGTTCATAGCATTCCCTCCTTACTTCTTTGGGTAATTTGTCATGGCTCTAACAATAAGGTAACCAATTAAGAGTCCAAAAGTATTTTGTAACACGTTTCCCCAAATACCAGCTAAAGAACCTGCCAAGCCATAACCAAGCATTAAAGACCCTAAGAAATACCAAACAACCATGATAGCAGAGCCTAAAAGAATACCTAACCAGCGTTTATAACCTCTCCAACCAGCAAAGTAACCTTGAGCACCATGCGCAATCAAGCTATGGATCATCCACTGAGGATAACCTGCCAATAAATCAATTAAAAAGCCTGATAAACCGCCTACAATAGCTCCTTGAGTGGCTCCCAAATAGAAACTGGTAAAATAAATACCAGCATCCAAAAGGGTTAAAAATCCCGTTGGTGTTGGAACCATCACAAATCGCCCTAAAACAACTGTCAAGGCCGTCAACACTGCCAATAAACTCAGCTGTCTTATCTTATTTTTTTGCATTTCCTTGTTTCACTCCATATCTATCCGATTGTAAAATGGCTTGGTAAACGAAGTCTTTTGCAGCCCGAACAGCCTCTAATAGGGATTGCCCCACAACTAACTGACTAGCGATACTCGAAGCAAAGGTACAGCCCGCACCCACATTATTTTGCTTAAGTACTGGATAATCCAATACTTCGAAGGATTTACCATCATAAAAAAGATCAAGAGCCTTTTCCTGACTAAAACGGTTCCCACCTTTAATAACCACATGCTTTGCCCCAAACTGATAAAGGATTTTAGCAGCTGCTTTCATATCTTCTAAACAAGTAATCTCTTTTTGGGATAATAGCTGCGCTTCTACCAAGTTCGGCGTTACAATAGTTGCACGGGGGAAAAACTGCAATAACTCCTGACACAAAGCAGCGACCTCCACATCATGCGTCTCCTTACAAACTAACACAGGATCCAATATCAGAGGAATATCTGAATGAGACGTGACAAAGTCCAGTGCTAATTGACAAATTTCTGAATTGGGTAAAAGACCAATTTTAATAGCAGAAAAAGGAACATCCTTTAAACTCTCCAATTGGTAACGGAAAATATCTCCCTGAGTTGGAAAAATGTCAAACCCCTTATCTGTCATGGCAGTCAAGCAAGTCACTGCAACAAAGCCGTGTAAATCATGCCGCGTATAAGTTGCCAAATCGGCATACAAGCCCCCTCCACTAAAAATGTCATTCCCCGACATGGCTAAAATGTAATTAGTCTTCATAGCGAATCTCCTTTAGATAAAGACCGTTCCCTGCGGGCGTTGGACCTGCTAGCTGACGATTTTGGGAGGTCAAAATCACCTTAATCTGCTCAACTGGCATGCGACCATTTCCAATTTTTAGTAAAGTACCTACCATATTCCTGACTTGTTTATAAAGAAAACCATTTCCTGAAAAGGTAAAGACCAAAAAACCTGTTTTGTCATCCTGAATCAAAGTTGCCTCCGTAATTGTGCGAACCTTATTTTCTACCGATGTTCCTGCTGCCGTAAAACCTGTAAAATCATGGGTTCCCACTAAATCCTTAATGGCCTCTTGCATCTTGGACATATCAAGAGGATACGGGTAGTGAGTCGCATAATGACGCATCATTGGGTTTTTAGGCCGACCACAATCCACCAGAAATTCATAAGTTTTCGAATGCTTTTGGTAACGACAGTGAAAATCATCTGCCACTATTTCTAGTTTAATCACATCAATATCATCTGGAGTTTGCGTGTCCAAGGCAAAACGCAATTTTTCCAAATCCCGTTTCTGGGGCAAATCAAAATGGATCACCTGACCATAGGCATGCACACCAGTATCCGTCCGTCCCGCTCCATGAATTAGGATTTGTTGCCCACTGGCCAACTTTTGGAGGGTCTTTTCAATTTCTTCTTGTACCGTACGCACATGGCTCTGTCTTTGAAAACCAGAAAAGAGAGTTCCGTCGTAAGAAATCGTTGCTTTATATCTTGTCATGTTACTATTTTATCATTTCTTAAAAGCAAGAGAAACCATTTTTCTCCAAACTGTCCCCATACAATTATCATATCACTATTTCTTTCAAAAAACTACTGACAAATCTTATTTTTCTAATATTCAAACATTATAAAGTTTCTCTTATGAAAATCATCAAATTTTAGGGTAGTTCCCTAGCATCAACCCAGCCCAGTATATTATCCATCGTAGAAAAATAAAGCTCATAAAGTAGTGGTGGTCTCAGCACCTGAAAAGCGAGCCCCAGATGACACCAAAGTCACAGATGCTTTAATTGCTTACTACTAAACTTACAAATTCAGACAAGTTTTTCAAAAACCTCTTACTTGGATTAGTCACCGCTGCCAGACCATTTACCAAAATTTAGGATTTAGATAGCAATGCTAGTGTTAGCATCATCAACCCCTTAAAAAACCTAGTAAAATTCCCCATTGATGAGAATCTCTTTTGATACGATACCTTTCTTTCTACTGGCGAAGATAACAACACCAAACTTATTGCCACTTACTTTCAAGCTGCTGTCTTGACAGTTATCTATCTTCATCCTCGAGAAATCAGCTTACTCGTTAACAAAGAAGGACAAAATGCAAGAATCTTACTTGTCAGTGATGGCCATATTGAAAAGCTAAATCAACGAGATGGAATTTTAGTTATCCCAAGCTTCTTTAGTGTCACACATGATAACCACATCCGTACCTTTTCATGGGGAGATTCTGACATCATAGGGTCTCTTATAGAGCCAGACTGGCAGCCGAAGCGGACAAAAATTCACTGGACTTTACTAGTATATTTGTCGTCCATTCAAGAGTTATTCACAATCCCCATTCCATTAAAAAATTCACCTACAAAGAAAGGCAGAAACTGCCCTATGCAGGCTTCTCAGTCTTTCATGATGAAATCCTACTCCTTACCTATCGAGGAAACATCCTCATTATCATACAAAACACCATCCCCTTTCTCACCCTGGTACCAATTGTCTTAGAGCATAAAGAAAATCGGGATTCCCGCAACACCACAAAATCCCTTCCTGAGAATTATGTAAATCTCTCAATGGTTTCCAAGGTTCAAGCGAAGTTTCCGTTATGTTTGTTATGGACAGTCAAGATGAACATAAAGCTATCTGAGTACTATACAACACCTTTTCCAACTCCAAAATGAATATCCCCAAAACTACCTTAGTCAAACAGTAACAAAAGTGGTTTTCAAAATAGATGGTCTCTGATGTCCCTTACCAAGCCTAGTCCCACACACCTCAAAAGGCTGGAGATCCCTCTCCAACCTATAACACTCCTATCTCCTACCCTAACTTCTCTCAAATCCCTCAAAATAAGGACGCAACTTCCTAAGCAAGGCCTGCCTTCCCTTAAACCGTTCCCCTCTCACCAAGGCCTGAAACTGTAACCGCTCCTCTTCACCCAACTGCCCTTCTAACACCTCAACCACCTCCCTATAGGCCACGTAATCATCCAACCATAACCCACCTGATGGAATCGCATGTGCTACATCACCTATCTCCTCATAAGCCATTTTATGAAACTGACGCTTCTGACTTTCTTGCTGACGCAAGACATCCTTCAAATACGAGGAAAACTTAGTCTTAAAATAACGATACAACCGTTCGTCTTCCCAAAGTAATTCAGGATGCTGCTCTAGAAGACTCACCAATATCAAATACCCTTCCTGTAACCAATCCTCTCTCTCCCACAATTGAATATAATAATGACGCTTCAACTTCAAGATAATGGGTTTCACCTTCTCAAACACTACTTCTGTCTCTATCGACATGTCCATTCTCCTTTTCTTTTTTACTATCCCTAGTATAAAGAGAACATCAAAAAAGCAACAGGACAAAAATGTCCTGTTGTGCTTTTCTCATCATGCACCCTAGAGGAGTCGAACCTCTAACCGCCTGATTCGTAGTCAGGTACTCTATCCAGTTGAGCTAAGGGTGCTTCCCAACACTTCCTATCTTATCTTACCATAACTCCTCTCAAAATGCAAAAAAAGATAGGATTCTTCCTATCTTCTTCGACTACTCCGCCAGTAGGACTCGAACCTACGACATCATGATTAACAGTCATGCGCTACTACCAACTGAGCTATGGCGGATAAATGCTAAGCAACTACCGTATCTAACAGGGGGCAACCCCCAACTACTTCAGGCGTTCTAGGGCTTAACTACTGTGTTCGGCATGGGTACAGGTGTATCTCCTAGGCTATCGTCACTTAACTTTTGAACTTCCTTATTCTCATAAGGGCTGTCCACTCAAAATTGAATACCTATATTCTAACAAGAACCTTCTACGCTTGTCAATCTCTTTCTTCGGATAAGTCCTCGAGCTATTAGTATTAGTCCGCTTCATGTATCACTACACTTCCACTTCTAACCTATCTACCTGATCATCTCTCAGGGCTCTTACTGATATAAAATCATGGGAAATCTCATCTTGAGGGGGGCTTCGCACTTAGATGCTTTCAGCGCTTATCCCTTCCCTACATAGCTACCCAGCGATGCCTTTGGCAAGACAACTGGTACACCAGCGGTAAGTCCACTCTGGTCCTCTCGTACTAGGAGCAGATCCTCTCAAATTTCCTACGCCCGCGACGGATAGGGACCGAACTGTCTCACGACGTTCTGAACCCAGCTCGCGTGCCGCTTTAATGGGCGAACAGCCCAACCCTTGGGACCGACTACAGCCCCAGGATGCGACGAGCCGACATCGAGGTGCCAAACCTCCCCGTCGATGTGAACTCTTGGGGGAGATAAGCCTGTTATCCCCAGGGTAGCTTTTATCCGTTGAGCGATGGCCCTTCCATACGGAACCACCGGATCACTAAGCCCGACTTTCGTCCCTGCTCGAGTTGTTGCTCTCGCAGTCAAGCTCCCTTATACCTTTACACTCTGCGATTGATTTCCAACCAATCTGAGGGAACCTTTGGGCGCCTCCGTTACCTTTTAGGAGGCGACCGCCCCAGTCAAACTGCCCGTCAGACACTGTCTCCGATAGGGATTACCTATCTGGGTTAGAGTAGCCATAACACAAGGGTAGTATCCCAACATCGCCTCCATCGAAACTGGCGTCCCGATTTCTATGGCTCCTACCTATCCTGTACATGTGGTACAGATACTCAATATCAAACTGCAGTAAAGCTCCATGGGGTCTTTCCGTCCTGTCGCGGGTAACCTGCATCTTCACAGGTACTAAAATTTCACCGAGTCTCTCGTTGAGACAGTGCCCAAATCATTACGCCTTTCGTGCGGGTCGGAACTTACCCGACAAGGAATTTCGCTACCTTAGGACCGTTATAGTTACGGCCGCCGTTTACTGGGGCTTCAATTCAGATCTTCGCTTACGCTAAACCCTCCTCTTAACCTTCCAGCACCGGGCAGGCGTCACCCCCTATACATCATCTTACGATTTAGCAGAGAGCTGTGTTTTTGATAAACAGTTGCTTGGGCCTATTCACTGCGGCTGACATCAGTCAGCACCCCTTCTCCCGAAGTTACGGGGTCATTTTGCCGAGTTCCTTAACGAGAGTTCTCTCGATCACCTGAGGCTACTCGCCTCGACTACCTGTGTCGGTTTGCGGTACGGGTAGTGTATAGTTAAACGCTAGAAGCTTTTCTTGGCAGTGTGACATCACTAACTTCGCTACTTAACTTCGCTCCCCATCACAGCTCAATGTTATAGATATAAGCATTTGACTCATATCACACCTCACTGCTTAGACGTGCTCTTCCATTCGCACGCTTTAGTTAGCCTTCTGCGTCCCTCCATCACTATATACACTAGTACAGGAATATCAACCTGTTGCCCATCGGATACACCTTTCGGTCTCTCCTTAGGTCCCGACTAACCCAGGGCGGACGAGCCTTCCCCTGGAAACCTTAGTCTTACGGTGGACAGGATTCTCACCTGTCTTTCGCTACTCATACCGGCATTCTCACTTCTATGCGTTCCAGCCCTCCTCACGGTACACCTTCTTCACACATAGAACGCTCTCCTACCATTACCTCTTAAGGTAATCCACAGCTTCGGTAATATGTTTTAGCCCCGGTACATTTTCGGCGCAGGGTCACTCGACTAGTGAGCTATTACGCACTCTTTGAATGAATAGCTGCTTCTAAGCTAACATCCTAGTTGTCTGTGCAACCCCACATCCTTTTCCACTTAACATATATTTGGGGACCTTAGCTGGTGGTCTGGGCTGTTTCCCTTTCGACTACGGATCTTAGCACTCGCAGTCTGACTGCCGATTATATCTCCTTGGCATTCGGAGTTTATCTGAGATTGGTAATCCGAGATGGACCCCTCACCCAAACAGTGCTCTACCTCCAAGAGACTTAACATCGACGCTAGCCCTAAAGCTATTTCGGAGAGAACCAGCTATCTCCAAGTTCGTTTGGAATTTCTCCGCTACCCACAAGTCATCCAAGCACTTTTCAACGTGCCCTGGTTCGGTCCTCCAGTGCGTCTTACCGCACCTTCAACCTGCTCATGGGTAGGTCACATGGTTTCGGGTCTACAACATGATACTAAGTCGCCCTATTAAGACTCGGTTTCCCTGCGGCTCCGTCTCTTCAACTTAACCTCGCATCATATCGTAACTCGCCGGTTCATTCTACAAAAGGCACGCTCTCACCCATTAACGGGCTCGAACTTGTTGTAGGCACACGGTTTCAGGTTCTATTTCACTCCCCTCCCGGGGTGCTTTTCACCTTTCCCTCACGGTACTGGTTCACTATCGGTCACTAGAGAGTATTTAGGGTTGGGAGATGGTCCTCCCAGATTCCGACGAGATTTCGCGTGTCTCGCCGTACTCAGGATTCTGCTAGGGCTCAAAAAAATTTTAAATACGAGGCTTTTACTCTCTTTGGCTTACCTTCCCAGGTAATTCTTCTATCCTTTTAAAGTCCCACGTCGCAGTCCTACAACCCCGAAAAGTAAACTTCTCGGTTTGCCCTCCTGCCGTTTCGCTCGCCGCTACTCAGGCAATCGCTTTTGCTTTCTCTTCCTGCAGCTACTTAGATGTTTCAGTTCACTGCGTCTTCCTTCTCATAACCTTAACAGTTATGGATACTAACCATTAGTTAGTGGGTTCCCCCATTCGGACATCTCTGGATCAGCGCTTACTTACAGCTCCCCAAAGCATTTCGTCGTTTGTCACGTCCTTCTTCGGCTTCTAGTGCCAAGGCATCCACCGTGCGCCCTTATTAACTTAACCTTATCTTTTACTAGTATATCTTAACTAGAAAAAACTCTTTAATACTTACAGCGTTTTCGGTTTATTTCTTGTTACTATTCTTACAATCAATTTCTTGATCGTGGAATTTGATATAGATATTCAATTTTCAATGGACAGTTTTTAGGATATCTCTATCCTAATGGAGCCTAGCGGGATCGAACCGCTGACCTCCTGCGTGCAAAGCAGGCGCTCTCCCAGCTGAGCTAAGGCCCCACAAGACCTCTCAAAACTAAATAAGACGTCCCTAACGTGTTCCTTTTCCTTAGAAAGGAGGTGATCCAGCCGCACCTTCCGATACGGCTACCTTGTTACGACTTCACCCCAATCATCTATCCCACCTTAGGCGGCTGGCTCCTAATAGGTTACCTCACCGACTTCGGGTGTTACAAACTCTCGTGGTGTGACGGGCGGTGTGTACAAGGCCCGGGAACGTATTCACCGCGGCGTGCTGATCCGCGATTACTAGCGATTCCGACTTCATGTAGGCGAGTTGCAGCCTACAATCCGAACTGAGATTGGCTTTCAGAGATTAGCTTGCCGTCACCGGCTTGCGACTCGTTGTACCAACCATTGTAGCACGTGTGTAGCCCAGGTCATAAGGGGCATGATGATTTGACGTCATCCCCACCTTCCTCCGGTTTATTACCGGCAGTCTCGCTAGAGTGCCCAACTTAATGATGGCAACTAACAATAGGGGTTGCGCTCGTTGCGGGACTTAACCCAACATCTCACGACACGAGCTGACGACAACCATGCACCACCTGTCACCGATGTACCGAAGTAAAACTCTATCTCTAGAGCGGGCATCGGGATGTCAAGACCTGGTAAGGTTCTTCGCGTTGCTTCGAATTAAACCACATGCTCCACCGCTTGTGCGGGCCCCCGTCAATTCCTTTGAGTTTCAACCTTGCGGTCGTACTCCCCAGGCGGAGTGCTTAATGCGTTAGCTCCGGCACTAAGCCCCGGAAAGGGCCTAACACCTAGCACTCATCGTTTACGGCGTGGACTACCAGGGTATCTAATCCTGTTTGCTCCCCACGCTTTCGAGCCTCAGCGTCAGTTACAGACCAGAGAGCCGCTTTCGCCACCGGTGTTCCTCCATATATCTACGCATTTCACCGCTACACATGGAATTCCACTCTCCCCTTCTGCACTCAAGTTCTCCAGTTTCCAAAGCATACATTGGTTGAGCCAATGCCTTTAACTTCAGACTTAAAGAACCGCCTGCGCTCGCTTTACGCCCAATAAATCCGGACAACGCTCGGGACCTACGTATTACCGCGGCTGCTGGCACGTAGTTAGCCGTCCCTTTCTGGTTAGTTACCGTCACATAATGGGTTTTCCACTCCCATTACCGTTCTTCTCTAACAACAGAGCTTTACGATCCGAAAACCTTCTTCACTCACGCGGCGTTGCTCGGTCAGGGTTCCCCCCATTGCCGAAGATTCCCTACTGCTGCCTCCCGTAGGAGTCTGGGCCGTGTCTCAGTCCCAGTGTGGCCGATCACCCTCTCAGGTCGGCTATGTATCGTCGCCTTGGTGAGCCTTTACCTCACCAACTAGCTAATACAACGCAGGTCCATCTCATAGTGGAGCAGTTGCCCCTTTTAAGTTCTTAACATGTGTTAAGCACTTTTATGCGGTATTAGCTATCGTTTCCAATAGTTATCCCCCGCTATCAGGTAGGTTACCTACGCGTTACTCACCCGTTCGCAACTCCTTAGACTAGTGCAAGCACCTGTCCTCAGCGTTCTACTTGCATGTATTAGGCACGCCGCCAGCGTTCGTCCTGAGCCAGGATCAAACTCTCTTTAATTTCTGTTTGTTCTGTCTCGTCTTTCTGTCGCTGACAGATTTATTTCTCGTTTCTTTGACGGGTAATATGTCTCCATATCACCCTCACGTTTGGTTCGTCTTATTCAGTTCTCAAAGGTCTTGCATCTCTTTCGAGACAACTATTTTATTCTATCAACTTCCTGACCGTTTGTCAACCCTTTTTTTAAAGTTTTTTCAACTGACTCCCTTGCAGATTCATCGCTGACAGCTTTATTAGTATACGATATTTCATACCTACCTGTCAATACTTTTTTACAGTTCTGTTGGAGTTGCTTATCATCTTAATAAATCTATGTTAAAGCCTTCTAATTTCTCCATTTCATTCTTGAAAATCTTCTTATGAAATATGAGCTAGCTAATGTGCCACTATTGAATCGTAACCGTCCAATAACAGGGTATATTGACAACCTCCAAAATTTCCAATTGACTCTGGAGGTTTTGATTATTGACAATTTGTTTGTACTTCTTTAGCCCATGGCAAATAAGCTTCTAGCACTTCTCTTTTTGCGAGAGTTTCTTCATTAGGAAGGTGGTCTAGAAGGTAACTCATATATTTTTCCGAGTTCAGTCCATGTCGCTTAGCCGTTTCAAGCAAACTCATGACGATAGCTGTCGCTTTGGCTTCTTCAAAACTTTGAGAAAACAACCAATTTTTTCGGCCCATCACTAAGGATTTGATAGCTCTCTGCCATATTGTTAGACAAGACAAGATGGCCATCCTCCAAAATTGTTTTAAAGGTTCTTTCATGCTTGAGACTATAAGCGATAGCGAGACCCAGCTTCGATCCTGAAAGGACAACTTGCTCGCGACACCAATCAAAGAAGGTGATCATTAATGGCGTCAAGATTTCTTTGCGTTTAACCAGACGCTCTTGTGGGGATAAGTCCCGCCATTCAGCTTCCAAGGCGAACAGCTTGTCACAGTAAACAAACCCTTTACGCCCTAGAGAAGTCTTATCAGCTTGCTTTGGACTTGCCTCAAAGAACTTCCGTCTCACATGTGCCCAACAACCAACGAGCTGGGCACTCTCTAATTGACGATAAGCCCCATGCATGTCACAATGCACGTAACCTGAGTAATGACCGAGAACCTCTTAGGCAACTAAGCCACTGCGCCTTTTATCATGATGGTAAAGGGTGATCCCTTTCTGTTCATGCTTACCAGACAAAAACGTCCAGTAATAAGGCAGCTGTGTGTCACTTTCAAGAACTCTATAAGAAGTTTCATCCGCATGAATGACCTCTTGACTTAATAAGATGTCACGAAGCAAGTCATAAAGAGGTTCAAAATAATACTGGCTAGACTTGACATGCCAGTTAGCGATTTCCTTGCGACTAATGGACAGTCCTAACTTATTCCAATCCTCTTCCTAACTGTAGTTAGGAACTTTAAGGGTGAACTTTTGATGAATGGTATGGGCAATAATGGAAGCAGAGCCTAGGCTATGAGCTAATGGTGCCTTGGGAACAGGCGCTTTGATGATCTTGTCACTGAGGCTATTATCGCTACACGTTTGGCACTTATAAGCGTGTTGCACATGATTTATACGTTTCAATTGTGCTGGGATAAAGACTAATTCTTGACGTTGAACCACCGAGCCAATCTCTGTCAATGTTCCATGACAATCCGGACAAGTACAGCTGTCACCAATTAATTCGTGGTGAACAAGCTCAGGTTCAAACTGAGCTAGAATAGCTTGACGTCTTCCTTTGATTTTCTTGTGTCTATAAGTAATGGCTTCTGTTTTTCCTGACTCCCAATCCAAACACCATCTGCTTCAATATAAAGTACTTTAGGTTTCTTCAACTGTTGAACATCAGCCAGACGACTGTCAGAAACCTTCTCAGCGACACCTTGAGTGATTTTGTGAACCGTTTGATGGCTCATGGCAATATCAGTCAGTAACTCTAGCGTCTCACTGGCTTTACGAAAGGGCATTCCTGTTGCCAACTCACTGATTTTTTCTTTAATCTCTGGACTAAAGCGTTGACGTTGTTCTAAGCCTAGAGCTTTATCTAAGGGTAAGAAACTCTTCTCACCAGCCTTACGAATACGACGTCTTTTAAAACTGACCATTCCAAACGAAAACGTTAGTTGACGCTCTTCAAGACGGTCTATCTCCCAGCCCTCTGACAGATGAGTTTGGACCAGTTCCTTATCCAAACTTTCTAAACTAGCACTTAAACTAGCACTGATTTCATCTCTCATCAAAGATATAATGGCTTCTTCAAGTTCAGATAAATGCTTACTAGACTTTAAAATCTCGGAAATCTCTGGTATAATAGTCATAAGTTCTATATCCCTCTAGGTTAATGTGGTATTTTCCTAGGATATAGAGCTTTTTTGCTTTTGTAAAGCATTTCCGAGATTTATTTTACACTAACCTGGATTTCCTCACTTCCGCTTCTACCTTACTAAAATCAATAGTAAAATAGAAATAATGGTCTCGTCCATCGACTGATTTTTCCTTATTGAGTTTAAAGTAGTTCTTATCAATATATTTTTGTCTCTCTTGTTGTAGGGAAAACATTACAGAGTACGAACTCATTTTTAAACATGGTATCTCGAGCAAGACTTTCATAGAATAAAAAAGGGGGAATCAATAACAACAAAAACATTAGATACTCTCTGCTTTATTTTAGATCGTAGAGTAGAGGAAATACTTGAATATGTTAATGAAGACAATTAGTAACCACCTTATTTTTGAACGAGGTGGTTTTGTCTGCTATCTCAACATTTCTTGTAATTTGGCCAATTCATCAATATAGGGAAGGGAAGACTGTAAAAGTCGTCCATAATAATTCCTATTATCCACTTGTCCTGTTACCAGCTTTCCTATAAGAAGCCAATCAGTGACCATTATATTTTTTACCCTAAGACCGAGTGATGACTCGGTCGGCTGATATTTTAATAGTAATGGTTGTAATCTGTCGTTGATAAACTTTAGTAATTTCTTATCAATCTTCTTCAGTGTATCTCCATCTGTTACAACGAAATCTCTAAACTCTCTCTCAAATTCAATAGAACATTTTTTATACAGAAAATTTATTGCCTCGTCTAGGTGTTTCGGATAGTCTGAAAAAACCTTGTCCTCTGGAATACCATAAAAGAGAAGAGGAATATAATAATCTGTACCTTCCATTTTCACCATATCATATTTGGAGGGTTTCAATGCCATCTCATATAGTGATAACGTTTTAGCATAAGGTACATAATCAATCAAAATTCGATTTGCCATCTCCTTTAAAGATTCATCCTCACCATAGATACAATCATAAAATAGGGAAGAAAATATATCGAAAAAATTTTCTCCCTTTTCAAATTCACCCCAAATAAGGTGTGTTTCACTCTTAAATCTAAGCCTATTAGTCAAATGACTTGCACACGAATGTGGAAGTAAGTACGGATTCTTATCTTTATATATCTTTTTACCGAATACGTGCTTTACCATAGCTTTATCGTATGAAATTTCATTACCGTTTGGTTCGATACAAGTTGACAGGTCATCAAATGTAAGATGTGCCTTCCCTTCTCCATAGGCAATAGTTTCTCTTCGATTCTCTAACCTTTGCACTAAAGATTCGTAAATTAAGTCTACTGTGTAATTAAACATACTAACTCCATTTGGTGGTTGTTTTATTGTAATTATTTTATGAAAACTCTCTATTTTTTACAACTAAAAACTGTTGTAAAATGAAATAAATCAAAGCTCAGCAAAACTTTGATTATTGATGACTACTCATTTAGTTGCAAATAAATGAGTTTACTATCAGTAAGTTGCTGATTACTGATTTACTAATTAAAGAGGTATTAGTCATGAAAACACGTAAACGTAAAGCTGGATATTCAGCTGTTACCGCAAAAGAGTATATCGATTTCAAACAAGCGGTTCACAGTTTAAGCACTGAACTAGAGCCACAAATCAAATTCGAAGACGGGCAACTTACTGGAGAAATTATTGCTTATAAAGCATGGTTTACCCAAGAAGGACTTGAACCATTCCAAGTCAAATTCGAAGAAAAGGTAAAACTTCCTGTCTTCATGAGTTTGGTTCAGTTTGAGAATCTCCAAGCCGTAGAAGTTCGCTACAATGTCTACTTTAAAGCAGATAGAATCAAGGAGGTCAAATAATAACAAATAAAGAATTAGCTCAATATCTCCTTCAAAGTCTCAATATGGGGCTCGGGGCTATCATGCAAGGAGAAACGAGCTATACAAATAGCTTCAATATCATGATTCAAGAGGATGGTTTCATCTTTGTTCCTAGACTTCCCTGTGCCTATATTCTAGATGATGAACTCTACAACAAAATCTTTTTGATTGCCAACGCTTCACTCTATCCACATTACACACTATTAAAGCAGAATGCCACTTACTTTGTCCCACTCAAGACTGATGACATCCATGTTCAGCGTGGGCTCTTATTTCCGTGGAAAGTCGGTATTTCAAAACGCTTGGTTATCCCCGACCTTGACAAGTACACTACTAACCTACTAAAAAATCAGATTCCAATTATTGTTATACCTATCGGACACGGCACTGGACTGATTCAGGTGATTGACAATGAACATCCTTATCAAGTTCTGCCACTGCTCTGTCCCACCTATTACACTAAGAAAGGCAGTCTCTGATGATAAAAAAATCTTTCTTCATGAGGACTTACAACCTTAATATTTACTTAATTCTGTTTTCACTTTTAACAGGATTCCTCGGATGGTTACTCGACTTTCTAGCAAACTCACTTAACCTATCCCTTCCTATCGCTCTTAACCTCTCACAAGTTAATATCTATCTAGCTATGGGAAGCTATTACTCTTATACGGCTATGACCTACCTACTCACAGTATTATTTGTATCCGTAATGATTGAAGTTATGAAGCGTGTGCGATTTGATAGTCTAGTCAACCATTTCAAATCCATCTACCACACCTTTAAGCTCCGCAACTTTCTAACACAACGGGAGAAATCAAAAAAGGTTACAACGATTGACAACCAAACTATTGCGACCTATAACCCAATCAATGGTAGCTTCAATCGCTGTGCTCATAAGAGTGTGGTAGATATCCGAAAAGATGAAATCAAAGTTTTCATCAAAGTGCCAAGAGGCCAGCAGGGGCAAAAAGTCTTGAGTGATATGACCTTCCAACTCAAAGAAGAGGTCGCTAGCCAACATCCCGATTACTACTTCTCTGCACCTAATCGGGTACGTAACAACCTATGGTTGATTGGCAAGAAACGGTAAAAGAGGGGGCTATGGCTTGCGTTAAGCAGTAGCCAAATAGCTCCCTCTTTCCCATTTAAAAAGATAATTGGGGGTTAATACGACCCCCCAATTATCCAATAATCAGTAATCATAGAAATGAGATAATAATGGCAAAAGAACAACGTTCTAGCAAGTGGACGTTCCTATTCTACAAGGAAAGCGCCACTGCTGACTATCTTGAAGTACTTGAAGAATTACACGTCCCCTTTATCTTGAGTCCGTGGCATGACAAGGATATCAATCGACAAACTGGAGAGCTAAAAAAGGCTCATAAACACGGTGTTTTCTTCTTTGAGTCTCTCAAGAGTTATAAACAAGTATCAGAGTTAATCAAGAATAAATTAAACTGTCCTGCTCATGTAGAAGTTGTTCAATCTCCAAAGGGACTATTTGCCTACTTCACACATGCTGAGAACAAAAATAAAACCCAGTATGATGTGAATGATATTGAGGCAGGCTGTGGATTCAATCTTGATAGGTTTCTTGTAGAAATGAACTCAGATGAGTTTATGCATGAAGTCGTAGATATTATTGAGCAGAATAACTTCACTGAATTTGAAGAGCTGGTACGGTATGCCCATGCTAACCATACCCCACTGCTTAGCCTCATCATTGAACGCACCTACTTCTTCGTCAAGTATCTTGATTCACGTCGGTGCAATCCACAACGTAATAATATCAAGAAGGAGGAATAGAAATGCAAGTAATTCTACCTGATGAGCCGATCCATCAAATTCAACTACTGCTTTCAAACCTTATCCAAAAGGAAATTGAACAACAACTAGAACAAAAAGGACTTAATAGCCCCTATTTGAACAAGCAACAAGCCAGCGACTATCTAGGTATCTCTAACAATACACTGGATACTTGGATTCAAAAAGGACTTCCAGCCATCAAAATTGGGAAGTCAATCCGTTTCAACAAACAAGCTATAGATAACTGGCTACTTTCACACAACTAGAAAAATCTGTCTTTTTGTTTTATAATGGTCATGATATTTTCTGGTTCGATACAAGGAGAATATCATGACTATCACTAAGACAAAAAACGGAACGTATCGCTTAAAAGTTTATATACCTATTGAAGCACGAATGCCTTTGGGTATCGTAAACAACAGCTACTTCGATAAACGATTCAAGACAAGAAAGGAGGCACGACAAGCTGAAATAGACCTGCTAACAAAACTTAATCAAATTGAGGATAATACCTTTACAGGACTAGGTAAAGGGAAAATGCTTTTCAAAGATTTCTATGAAAATATTTGGTGGGAATCTTATACAGCAGGTCAAACAACTTCAACAAGTAAACCACCAACTCGATCCACTGTTGCCAATACTAAAACTTGTTTTGAAAGACACATTTTGCCCTTACTTGGCAACTATACAATTCAATTTCTCAATCAGAACAAGCAAGTTATTCTAAACTTAATGACTGCCAAGGCAAATGAATACGCTAACTTTAAAACTCTTAGAAGCTACGTTATTTCAATATTTGACTGGGCAGAAGAACTTGAATACATCGAAACTAATCGTATCGCAAAAACGTTACGCCGTATCAAGTCAACAAAGAAAATCCAACTAGCAGAATCCAGGAAAGATGAAGACCTCTACCTGACGCATGAACAATTACAGGAATGGTTCTCTGCTTTTCAGAAAGATTTAGAAGACAATAAGATTTCGCTGAAAGACTATCTTTTATTTTATCTCACATTCTTTTTAGGAAATAGAAAATCTGAAAGCTATGCTCTTTAATGGAAGCACATTAACCTAAAGAAACAAGGAATTCAGTTAGTGAGAGCCTTGGATAAGTATAAAAATCCAAAGTCAACTAAGGGTAATAAAAAGACGACTTTCCATATTCCCATTGAGCTAGCTGATTTACTCCGTGTTTGGAAAAAGCAACAAAAATTGGAATTAGCAAAATTCAATATTATTCAATCTGATGAACAGTATGTCTTTACTTATATTGACACAAAAGGAAACGTTAATAGTCCCTTACATGCTGATTATCTTAATAATAAGATGAAGTCAGTCGAACCCCGTCATAAGGAACTAATACACGCTACACCTCATAAATTACGTCACACAGGGGCAACTCTTGCCAAACAATCTGAAACATCACTTGAAGCCATTTCAGAGGCTTTAACACATAGCGATACTCTTACAACTAAGACCTATGTCAATACTTCAAATATCGTTCCAATGGCTGTTGGAGAGATTGCTTATCGTAACTTAAAAAAGTAATGGTGTGAATTTGGTGTGAAAAGTGGTGTGAATTTTGCTAAAAATCTACCAAAAAACACCCCATGGTGGTAACCATGAAGTGTTGTAAATGCTGTATTGTAGCCGTTTCTTAACGTTTTGAGAACTGACTAGCTTTACGAGCTTTCTTAAGACCTGGTTTTGGGTAGCAAAAGTAAAACCTCAATAAAAGCTTATTAAATCAAGCTTTCAAAAGTCAGTTTCATTAAAAATAAGCACTTATAACCTAATCCTACAAACAATGGATTACCATTAGATTACCAAAAATTCGTTTTCGGAGCTTATGTAATTGAGGAAATGAACAGGAAAATCATTGTATAATTAACTTTTTTTATATTAACTTGCTAGTGACTTATATCACTCAAGATTCATACTCATAAAAAGCCTAGAGTATTCGAATTTAAAAACTATTTCTCATTCACTGAAATAACAGTTAAGAGGAATATTATATGTCTCACTTAAATAATACTCAGTTGATAATAACAATTGCTTCATCTCAGTACTTAGTTTCGAAATCGACACACCTGGCTGTACAATGGTTATTCTCATATCAGTACTAAAGCCATCTTTTATCATAGATTTGATTGTCCGACAATCATTAATATTTCCTTTTTCAAACCGAGAACTCTGTCTTTTAGAAATCCGTATTGACTCTCTTTTTATCATTCTATCAAGGAAATCTAATAAATTATCTTTCCAAATAATTGATTTCTCTGCTTGACCACACACTTCGTATAAATCTGATACACGAGCACCTGGTTCATCACCATGTGAATATTTACAATGATACAGATTTATGAGTATTTTGCGCTCTGCTTCATTAGCACTTATTGTAACAATGTCTGCAATTTCTCCTGAACCATCATCGTCAAAAACTATCAATTCATCAGTATTTATCAATTTATTTATAGTTACATATTGAATGGATGCTCTATCCTTAGCAACACCTTGAGACTCTTTTCGTATATTTGTTCCATATTTTTTCCATTCTATCGGAACAAGCATCTCATTTGACAACGATGCCTTACTCCTCGGTTTATCTACAATTTGTAGATTACCCTCTAACATTACCCGAACCCCATCCTTCTGTATGAAAGAAATAGTTGGACTATGATCTTTTAAATATTGTGAAAATAAAATCTTATTATTTGATTTCTTTATAAATAAGTCATCTCCAGAAATTTGCAAAAAACCAAACCCCTTTTTATCTATGTGTTGTTGAAAAATAAATTTTCTTTCACTAATCCAAAGTTCAAAAATCAATAAGCCTTTTTCAAGACGAGGGTTCCTAAAGTCTGATTCAAAAAAATGATACAGCTTATCTTCTTTTTCAATATAGAATGCCCTTGCAGTTGAATTACTAGTTTCAATTATACTGTCAGGTGTTATTTTATAAGGAACCCCATCCGGAAATTCTGTAACAACTTCTGAAGTAAGTGAGTTTTCTAATATCATACTTGTATCAATATTAGTATCTAAAATTTTTGCCCCAATTTTTTGGCACCAATCTACCCAAAAATTAAGACTTTCAACCCATCTCATCCAAACTTTTCCTTTATAAGAACAACCTACACTTATTTTATTTCCATCTCTGTATCCATGTCCAAAAAGATTTGATTTGATTGAACCTAATGAAGTTGCTTCACTTATTCCCTTTCTTACATCAACCCCAGCAAACATCCGAAAACTGACATTTCCTCCAGGTATTTGTTTTAAACCGAGTGTTCCAATCATTAGTCGATTAATACCGTCAAGCACTCTGTAAATCTCATCTCCCTTGATTTGCATAGAATTAGGAAAAATTTGCTCTACCAAATCATTTCCTTTTCTACTATCTGACTCATTAATATGAATCAAACCTCTATACTCATCAAAAAAGATTACAAAAAAATTATATAAATATTCGACAAGATCTTTTTGATAAGACCAGTTAACTGTATTCTCTATTTCTTCAATAAATATTAAAATTCCCTTCTCTTCATTTATCAAGTGAGTAGTATGTTCTGCACTCAGAACATTTTTCCAGGCGTTGATATTTACCTCTTTCATATCCGTTTTATATATTCGAGAACTAATTTTCATCTTTATTTGAGATAAGTCAATATTACTTGCTCTTGTTTTTTCAAATTGGGAAATAAATTCTTCTATCTGAACTTCTTTTTCTATTGCTCTATCTGACTTAATTTGAAGCAGTTTAGTCCAATCCGCATCACGTCTATACAATTCATCGATATCTTCTTTTAAGTCTTCTGATGCTATATTAGTAATCAGTTTAGCACTGCCTAACCTTTCTTTACCAGACCTTGCAAACCTTCCCATAAACTGTAAAGTAATTGGTAATGACTTATATTTGTCGTGAATTGCAGCAACTTTAAGTGAAGGAATATCAATACCTTCACCAAACATGTCCACGCATACAACAATTTGTGATTTTCCTGATTTTAGTAGATCTAACGAATCTCTGTTTTGCGACTTTTTTCTATCAGAATGTATAATCACTGGATTATATATTTTGTAATTCGAATATATTTTATCGAATAACTCATCAGCTCTTTTTTTAGAGTTAGCTCTCGCCAAAAGAATGTGATTTAATCCCTTATCCAAATCACTTTGCAAAAGTTTAACTGCAACATCTGCGATTTTTTCATCCGATTTTGTAATATTATACTCATGGATAGGATGAAAATCAATTGGTTTAAAATAATTGTTTTGCAGAGCAAGAGATAAACTATATTTAAAAATTATTTTTCCATCAATTTTCTTACCATCATTTCGAAATGGGGTCGCTGTAAATTGTAAAAACTTTTTACCTGAGAACTTATCTCTTACTTTTCTCCAATCATTTGCAGCAAGATGGTGAGCTTCATCAAATACAACTAATTCAACGTTCGAATAGATTTTTTCAAACAGATCATTCGGTAACGCTTTAATCAGCGCTGGTGTAGTTATAATGATATTTATATTATCAATTTCATTAAATAAAATATCCTTTTCACTATCTTTCACAGTAGATTTATATAATAGACAATTAGGAAAAATTGCCTGATCAGATACAACTGAAATTTTAGGAAGAATCCCCAGATGTTTAACCTGATCAAAAAGTTGTTCTCTAAGTAAATTACTTGGAACAACAATCAAAGTTGTAGCAATACGCTCTGAGACTATTGTCGAAAAAATTGTTTCAGATTTTCCTGTTCCTGTCGGTAAAACTATTGTGGCCGGTTCATTAGAGACAACCCAATGAGAACGTATAGCAGAAAGTGCACCATATTGAGGAGGGCGCAATCCATTACCTAAAGAACCGTTAGCAACTTTCTCAGAATACGCTTTGCCCCAGCTTTTTACAATCTCTGATTTGGTAATTTTTTGATTATTAAGGTCTATTGAATAGGCTAACTTATTTGAACCAATATTCTTAATTTCTTGGTTGAATTTTTCCATCACAAAGCCTCTGTATCCTACTGTATCCTATCTCTTAGAGAGATAGGATAATTTTTCGTTAAAGTATAGTATTGATTTCTGTCATTTTTATTGGCTCCATACCAGTCAACCATACCCAATTCTTGTAATTTTTTCATCGTTTTTACAATAAACTTACGACTTCTTCCTGTCAGTTCAATGGCTTTTGCAGTTGTCATCTTCTCTCCTGAATTGTACATGTAATGGATCAACAATTGCTCATCGGCATTGAGGTCGCCAAAATCAGTAAACTGTTTCTCTAAACTATCTCGAGTTCGTAGGTGTCGACTGACAATATTATTTTCAAGCGTCAGAACAACCTTGTTCCCAGGTTCATAGTATTTTGGCTCATGAAGAAAGGCTGATTCCATCTCTGAGTAAATCCGTTTAACACCTTCATTCATCTCACGGACCCCTCCAAACTCCGTCAGGGTTCTGGCAATCCGAGGATTTCTTGAAAAACGTTCATGCTTGATATTGTCAACGGTGACGATATTTGGCAGTTTACCTGGGCTATGAATCTCCAGTCGATCATCAAACATGAGCACACGAATATGGTCGCCATAGACAGAGTAATCACGGTGAGTAACAGCATTGACAAGGCCTTCAAACCAGGCAAATTCTGGATATTCAGGCAAAATTTGAAATTGCCCATTGTCATCCAGATATTGGAACTCACGCAGCTGGGTACGAATAAAATCACGAGCCTTGATAATCAGGGTTGGTAGAGCATCATCAAAGGTCACTTCCTTAATGACATTAAAGCTACTACCTGTCCCCATGTCCGTGCCATCAAACCGTTGGAAGCGAACACGAGCTTGAGGGAAGAAAGCTGATGGGTATTTACCAAAAAGCAAGATAGCAGCCTTGGTCAATTTACCATTGACCAGAAAACGCCGAGCTTTGAGAATTTCTTCCGTAGAGCGGTCTGAAATATCAAATCGATTCTTGAAATCCTGTACCAGACTATCATCAATGTCTTCTAAGGTTGCGTCAGCCACAACTTCATCCTCAAAGAAACGCTGTCCCTTATCATAGCTGAGTTGAGTTCGTTGTTCATAACTGAGCTTAACGGTCTCATCACCCTGACGCAGGTAAACCTCATCATTAGGCGCAGCAATCACGCGATTTGAGGACAATTCAACTGAGATGTCCAAAATCACATCTTCTTCACCCTTGTGATTAACCACAGGAATTTCTTCAAATGACAAATCCAGAGGTGTCTCACGCATTTCACGGTCAATCTTTTTAAAGTCATCAATGGAATAGGCCTTGCCATCCCTGAAACCAGTGATGAGGTTGCTCTGCTTGTCGTCCTCAATACCGATGACCAGCTGACCACCATCTGCTTTAGCAAAGGCAATCAGGTGTTTAAGCAGTTCAGACGGTTTCTTTCGGGCGGATTTCCTGTCTAAATGTTGGCTTTCTGGAGAGAATTGGTAGTGGGATAGGGTTTGAATTAAATCCCTTTTGTTTTCCAAGTTTAAGCCTCCTTCTCAATATCAAACAGCACATTTTTGGAACAACTGTCGTCTCCAAATAAATGATAAGTCAGCTTTTTATACCACTGATATAATGCCTTTGATATTTTTTAAAATGTCAACTGTAAAGTTTTCTCTTCTTATGTCTAGAAGAAATAATAATGGTTAAATTTCTCCACCAATCCCCTTAAATACCTCTACCAAATCCACAATTTTTTCAAATACCGTCTGCTTTTTAGTACGATATTGGGGATTGAGGGGACTCATCTTAGGAAGTGCTTCATTGAGAGCATTCCCATTTTCACTAGCGTACTCTCGTTTGAGCGACATCTGAATATATCGGCTTGCACTCTCAACATTCAGCCCCTCTGTCTCAATCAAATTAGCTACTGCTTCTTTTTGTTTTTGACGGGCAAATGTATAAAATTGTTCTAAAATATCTGACTTCTCGGAAAAACTGTCCAAGTCGCTGGCATTGATAAAATCCACAATTAAGCTTTCTTTAGCTCTCTGACCCAGACTAGCACGGATAGTCCGAGTAATTTCTTCAATGAGTTGATCCTTATCAGATACCTTTTGGTTGGTTTCAAAAATCAATTCCAGAATATAGTCCAGATTGATTTCCTGTGATTTCAACAACTCCACTTCAAAGACAACCGCATCCCAGTCGATTTCGGAATCGTTATTCTGCTGATTACGCCGCTCATTGTCATACCAAGACTTGATATCATTGTAAGCGGAGCGATAATCTTGAATCTCACGAACACTTGGGATGTCCAGTTGAGAGAGTACTGCAACTGCTTCGTCATCCAAATGAAAACGTCCTTTGAAATCTGCCAAAGCCTCTATATCTGTAACATCTAACTCTTGCAAAGCCTGCAAACTCATGAAATCATCATAGTTCTGCAAGATATTATCCAAACGCAAGAACTGACCAAACAAGGTCACAAATTCTTTCTTATCACTTTCTTTGATAATAGTCGTTGGATTTGGAAATCTCTCCTGCAATTCTTTTACGACTTCCAAATATCCTTTTTGCTCTTGACCAGCCTCAATGTAGCCATTCATGTAGTCCTCGTAAGAGCGCTCTAACAGAATATCAGCCGTTTCCGTCTTCCCAAACAACTTAATAGCATCTGTCGTTGCCTTTTCCAAATCACGAAAAGTTACAATATTTCCAAATGTCTTAGTCGCATTGTAAATCCGATTCGTTCGAGAAAAAGCCTGAATCAACCCATGATAGCGTAAGTTTTTATCCACAAAAAGTGTATTCAAGGTCGGAGCATCAAAGCCAGTCAAAAACATACCGACGACAATAAGCAAATCCACCTCGCCAGACTTAACTCGCTTAGCTAAATCACGGTAATAGTTTTGAAACTTATTGCCATTGATACTAAAATTAGTCTGAAAAAGGCGATTATAATCGGAAATCGCTCCACTCAAAAATTCCTTACTACTAATATCTGCCAAGTCAGCAGGGCTGAATGTCTCGTCATCAATCTCCCCAATCGCAGCCTGCTCCTCATTTGCTGCATAAGAGAAGATGGTTGCAATCTTCAATGGTTTATCTTTTCCAGCTTGTTGGTCTTGCAACTCTTGGTAGTAAGCCTTGGCCGCCTCGACACTTGACACGGCAAACATAGCGTTAAATCCTTTACCGTTTTGTCTATGTGTCTTTTGATTAAAATGTTCTAAAATATAAGCCGAAATCTCTGTAATCCGTGTTGGATGAAGTAGGGCTTTTTTATTTTCAGCAGCAGATAATTTCCCTAAATCTTGCTCAGTTTCCAACGACTTAAACTGTGGACGAACATCATTGTAATCCACCTTAAATTTCAACACTTTTTGGTCGCGGATAGCATCGGTAATGACGTATGCATGAAGTTCCCGACCAAATACAGAAGCCGTCGTCTCACTGCCTAAAGCATTTTCAACTTTAATCGGCGTCCCCGTAAAACCAAACTGACAATACTTCTTAAACTTTTGTTTTAAGCGCTTTTGAGCCTCGCCAAACTGTGAACGGTGGCATTCGTCAAAGATAAAAACTACTTGCTTGTTGTAAATCTCATGCTCTGCTTCACTAGACATAAAGTTATTGAGCTTTTGAATTGTCGTAACCACAATCTTATTGTCATCTTTTTCTATATTGCATTTAAGTCCAGCTGTGCTATTTGACCCATTAACTGAGTCAGGTGAAAAACGCTGGTATTCTTTCATAGTCTGGTAGTCCAAGTCTTTCCTATCAACCACAAAGAAAACCTTGTCCACTTTATCCATCTCAGTCGCCAGTCTCGCCGCCTTAAAACTGGTCAAGGTCTTACCAGACCCCGTCGTATGCCAGATATAACCGCCAGTCTCAGGACCACTCTTGAGTTTGCTGTCAATGGCCGAGCGAATCTTCCAAATAATCCGCTCCGTCGCCGCAATCTGATAGGGACGCATGATAAGGAGGGTATCACTGGTATCAAAAACAGAATAATTGATGAGAACGTTTAAAAGTGTCTGCTGACTGAAAAAGGTCGCTGTAAAATCCTTCAAATCCTTGATTGGTTCATTATTTTTTAGTGCCCAATTCATGGTAAAGTCAAAAGAATTTTTCTCCCGCTTAGTGGTATTGGCAAAATAGCGAGTATCCGTCCCATTTGAAATGACAAAAATCTGGAGATACTTGAAGAGTGAATTTTCTTCATTAAAACTCTCCTTGCTGTAACGGTGAACCTGATTAAAAGCCTCACGAATAGCCACCCCACGCTTTTTAAGCTCAATTTGTACTAAGGGTAGCCCATTGACCAAAATGGTCACATCATAACGATTACTTGAAGTCCCAACTTGAGACATTTGGTTAATAACCTGAAGCTTATTTCGACTGATATTTTTCTTATCCCAGAGATAAATATTTTGGATATGCCCATCGTCAAAGATAAAGTCGTAGATGTGGTTATCGTGGAGCTTTCGGGTGCGGTCAATCAAACCATCACTAGGCTTATTGAGGTACTCCTCTAAAAAACGTAGCCATTCTGCCTCAGAAAAAACAACGCCGTTAAGGGCTTCCATCTGGGTCTTTAGGTTATCTAAGAGAGCTTCTGGGGTCGTCAGATTATTGAGGTACTCGTATCCCTGCTGTCGCAAATCACTAACCAGCTCTCGCTCCAAGTCTGCTTCCGTCTGATAGGTGCTGGGCTGGGTAATTTTAGTATATTTGTCTAAAACGATGAAATTGTTGGTTTCGATAATGGGTGTGGTTTGAAAGGTACTTGTCATAGGTGCTCCTTATTGAATTGGTAGGTATTTTCAAAACTTTCAAACAGATAAATTAGCATCTGTTTCTCTCTAGGATTGAGACTAGAAACTTCTTCTCCCGAATACTGCGAGTGACTTGAAATATCTAAGATTCTTTTTGCATAGCTCAATTTTGTTTCATCGTCTGCTTCACGCGGTAACAAATCTTTCCAATCCATGTACCCTAAAAACGTCGCAGTTTTTTCAAAAAGATTTCTCAAAAAATTAAAATGATATTTTTGAATTCTGTTTTCATTTATTGCTGTTCTCAGTTCATTTCTCAAAAATATGTGATAAGAAAATGGTGAATCATTTCTTTGTGCGTGCAGTTCATAGGTACCATCTTCCAATTTTTCTAGTCTAAACTTATTAGCATTTCCAAATTCATTGTGTAAGACATTATAGAATAATGGGTTATGAGTCGTGATTATAAATTGCAATCCTAATTTTTCTTTGTTGCTCTCTTTTATTAAAGAAGCTAAATTAGAAGCAACTTCTATCAGATGATTATCATCAAGAGATGAAACGGGATCATCAATAAATACATACTCCAACTGATTAAAATCGGATGTGCTTCTTTCATCTAATTCTGGAATTTTCAGTTCACTAATCACTAGTTCTAATAGCGTGTAAAATATAGACCAAATAAAATTGCTTTCTTCTCCTTTGGATAACTTAATGGATTCTATAATCTCCTCATTACCACGCTCAATAGAAAAGGTAACACTTCTATCTGAGAAGTTAAAGTTAGGCATCAACTTATCATTTGTGTATTGTTGAAAATTCTTAATAATATTTCCATCTTGTCCTTGATCTATTAGAATCCAATCCATAAAATAGTTGTTCCAAATTTTCAAGGCAATTATCTCATTATCCCAATAAAACAAGTCTTCTGTAAAAGCATTATAATAGAGAATTTTTTGCCTTGTTAGCTCATCTTCATCAGGTGTAACAAGTTTAGTAAATTCCTTAGATAATCTTGTTTTCCCGGTTCCATTGAAGGCATAAATCAGATGAACTTTCTTTTCTGACTCCTTCAGCTCCTGAGCAATCTCTCTTAAACTTTTTCCCATAAGGCATCACCTCTTTGTTTAAAATTGCAACAACTTATCCCTAAAATACTCATACTGTTTTCGTCTCAATTCAATCTCCTTCGGAAGACCTTGGATAAGATCAGATGTTAAGGTATCGAATTTGTCTAGTATGTTAACGATTTGCTGTTGTTGTTCTAAATCAGGAAGTGGAATCAGAAAATTCTCCATATCCTTAGCATTGATACGGATAACTTTTGTTCCAGTGACCTTTTTTTCTTTCTGACTTTGGAAGGGGACGGATTTAAAGAAGTAATTCAGGTATCTGGCATTTTGCGATGTCTGAACGATATAGGCATCACCTGACACACCAATCTCCTCCGTGCCTTCCCAAACAACCGCCTTACCAACATCCTCAACATTTTCTGATGTTGTCGCCATCACTATGTCATTAGGCTTGGCTTTTTTCAGTTTATCAAAGACTGTCTGACTGGTAAAAGAAATGGTATCTTTAGTTGAAAACCCGTATCTGGTGTAAATCTGTCCATAATGAATAACAGGATACCCCTCATCAATAAAATCTTTCTTCTGCAGACCATTGCCTCGCGTGAAATCACAAATAGCACCCAACGATACACGTATTGGTCCAAACACCCACTGCAAGAGCCTAATTAGGTCTTGTCTGTACTGTACTGTCCTGTCAGTATACACGCCTTCGGCGGTGAAGGTCAAGAGCTTATCTCTAAAAAATTCGTACTGTTTTTGACGAAGCTCAATCTCTTTGGGTAGACCGATATTGAGGTCATTACAAACTGTATCGAAATTGTCGAGCACTTGGACGATGCGGGATTGGATAGCCAGAGAAGGGAGGGGGATTTCTATTTTGTCCAGAATAGCCTGTGTCAAACTCGGTCTAGTTGGATTAGTCGATAATCTCTCTAAATCAACAGTTGTCAAATAATGGTAAAAATATCTCGGCATCATCTGACTGTCATCAATCTCGGTGTAATAGATTGTATCGACATTCCAAAAAGGTTTATCAAGATAGAACAGATTAGATATTAAGCCTTTTCTAGGAATCAAAACAGTCGGTTTGTCATACGCATAATCAGAGACAAATTCTCCCATCTCACCACCACTACCATAAACTGGCACTTCTCCAGACGGCAAACTTTTCCAATCCCGACCATTTTTCAACCTTGCCACCTCCCCTAGCGTTTTCCACTGGACAGTGTAAACCTTATTGTTCGCCCCCCCCATACTTTCATCATCAAAACTTAGGAGTTTATCTCTAAAATAAGAATATTGCTTCTGTCGGAAGGTCAATTCTGCGGTCAATTCTGCGGTCAATTCTGTAACATAATCAGTGAATTTGTCAAGTATTTTGACGATTTCTTTTTGAATATCTTCATGGGGAATAGCAATATTAAGGTTTTCTAGCTTAGACTTGTTCAGAGCTGGTATACCATCAAAAGTACATAATTCCTCAATTTTTTTAGAATTATTTTTCAAAAAATAATACAAATAGCGTGGTAACAGCTTCTCCGAGTCTTTAACAGTTGCAGAATAATTGAGATTCCCTCTAAAATATTTTCCTTCATTCCACGAAACATAGCCAACTCCTGCTCCCCTAGAAGTAATTCCTATTGGATCATCTTCCGTATTGAAAACATCTACATATCCCAAAGGTTCTTTCCCACTATTGATAACTGGGTAATCTCCAGAATTATTCTGTATAAATGTTTTATTAACCGACTGCCCTGTTTTTACAACACAGACCTTTCCCAACTCTTTCCACTCTACTCCGTCAGGACAAAGCTCTTTTATCATTTCATCAATGTAGGTCATATCAGCTCAACTCCTCGACAATCTTATCAATCTCTGCTCGTAAGCGGTCAATATTTTTCACGGTCTCCGCAATTTCTTTATTAAGAACATCAATATCAATTTTCTCACGCGTATCCTCTTTTTCCACGTAGGTAGATACAGAGAGATTGTAGTCAGCTTCCGCAATTTTTTCTTGGGAAATAAGCTGTGCGAAATGGTCTTCATTCTTCTTATGCTCAACACTTGTCAAGATTTTCTCGATATGCTTCTCTTCCAAGACATTGTTATTGGTTTCTTTTTTGAACTGATGACTAGCATCAATAAAGAGAACATCTGTTGTTGCCTTATTTTTAGCAAGGATAAGGATACATGTTGCAATAGATGTCCCGAAAAAGAGATTATCAGGCAACTGAATAACAGCCTCAACAAAGTTTCCGTCTACCAGATACTGACGAATCTTTTGCTCCGCTCCACCACGATAAAAAATCCCAGGGAAGGTCACAATAGCCGCTCTGCCTTTATTAGACAAATAAGAAAGGCTATGCATGATAAAGGCAAAGTCTGCCTTAGACTTGGGTGCCAGAATTCCCGCTGGTGCAAAACGGTCATCATTAATCAGCGTCGGGTCATCGCTACCAATCCACTTAATAGAATAAGGCGGGTTGGACACAATAGCATCAAAGGGCTTATCATTACCATGCTTAGGATCCAGCAGCGTATTACCACGCTCGATACTAAACTTGTCATAGTTGATATTATGGAGGAACATGTTCATCCGAGCCAAGTTATAGGTGGTCATGTTAATCTCCTGACCGTAAAAACCATCCTCAATGATATGCTCTGTAAATTGTTTTTTGGCTTGAAGGAGGAGGGAACCTGAACCACAGGCAGGGTCATAAATCTTGTTGATTTTATTTTTCTCATCCTTACCCAGCATGACGATACGAGCTAACAGACGTGACACACTCTGTGGTGTAAAAAACTCGCCACCTGACTTCCCTGCATTGGAAGCATAGTTTGAAATCAAGTACTCATAAGCGTCCCCAAAAAGGTCAATATGGTTGTCCTCAAAATTCCCAAAGTCAAGACTAGCAATACCTTCTAGAATAAGGGCTAGGCGTTCATTACGCTCTGGGACGGTACTTCCCAGCTTATTACTTCTGGTGTCCACGTCGTCAAAAAGACCTTTAATATCATTTTCACTGGCATAACCCGTAGCACTCGCCTCAATGGCATCAAAAATGTCCTTGAGTTCCGTATTTAAGTTGTCATTACTACGAGCTGTTTTCACAACATTGGAAAAAAGCTGCGCAGGCATAATAAAGTACCCCTTTGTCTTAATCGCATCATCCTTAACCTCAGGTGTGATTACTTCATCCGGAATCTCCTCATAGTTGAAGTCCTCACCACCCTCGATATAAGTCTTGAAATTTTCACTGATAAAACGGTAAAAAAGGATTCCCAAAATATATTGTTTGAAATCCCAACCATCTACCGCACCACGGACATCATCTGCGATTGCCCAGATTTTGCGGTGCAACTCTTGCCTTTGTGCTTGTTCTGACATCTTCAAATCCTCACAGTCTTTAATATTTCTATTATACCATTTTTCCCTTCTTCTTACACGTTTCCTCAAGGGGTTTGGGGCTTTGCCCCAAGTGTTAAAATCCATCACCTAAAGGAGCCGTCTGCTCACTTTTGGTAGTGGATTTTTTGCGATAGTATGTATACACTATCTGAGCTCGCAAAGACCTAAAATTATGTTTTAGTATCAATTCTAAATTCCCCGTGCCAGACACGGTGGCTGACATTGTCAGACAATCATTTTTTAGAAGGACATAAGAAAACCGCAGATAAATTCCTGCGATTTCATTTACTTATTTAATGTTTAGTAGACTTCTCTTTTAGGTTAACTGAGAGTCCCTTTTCCAATTCATCCAATAATTGAGTTATCAACTGACCAAGTTCTATAAAATTCTGTTGTGAAATATTTCCAACCTGAGTTGAAAACTTAGCAATCCTATTAATTGATCTGCCAATCTGAATGAATCGCTCTGTCAGTTGCTCATACTCTGGAAAATTAATCGTCCATGATTCAATCTCTTGGTTAAATAATTTCTTTCTGGCAAAAGCGGAAAAGTTTGACTCTTTTTCATTAGCCATTAGTGCTAACAATCTTTTATTCTCATCCTCAGTCAAAAAGACTTGCTTCACGATATTTTTAATTCTATTTTTCATTCATCCACTTTTGATAGTAACCTCGCCTTTTTCGTTTTATGGTATTTAAGGAACGATTTTTCATATTTTTCAATCATTTGAACACTGTAAGTCATAGCTCGTAATGCTTGAAGATCCTGAGATTTCTCTGCTATCCTTGCTAACTGATTGATATTATTTTTAATTCGCCTCAAAGAAAATATCAAGTCTTCAAATGAAGTTTCATCAAATACCAAAACAATAGGGAATTTCTTAAATAACATTTTCCTAGCATAGTTAGAAAAATTCCTTAAACCTGTATAACTGATAAGGTAGTTTAGCGTTTGATTCTGCGATTTTGTGATATAGAATTTTTTCAGAACTGTTCGATAACGCTCAACCACAATAAATTCTCCTTGTGTATTTTTCTGCCTGAGACACATCGTATTCCCTCAAATATTCTACAAGTTCCTGATAACCTTGCAACAGCCTTTCTTCTAAATTTGGGAAGTCATTTTCTCTACTCTGGATAATAATTTCTAATTGATTGACAATTTCTCTAATTGAGAAACTATAATCCAGGGTTTCTTCCTCATACTCTGCTTTTAACCCTTGATACCGTTGTAACTCTTCTTCTGATTTAAAACCAGCGACTAGCATATTCTCCAATTGATAATATATTGTCATTCTACTCTCCTTATCCCTTTTGGTAAAACTTTCTAGCATTTTCATGAGCAATTACCTTAGATTCCAATAATCGCTCATCTTTTAGGCGCTCCATAGAGCTCATTAAATAGGCTAATGGTGACTCTACATCATTAGGAATACGATCTATCATTCCCAAGACTTCATCAGAAGTCATATAGCCTTCGCTTAAAAACTGTCCAATCGCCATTTTTTGCTTATGCGTTAGGGTGTAATTATAGGGGTAAATAAAACGATCGTTATATCTATCCGCAATCACTTGCAAAAGGGAATAATACTCTGGTTTGAGATAAGTTGTTGACTGATCTTCTGTCTCTCTAGAACTATTATCTAGTATATTCTTATTCTCTTTCTGGTTCTTGTTCTTAATCTGTTGCGTTACTTGACCGTTACTTTCCGTTACAGGTAACATTTCTGTAACGTTACATTCTATTGATAAACTATCTTGCCCACTTACTAGAGCTTTTTGCTTTTGACGATGACGAGCCACTCTTTCTCTTGTTTGTTTACGAATTTTTTCTAGACCATCAATATTCTGATGTTTCTCCCATTTAGGAATTGTGACTGCTCCATCCACAAAAGCAATCATTCCAAATTGTTCAAATGTTTTCAGAGCCAGCTTCACAGTCGTTGACTTTCTCCTAAAGACTGTAGTTAACATCTCTTCTGTATAAAAGACCTTATCTCCTAGAGCTAAGACTCCACTGTAATTCTGTTTACTTGCTAAAACGAGTAGTTTAAACCAGATGACAATTAAAGTATCTCCTTCGGGCATTGACTCAATCAACTGTATTTTTTCATCATCAAAGATATCTGTAGTAATCTTAATCCATTGTACTTCACTCATACGTGTACCTCCTATCTTTCATATTGCTTTAGCCATCTAGTGACAGCTCGTTTATCGTACAGAGTCACCCCATCAATGACCATTGTAAGCATTCCTTCTCGTGTCCATTTTTGAAGGGTTGTCGTTGATACATCAAGCCACCTAGAAAGAGCTGCCATCCGAACCATAGGTTTGTATAGTTCTTTATCTTCTAGCGCTCTTTCAATAGCTGTAGAGACCATTTCATCATAATGTGCCCTTAACTGTTTTTCCAAAACTTTGGGAAGTTGAACAACTAAAGTCGCTTCTTCAGACATATTATTACCTCGTTTCCATTTCTCAATTAAATAAACTCCGAAATTTTGTATATTTTATTATACATTTTAAATTATAAATACTTTTTGTATTCTTGTCGAGTGGTATTATACTTTTTGTATTAAATATGGTAGAATATCAATTAGGAGGAATCTATGACTAATAATATAGCTAAACTTATAGAAGAAAGTGGCAAAAAAATAAAAAGTATCAGTGAAGCGCTAGATATATCCTACCCAACACTATCTAGCTATAACCAAGGAATACGAAAACCTAAAAAAGAGAATGCTCAAAAGTTAGCGGATTATTTTGGTGTCTCAGTGGCATACATCCTTGGAATTGACGAAGAAAAGTACGCTCCGTCAAATTTAAAAATCGTCACTGATAGTTTCAAGACATCTGAAATTACTTCTGTAACACCTTTTAAAAGCGATATGGAGAAGCTTAAGAAAGGAATCGAACTAGGAGAGATTCATTTGTCTATGCCCTTAAATGAAGGCTTCTCAGACGATTTTAGGCGCATTTTAGCGCGCTACTTGATCAATCATGAGGAAGAATTCATGAAAACTTTCACTAAACACATGAATAGTTTAAAACGAGAGTCAGAAATTTGGCAAACCTGGATTCAGACTGAAGAATACCGAATTAGACAAGAAGACCGACACAAAAAATAAACGAACAGTTTCTCAATTACATAAGCTCCGAAAACTTAGAAACGGAGAACTGTTATGTCTGTACACAAGTACCAATCTACAAAAGGAGTCACCTATTTTGTTAAAGTTTACCTTGGTCTAAACGACTACGGTAAGAAAAAATATTATACTAAACGAGGATTCAAGACGCGCAAAGCTGCCAAAGCTCATGAAACTGCTGTTAATCATCAGTTGAATAGTGGAACTTTTGTCCATATTACTGCTCAAACAACCTACACTTACCAAGAGCTTTATCAAAGGTGGTATGAAGCTTACAAAGATACTGTTGAAGCAACTACTGCAGTCAAAACTGCCGACCTCTATCGCCTACATATTCTTCCTGTTTTTGGAGAAAAGAAAATTTCAAAAATCAGTCCTTTAGACTGTCAATCCTTCATCACTGACAAAGCCAAGACATTCAAAAACATGAACAAATCAAATCTTATACTTCTAAAATATTTGAATTTGCCATTAATATGAATTATATTGAACGAAATCCTATGAGCAAGGTTATTATGCCTAAACTCAAAAAAACTGTCAGTGAGAACTATTGGACAGTTAACGAGTTGCATCATTTTTTGACAATCATTTTAGAAAATGAACCTTATAAACATTATGCACTATTTCGATTACTAGCATACAGTGGGTTACGAAAAGGAGAGCTCTACGCCCTCAAATGGGAAGATTTTGATTCTGAGAATCAACTATTAACAGTCAGCAAAAGTTTAGGAAGAATAGATGGTCATGCCATTGAAAAAGGAACTAAAAATACATTCTCTGTACGCTCTATATATCTTGATGATGAAACCTGTTCTATCCTCAACAAATGGAAACAGGAAACTAGCAGAGAAAAGTGGCAATTATCAGTACAACCTCTTTCTCTCGACAAAGAATTTATGTTTACATACTGCAACCGAGATGGTGAGATAGAACCCTTACACGCTGACTATATCAACAATATTCTAAAACGTATTATACGTAAGCATAATCTTAAAAAGATTAGCCCACATGGGTTTAGACACACTCACGCAACCTTGATGATTGAAATGGGAATTGACCCAGTCAATACTGCTAAACGCTTAGGCCATGCAAGCAGCCAGATGACTTTAGACACTTATAGCCATGCTACAAAAGCTGGTGAAAAACAGTCAATTACAAAATTTGCAGAGTATCTTAATAAGGCTAAATGAACTAGATTTATTGCTCAGCCTCATATTGACCAAAAACCAAGTCTCGAAAGATTACCAAAAGGATTACCAAAGCACTTTTTTCATCAAAAAAAGCACCTTGCGAAAACTTCGCAAAGTGCTCTGAAACGTTGATATAACTGAATATTAACGTTTTGAGAATTGTGATGCCTTGCGGGCTTTTTTAAGACCTGGTTTTTTACGTTCAACCATACGTGCGTCACGTGTAAGAAGACCAGCACGTTTTAATGAATCGCGGAAATCTGGATCTACTTGAAGAAGCGCACGAGCGATACCATGACGAATCGCACCTGATTGTCCACCGTATCCACCACCAACAACGTTTACGAAAACGTCGTATGAACCTTCAGTTGATGTAACTGCAAAAGGTTGGTTGATGATCAAACGTAGGTCAGCATGTGGGATGTATTCTTCTACATCTTTTTTGTTAACAGTGATTTTACCAGTACCTGGAACCAAACGAACGCGTGCAACAGCGTTTTTACGACGGCCAGTACCTGCATATTGTGCTTGTGCCATTATTTAATGCTCCTTTCCTCTTAGATAAGTCCTGAGATGTCAAGTACTTCTGGTTGTTGTGCTGCATGAGTATGCTCACTGCCAACGAAGACTTTCAATTTCATACCTTGTGCACGTCCAAGAGTGTTATGTGGAAGCATGCCTTTAACTGATTTTTCAATCAAGCGAACTGCGTTTTTAGAGCGAAGTTCACCAGCAGTGATTGATTTCAAACCACCTGGGTACATTGAGTGAGTGTAGTAAACTTTATCAGTCACTTTTTTACCAGTTAATTTAACTTTTTCAGCGTTGATAACGATAACGAAATCACCTGTATCAGTGTGTGGTGTGAAAGTTGGTTTGTTTTTTCCGCGAAGTACGCTAGCAACTACTGCAGAAAGACGCCCAAGTGGTACATCAGTTGCGTCAACAACGTACCATTTGCGTTCAACTTGGCCTGGTTTAGCCATGAAAGTTGTTTTGTTCATGATTTCTCCTATACGAATTCGTAATATTTGTTTACAGGGTGATGGGTGTTCCGTCCCATCAAAGGTATTTGGAAGGTTCCGGGGCCTTTCAAATGGGGTAAACAATACCGCCTACTATAATATCAAACTTAACAGGCTCTAGTCAAGTGCTTTAGCTATTTTTATTGGATTATTTTTTCCGTTTTTGGGGGAATGGCAGAGCTGCTCTGCTAATATTAGTGACAATCATCAGCTTCCCAAAAGAGGTCATCCAGAGTCTTGTCTAGTACACGACAAATGGCAATGCAAAGATTAATCGTTGGGTTGTAATCTCCCTTTTCAACAGCCGCAATGGTTTGTCGGGATACACCTACTAAATCTACTAGAGCTTGTTGAGACAAATCCTTGCCTGCACGCGCTGCTTTTAATTTGAGGTTCTTCATTCATCTGCCTCTTTAGCATCCAGATAATGACGATAGAGAATACTAGCTCCCATACTAAGAAGCGTTATTCCTAACACCATTAGAGATCCGCTACCACCTGCCTTGAAAAAGCTTTCCATTTTGATTGGCGGTGCCATCATCTCTGTTACCGCCAATCCTATAATGACCAAGCTCATCGCTGTTGCTATCATCCCCATCAATGTTCCTTGCTTTCCAAAGCGTCCATCTACAAATGGAGAAGTCCCGTTGAGGTTACAATAAGTGGTTTGAACAGCCACCCCTCCCCATAAAGCCAACGTAAAGAGGAAGCTTGCAGATACCAGCCCCTCCGAGAATCGGCTAATAAAGAGTGACAGCCAGGCAACCCCAATCATAAACCAAAACCCAATAGTGTATCCTTTGAGAAGAATCTGTTTTTGGCGTTCATCATATTTGGGCAGCTTCTGATAGTCCCTTACCTTAGGATCTAGTACTTCTTTGCTATCTAGTCTAGTTTGGAGCTTTTTCGCTGTCTTTAGTCCCCATACCAACAATATGAGAAGGCTAGTCAATACAAGGGCTGCGCCGCCAAATAAGTAACGTTGAAAACTGGTTTTAGCCAGCAGTGTCGCTACTAACACAACTAGATCCATCACTGCTGTTATGACAATGAAACCCCGTTGCGACTTAACGAGATTTTGTTTGCTGTCAAGCATGATTTATTTCTCCTTTGATGTTTTATGTGACATCAAATAACTTATTTTAGTCTTTTTGTCAAATATACTTTACACACCTGACTGATTTAGCCATTCAAAAAAGGATTGAAAATTTCTCTTCAATCCTTATAAGGGATCAACGGGACTTCTGCCCAATAACAAAAACTGCCAAGGTATTAGGACCAACGTGAGCTGAGATAACTGGCCCCAGTGGCATCATGAGAACGTCACTAATATTCTCACGCGCCAGCAACTGTTCTCGTAACTTTTCGGCACTATCCTGATCGCTAGTATAAGAAACAATAACCGTTGAATCGGCAATATCTTTTTCCACTTGAGCCACCATTTCTTTGATGGCTTTTTGACGGCCCCGAATTTTTGCGATGGGCACCAATTTCCCTTCGGCATCAATCCACAGAAGAGGTTTGATACTAGCTAGACTACCAAAAAAAGCAGAACTTTTTGACAGACGCCCACCACGCACCAGATGAAAGAGGTCATCGACCAAGAAATAAGTGCGCAAGCGGGGCAAGATAGTTTCAATCAGACATTTCGTTTCACTTATCGTTTTGCCACTGTCTCTGGCTTCCGCCGCTAAAATGGTGAGGTAGCCCTCTCCTCCTGCGGCAGCCAAGGTATCAATAATTTCAATCACTGCATCGGGGTAATCTTCTAATACCATATCACGTGCCATCACCGCACTTTGATAGGTTCCCGAGAGAACAGATGAAAATGCTAAGTAGAGAAGGGGGGTCTTGTGCTTGGCATGCTCTCGAAAAACGTTTTCAAACTCCCCTACATTAATCTGACTGGTTTGAGGTTGACTACCTGCCTTCATTTTTTCTAAAAGGCGCTCACTACTAAGACGATGAGGACCAACAGTCTCATAAACTTTCCCATCACACGTAATGGTTAAGCCCATGAGGGCAATATTATGGTCGTCTGCCCAAGCAGGATTCAAATCCGCTGTAGAATCGGTCATTAAAGTAAAGGTCATTAGCATCTCTCCTAGTCACTTGTTTATATTTAGTTTGATGATCAAATTATTATCGCCTTATTCTATCAAAAAAACTCGCACTTGGCGAGTATAAACTGATTAATCATCTAAATGTGTCATAAACGCTTTCAATTGATCCATTTGTCTTTGATCAAAAGGTCTCAACTTAGGTGTTTTCATCTCAATAGCTTGAGACATTTTATCCAAATCAGCTTTGACAGTATTAACCCTTTGTTCTAATTCTTTGGCGGTAACGCGAAGAGCTCCTTGGGAAAAAATAGTCCACTGCTCATTGAGATCACTGGTTGCAACTTCTACTAAGTGAATAGCCGTGTTTAGTTCCGCAGCCGTGCGCTCAATATAACTATCTGCTGTTTCTTCCTCTTCTGTAAACACTACGGAAACTTTGTAGTGATCATAACGCTGCCTTAACCCTGGCACATACTGGGCATCAAAAACACAAATAATGTCACTATTCTCAAAATGGGCATAATGATTAAGTTTTGTTAAAAGTGTGTTACGTGCCTGTTCTAACTGGTTGGTCTTAAATAATTGACGAGTGGACTGCCAAAAGGCAATCATATTGTACCCGTCAACTAAGAGAATTCGTTTTTTCATCGCTTAAGGTCTATTTCGGAAAACTTCGTACATCAAAATTGCTGCTGCCACACTAGCATTCAAGCTTTGAACATGACCATTCATCGGAATGGTAATCATTTCGTCCACCTGTTTTTTGATATTGGCAGAGATTCCTTTTCCCTCATTGCCAATAATCAAAGCTAACTTTCCACTAGTATTCCAACGGTCAGATGGTGTTCCATTCATGCCTGTGCCAAATGTCCAGAATCCTTTTGCTTTCAACTTATCCAATGTCTGCCTAAGATTCGTGACACGAGCAATTGGAACATGCTCCACAGCTCCTGTTGAGGTCTTCGCAACTACCGGTGTCACACCTACGGCACGGTGTTTAGGGATAATCACTCCGCACACATTGGTCGCGTCAGCTGTTCGTAGAATGGATCCCAAATTGTGAGGATCTGTTAAACCATCTAAAATCAAAATCAAAGGATTGTCTTCTTGCTCTGCTTTTTCTAAAATCGTATCCAACTCGGTATAAGCAAAGGCCGATACTCTAAGGACAAACCCTTGGTGAACAGCTCCTTCTGTCATTTCTGATAAGATTTTCTTAGGCGTCCATGAAATGGAAACTTTCTTCTCGGCGGCTAAACACTTGATGTGATCAACGTTTTTCCCTCGTAAATCTTCTTGGATATAGAGTTTATTTCCTGTATTGGCTTGGAGACTTTCTGTCACAGCATGGACACCGTAGACAATGTCATTTGGTTCAATAGTATCTTTATCTTTCATAGTTCTTATTATACCATGAATGCTTCCAAATAAATGATTCTGTCTGCTTATTTTCGTTTAGAGACTTTCTGAATCACAAGAAACAAGCTCAAAGCAACGACTGCCACTAAACCTGATAAGAGCCATGGAAAGCCTTTTTTAGGTTCTGCTTTATCGTCTTCACGGTCTGTTAACATTTTATCGTCTTTGTCATCAGCCACTTCTTTACTTGTAGTCGTTTTAGAAACATTAGCCTTTTTAACAAGCGCTTTTGAAGTTGTCACGTGTTGATTAGCATTGGTACTTGACACCTGATTGGTTGAGTCTGATTGTTGGCGACCAGCTGTAGAGTTCCCAACTACTGCTGTTGTTGTATTAACTTGGTTTGGTTGTTGAGCAGTTGAGGGCTTTTTTTCATTGCTTGCTGGAGATTTTTTAGCTTTACTCTGGTCAAAGTGAACTGATGCTGATTGGCCGCTGGCCACTGTTTCCTTATCTTGAACACTAACTGCAACCCGATAATCATTGCTCTTTTGACCACTTAAATCAAACCAAGCTGTGAAGCGACGTTGCCCTGGGTTCATCGTATAAACCCAACTAGTAATGGTATTGCCATTGGCATCTTGAAGCATAACAGTCGCTTGGGCCGAATGACTGACAGGTTGGCTGGTTGCAATTGTGGCATCAATATAAGGTTCTGTACCACGCATAGTAGCCTCTACGCTGACCTGACTAACAGATGTTTCTGCTGTTACCTTATCTGTCTGTCCATCTTCAGCACGCACAGCATTAGGCATGCTCAAAGAGAGACCTGAACTAATCAGCAAAGCTGCCGAGAATAAGGTAAGTGATTTTTTCATAGATGTCATGATAAGGATCTCCTCTTTTTTCATTTTTACTCTTTCATTATAATTTATTCGGAAATTTTTGCAACAGTTTTATGTCTTTTTTGTTAAAAATATTTCAATTATGTTACAAATATGTCTTTAAATAGTCAAAAAGTACCCATAAAGGTACTTCGATTTATTTTTCAACCCATTCTTTAATGGTTTCTTTATGATCAATCATGCTTTGAAGGGCATATTCTAAAACAAGAATGATAAAAAGTATCAGAAAGCTGCCCACTAACACACCTTAAAAACGAATAGTTAAGATAGAGTTTCTAAACGATAGTAAATGGAGCGAACTTGAAAGGCTAAAAATCCTAGCAGACCTAAGATTCCTAAGGCAACATCAGCCATTGCCAGAGCAATTAACATCACAAGCCCCGTCGATAGGGTTTCGCTTATTGGCTTTAAAAATGTTGCTAGCATATTCTTCTCCTTTTCAGTAATAATGATTAGTGTGCTGGTGACTTACTGACAACTCGTGATTTCCTGATGCCTTTAGAATAATGAAAGAGAGCCTCCTAGGAGAACTCTCAAACATTGTTATGCTTTCGCTTCAACATGATTGATACACCACGTGATCAATTCTTCTAAACGTGCCTGTTGGTCAGTCATATCAAGATAGCCCATAACTGCTTCAAAGCCTGTTGACATCCGATAAGTAACGACATCTGCATTTTTGGCTTTGGTATGGCTGTTGGTATTGCGACCACGTCTGTAAATGTCTTCTTCTTTTTCGGTCAATAGCTGCGCTTCTAACATGGCCTGAATCAAGTTGGCCTGCGCCTTAGCAGAAACGTATCTCGTTGCTAAATGGTGTAGTTGACTAGGTTTCGTTTTGCCTTGAAAAATCAGATGGCGGCGAATATAGTAGGAATAAACCGCATCCCCCTCAAAGGCTAGGGCAATGCCATTAATCAAATTCACATCAACTGAATTAGTCACGCGTCCACCTCACACCATCTTTGGTATCTAATAATTTAATGCCTTGAGCTGCGAGTTGATCTCGAATGGCATCAGCAGTGGCAAAGTCACGGTTGGCACGCGCCTCTTGTCGCTTGGCAATTAAGGTTTCAATATCAGCCTCAAGAACCTCTTCTTCAAAGATGATTCCAAAAACAGCTAACATTTTCTCAAAGGCGCTTTTAACAGGCTCTGTATAGGAGCCAGAATTAATCCACTTGGCCATGTCAAACACGACGGTTATCCCATTTGCTGTGTTAAAGTCATCATCCATAGCTACCTGGAAAGCTGCCACAAAGCGTTTTAGTTCTTGCTCATCTGCCTTTTCTGTCAGCGGTTGTTGCAAGGTATTTTTCAGATACTTCAGATTGACTTCGGCATCATGGATAGCCTTTTCAGTAAAGTTAATCGGCTTTCGGTACTGTTGTGTCGCAAGGAAAAAGCGTAAAACCTGACCATCAACTGTTTGTAACATGTCATGAACGGTCACAAAATTGCCTAGGGATTTGGACATTTTTTCGTTATCGACATTGACAAACCCATTGTGCATCCAATAGTTGGCAAAAGTCTTGCCTGTTTTGGCCTCAGATTGAGCAATTTCATTGGTGTGATGAGGAAATTCCAAATCAGCTCCGCCACCATGAATATCAATGGTATCACCAAGAATTTCAGTAGCCATCACAGAACATTCAATATGCCAGCCTGGACGGCCAGCTCCCCAAGGGCTATCCCAAGAAACCTCGCCTGCCTTGGCTGATTTCCAAAGAGCAAAGTCCAGTGGATTTTCTTTCAAGGCTGTCTCAGCATCTGTCCGACCACTGGCTCCAACTTCAAGTTCTGATAAGGTTTTATTAGCTAGCTGAGCATAATGCTCTGACTTTTCCACGCGAAAATACACATCGCCAGCTGCTTCGTAAGCAAAGTCTTTTTCAATAAGAGCCTCAACAAATAAGATGATTTCAGCCATGTAATCCATAACACGAGGATTTTGTGTGGCTGGCTTAACACCAAGTGCCTTGGTGTCTTCTATAAAAGCTGCAATAAAGCGATCTGACAACTCTTTTGGAGACACCCCTGCTTGTACGGCTGCCTTGATGATTTTATCATCAACATCGGTAAAATTGGAAACATAATTGACCTGATAGCCAGCATACTCAAAATAACGTCGGATTGTATCAAATGCAACCGCTGATCTGGCATTTCCAATATGAATATAATTATAGACCGTCGGTCCACAAACGTACATGTTGACTGTATTTTCAGTCAAAGGCACAAACTCGCGGAGCGAACGGGTCATGGTATCATAAATTTTAATCATGTAAACTCCTTATTCAATAGCCTGTCACTAGTTGTCATCTTGATGACCTGAGTCTTTTTCTGACATGCTGTTCCACTTTTTCAACAACTTAATATTGATGACAAGTCCCACTAACCAAAATACAGTCAAAATAAGATAAATAAGCGCTTTGATCATTTCTTGTCTCATCAAAAAGATTAGACCTGCTACTAGCGTGATACTGGCCACAAGTATAGATAAACCAATGATGACATAGATACCTATTTTTATTTGTTTCATGACACTCCTTTATTAACGAAAAACCTTCACAAACTGTGAAGGTCAGTCCAGCTAAGTAAGCTTAACGGACTTCTTTGCTATTTTTGTAAAGCTTCCAGACAGTGACAATAAATCCCCGCATTAGCCAAACCCAATTCCCACTCATCAAGGAATCTCAAAAGATGATAAGACATGCCAATAACATTAGCAAGCTAAAAAATTCTTTTTCATATAAGTTATCAGATTCCCGCCTTTTTATTCACCTATAACTTTGACGAGTAGTAAGAAGCTTCCCGTTGTTCTTGTATACTTTGGATTTGAAGGCTATCTTTTTGGCCATGGACACGAACTACTTTGGCTGGAACCCCCACTACGGTGACATCTTCAGGAACATCTGTCAAGACAACTGCGGCCGCTCCCACTTTGGCATTGGCTCCGATTTCAATAGGACCAATGACTTGGGCATGCGCAGAAATTAAGGCTCCTTGGCGAACAGTCGGATGGCGTTTCCCACGATCTTTCCCGGTTCCACCTAAAGTCACGCCGTGATAAAGCATGACGCCCTTTTCAATAATAGCGGTCTCGCCAATGACAAGGCCTGCACCATGGTCAATGAAAACACCAGGGGCAATTTGTGCTCCAGGGTGAATTTCAATCTGTGTCCAAAATCGCCAGAATTGGCTATGCATTCTGGCTAGTATCTTAAAATGGTGTTGCCACAAAAAATGAGATAGCCGATGAGCAGCTAAGGCTTTAATACCTGGATAAGTCAGGATAACCTCAAGACTACTACGAGCAGCTGGGTCTAGAGCTTTAACAATAGCTATACTTTCTTTCCACCAACCCATACTAACTCCTACGACTTATCTAATTCTGACCAGTCAACAAGAATTTGTTGGTCATCAAAAGGATTGATGGCGACACCGAACGTTTCATCAAGCTCGTTCTCACCATTTCTTGGTTGATAAATATCATTAATTGTCCAAGTGAGAATCACACCTTCAGCTTTTCTGAAAAGTCCACCAAAATCATCTTGGTTGTACCATTTCGCAAAACTTTGAAGATTTGAAAATGCCGGAACGTAACTCTTGCCTTCAGGCGTTGACATAGTTGGGAAAAGGCGGTCATAATGGCTATCGTCTTTAGGGTAAACGAAGGCTGGAACAAGGTAAACCTTGTCCATGATGTCAGCTGTCACATTCTCATCACTCATAAGAGTGTTTAAAATAGTGGTATAGTTATTCATAAACTGAATCATGTCACTACTTTTGAAAATAGTAGAATTCCCAAAGTCACCCTTTTTCTTGAGGTTAAAGACAAGACCTGCTGCGCCAGCTGTAATAACTTCTTCTAGCACCGCAAGGGCTGAACGCTCCAACCAATAATGGCTTTGGGCACTCTTTTGTTCTTCCTTGAAGAGAGCCATATCTTCCTTGTCGGTAAAAACAGGAGTCACTTTAACCCCTTCAATTTCTATCACATAGGGGTCTTTAGCCGCCCAGACAGGAAAATTGTGGAAAGCGTTAACAAGAGCAACGCTATCCAAAAAATTATCGGGCGCATTGATAAAAGCCCTTAAACGAACATCTAATTCATTGAGTTTAGTCATGGTTTTCTTCTTTTTTCTCTGGTTTTGACGGGCGTGGAATCAAAGCTTTCATTGAGGCATCTACACGGCCTTTCTCATCAATTTTAATGACTTTGACATCAACTTCTTCACCTACTTCAAGAATATCTGACACATTGGCTGTTCTCGTCCAAGCAATCTCTGAAATATGTACTAGGGCATCTGTCTTGTCAAAGAGGTTGACAAAGGCACCGAATTTTTCAATACGAACAACTTTGGCATGGTAAATTTCACCCACTTTGGCTTCGCGAACAAGGCCTACAATAATTTCTTTAGTGCGGTTAATGGCATCTTGGTCACTTGAGTAGATAGAAACATTTCCTTCGTCATCAATATCAATCTTGACACCCGTTTCAGCAATAATCTTATCAATGGTTTCACCACCTTTACCAATGACCACTTTGATTTTATCCACATCAATCTTGATGGTATCAATTTTTGGTGCAGTTGGGGCTAATTCTGGACGTGGTTCCGCGATAGTTGCTTCAATCACATCAAGAATTTCAAAGCGAGCTTTTTTAGCTTGCGCAAGAGCTTCTTCTAAGATTTGAGGGGTTATTCCTGCGATCTTAATATCCATTTGAAGGGCTGTAATCCCTTCACGAGTTCCAGCCACCTTAAAGTCCATATCTCCAAAATGGTCTTCAAGACCTTGAATATCAGTCAAGACAGTATAATTTGTCCCATCGGAAATCAGACCCATGGCAATCCCCGCCACAGGAGCCTTGATTGGCACACCTCCAGCCATAAGGGCAAGGGTACCGGCACAAATTGAAGCCTGTGATGAAGAACCGTTAGATTCTAAAACTTCGGCAACTAACCGAATGGCATAAGGAAACTCTTCTAAACTTGGTAAGACTTGTTCGAGGGCGCGTTCTCCGAGAGCACCGTGTCCAATTTCACGACGACCTGCGGCTCCATAGCGGCCAGTTTCACCAACTGAATATTGTGGGAAATTGTAGTGGTGTAAAAAGCGTTTTTTGTACTCTGGAGCAAGACCATCAATGATTTGGGTTTCTCCCATTGGTGCCAAAGTCAAAACTGATAGTGCCTGAGTTTGACCACGTGTAAAGAGACCTGATCCGTGGACTTTTGGCAAGAAATCAACCACGGCATCAAGCGGACGAATTTCGTCAATCTTACGGCCGTCAGGACGAATCTTGTCTTCTGTGATTAGACGGCGCACCTCAGCGTGTTCCATTTGCTCAAGGATTTCTACCACATCACGCATAATGGTTGCTAGGTTTTCGTCCTCTGCATAGCGCTCTTCGTACTCAGTCTTAACCATTTCTTTAACAGCTTCTGTGGCTGCTTCACGCGCTTTTTTCTCTTCAACTTGAACAGCTTTTTGCAACTGAGCATTGTATTTAGCGACAATATCCGCTTGTAAGTCTGCATCAACCTGTAACAGTTCAACTTCGGCTTTTTCTTTACCAACAGCTGCTACGATTTGTTCTTGGAAGGCAATTAATTCTTGAATAGCTTGGTGACCTTTTAAGAGGGCTTCAAGCATGATGTCCTCTGATAATTCTCTGGCGCCAGACTCAACCATGTTGATGGCTTCTTTACTACCAGCAACGGTTAATTCTAAGAGCGACGCTTCCATCTGTTCTTTATCTGGGTTAATAATGAACTCGCCATCAATATAGCCAACTTGAACACCTGCAATCGGTCCATTAAATGGAATATCTGAGATTGACAAAGCAAGAGATGAGCCAAACATCGCTGCCATAGGAGCGCTAGCATTTTCGTCATAAGAAAGAACCGTGTTAATCACTTGTACTTCATTACGGAAGCCTTCGGCAAACATTGGACGAATCGGGCGGTCAATCAAACGAGCTGTTAGGGTCGCATCTGTTGAAGGACGTCCTTCACGCTTCATGAAACCTCCCGGGAATTTACCAGCGGCATACATTTTTTCTTCATAATTGACTTGAAGAGGGAAGAAGTCACCAGTTGCCATTTTTTTTGACATGACAGCTGCGGTAAGGACGGTTGATTCGCCATAACGAACAACAGTTGCACCGTTGGCTTGTTTAGCGACTTGGCCAACTTCAACAACAAGAGGTTTTCCTGCAAATGTTGTTGTAAAGGTTTGTTTTGACATATATTCTCCTTTTAATTTTCAGAGGGTCAATATAGGTAATTGACTTCTGCTTAAATTCAATCGTTATACGTTGTTTTGCTACAAAAAGCAACCTGCCACGCTTGTCACAAGCTCCTCTTTGTATCAAACGACGTATCTGCTACATTTTACCATAAAATAGCAGAAATTTCACTGTCATATTGTAATCTCTTCAACTGTCCTTGAAAAATATTAAACGAAACTTATACTCTTTAACAAAGCAAAAAAGCAGGTTGGTAGGCCTGCTTTCGTCTCCTAACATTAATAAGTGTCGTCTTCTAAAATTTTAAAACCAAGACTGGTACTATCTTTCAGAAACATTTGGACCGTTTCAAGGGAATAGTCTTCTAAATCTTTTCCTTGAAGAGGCAACTTGGCAATCAAGTCACTGGTACAGGTGATAATGTCAACACCCAGCTGATCAGCTTGATAGATATTATAAGTTTCCCGTGGACTAGCCCACAACAATTCGACCCCTTCTTTTTGACGACAAATGTGCAAGGCTTCTTCCATGATTGGCATTGGGTCCACACCAGTATCTGCAATACGGCCAGCAAAAACAGACACAATAGCTGGTACTCCTGTGGTTAAATGATTAACCACAGCTTGGGTTTGCTCAATTGTAAAAATGGCTGTGACATTTAACTTGATGCCTTGGGCTGACAACTTTTGAATGAGGGGACAGGTTGATTCCCCTGTTGAAGTAGTCACTGGAATTTTCACGTAGACGTTGTCACCTAGACTAGCAATTTTCTCAGCTTCCTTTTCCATGCTTGCGAGGTCATCTGCAAAGACTTCAAAGGAGACTGGGTAGTCTGTAATCTTGGCAAGCACTTCTTTGGCAAAGCCAATATAAGAAGTGATGCCTGCTTTTTTCATCAAACTTGGATTGGTTGTAAAGCCTGTGACCAAACCTGTTTGCAAATCCTTTAACATGGTCTCTAAGACTGCACCGTCTGAAAAGACTTTAATGTTTAGTTTTTTTGTCATAATACCCTCCTTTTAGGCTTCTTCTGAAATATTATTAATGGCTTCTTGAGATTTTGAAAGAAAACTTGGTAGGACAAGAACAACAGCTAGCACCGCAACCACCAAGTAAATACCGACTTCACCAATAGACGTTCCAAGGCGGCCTAGCAAAATTCCTAAAACCCCAAAGTCCACATCTCCAAAGGTGGTATTTGAAAAGCCAAGTTTACCAAGCACTGGTAGAAGCATAGCTGGCAAGAAGGCAAGTAATAAGCCATTTGCAAAGGCACCAATCATCGCACCGCGGCGACCGCCTGTTGAATTTCCAAAAATCCCTGCTGTCGCACCACAGAAGAAATGAGGTACCATACCTGGGATAATCAGGACACCGCCCGCAACCCCTAAAATCAACATCCCAAGTAAGCCACCAACGAAACTTGCGGCAAAACCGATGATAACAGCGGTTGGTGCATAAGGAAAGAAGACCGCGCAGTCCACGGCTGGAATAGCATTTGGAATTAATTTGTTAGCAATGCCTTGGAAGGCTGGAATCAAGTCAGCCAAAATCATGCGAACACCAGCATAGACAATTGCAACACCAACAGCGAAAGTAAGCCCACTCTTAATCGCAAAGATAAATGGATTTTGTCCTGCTGCTAATTGTTCTGCTACTGAAGCATCTCTCAAAACAGAAGCCACTGTGGCAACTAAATAGAAAATAACCATAATAAGTCCTGTTGAAATGGTCGTGTTACGCAAGAAACTCCATTTTTCAGAAATCTGAAGGTCTTCCGTATCCTTACTGCCTTTACCAACCTTGCTACCAACCCAGGCAGAAAGGTAATAACCTAGGCTACCAAAGTGCCCCATAGCAATCTCATCGCCATCAGTCACTTTCAAGGTGTATTTTTGACCAATAGCTGGTGAAATAGCTGACCAAGCCCCCAAGAGGAACCCACCTAAGATAATCAAAAGAGTCCCTTTAAAACCAACTGCTCCAAGCACGGCAGACAAAAGACAAGCCATAAAGAAACTATGATGTCCTGTTAAGAAAATGTATTTGAAGCGGGTAAATCGAGCAAAGGTCAAATTGAGCAATAGACCAACCACCAAGATAGACATGGTTTCCACACCCAAAATTTTTTGAGCAACAGAGGTAACCGCTTCGTTATTTGGCACTACGCCAGTGATGCTAAAACCGTGCTCAATGAGTTTGGCAAGTGGATCCAAATTGGCAACGATGACACCTGCCCCTGCGGAGAGCATGAGGTAACCTAAAATTGGTCCTAAGGTCCCTGTCAACACCTTATGAGCAGGTGTTTTCAAAGCGACTAAACCTGCAAAGGCAATCAACCCCATTAAAAATGCAGGCTCTTTTAAAATGTCACGAATAAATGATAATAGTGCTTCCATAGTATCTACCTATCTCCTTTAGGGGTTATTCCTTGCCACTCATTTCTTTGAGAACTGGAACCAAATCTTCTTCAATTTTTTTACGATTAGTATAGCTTTTAACGATACAAACTTTGGCATCCTCTGGAAAAATATCTTTAAATTCTTTGACGGTGACAAATAAATCTGCACCCTTTCCAACAGCCGCATTGGAATCACAGGATTCCGCATCCACATCAATGCCTAGACTAGATGCAATAGCTTCGACTTTCATGCGAAGCAACAAGCTACTACCAATACCATTTCCACAAACCGTTACAATTTTAATCATGTGTTTAATCTCCTTTTTCAATAATATGACTAATAAGATCCAGCATGCTATCAGAATCTTCAGCCTGAATGAGTTGGTCAATATACTCATCATCATCTAAAACCAATGAGAGTTCCTGCAAAGCTTTCAAATGTGAACTAGAATCCACAGCAGCCAAAACAAAAATCAACTGCACCTGCTTATCTGGATCGCCTTCTTGCTTCAAGTCAAAGCTGACAGGTTCTTTCAGTTGTAAGAGAGACACGCCTAACTGTCGCGCTCCTTTTTCAGGTGCCGCATGCGGAACGGCTACCTTGGGAGCCAAAACAATATAAGCCCCAAGCTCATTGACCGAGTCAATCATACCAGCAATATAAGATGTTTCAATCATCTGGTGTTCTAATAAAGGCTGGGCAGCCAAACGAATGGCTTCTTGCCAATCCGAAACAGCATCAGCCTGCCTAATAAAATCTTTTGTTAACAAGTCCAATAGTCCTAGACCTCCTTTTTCAATCGTTAAATGGTTACCAATCAAGTAACGTGACAAGTCACTAACAAGTCCTTCTTTATTAGTGATGGTGGCATATTTGTTAATAATAGTCACCAGTTCATCCAAGGCAAACTGCTCTGTCAGAGGAAGATGAAAGTCGTCACAGACCATTTTTTTCAACATCATCTGTTCCACAGACCCCATCAGAGCCTGCGTCACATACACAGGTTTGGCACAATCAAAGGCTACTGTTGAAAAAATCAAGTCAAATGAGTCTGGATCCAGCAGCTTGATATTATCCAACTGATGAACGGTAATAAATTGTAATTGTGGAAAGAGCTCTTTCAATGTTGCCTCCAACATCAAGGACGAACTAATGCCATTAGGGCAAACAGACAAAGCTACCAGCTGATTGCTTTTCCTTTTCTTCGGAGCCTGCAACCATCTCCCAAAATGAATGGTAAAATAAGCAACCTCATCTTCATTGATAACTTTTCCCAACCGTTTTTCTAGCGGAGAAAGGCTGCGCTTGACCAAGTAAAAGAGGGATTCGTAATCTTGTTTGATTTGGTCTTTTAACGGATTGATCAAGTCAATACCATAATAAAGACGGTAATAAGCTGGCAAAAGATGACTGTATAAGTTCTGACGAAGTTCGGGTGTATCAGTGATGGACAACCCCGTATTAACTGTCACCGAATTGATGATCTCCTCCATAATGTCGTAAATAGGTTGCTGAAAGACTCGTTCTAAATCTCCTTGGACACACCCTAGCAGCCGAGACATGACCACATCTTTTTCCTTTGCCAGATTCGGAAAAGCAGCCAATAACTGATCAACCATGGTTTCAACAGCTGGCGAACTTAACAGAAAAGCATCCACTGTTTCATTCCTTACCTCATGGGAAAATGGTTGACAGGCTAACAGGCAGAAAAAATAAATTAAATCCCTTAACTTTTCTGAAATGAAACTGAGTCGATTCTCCCTGCTCAGCTCCTCCAGACTATTTGCCATCACCTTCGTCTGATTGGGCAAACCAAGCTCATGTAATAAATAGCTGAATACCCAAGGTCCTGATGTTAATTGCAAAAGAGAACTAACCGTCGATTCTAAGAGACGCCGCAGGGCTAACGGTTCTCCTTCAAAAAAATAGCCCTCCTGCCGATTGTAAGTTAAGGTTACCTGAAAGGCTTGCACCCGCTCACGCACTAGGTTTAAATCGGCAATGACTGAATTTCTACTTAGCCGTAACAAGCTTTCCAGATGATTGATCGAAATAAATTCTTGTGCCATCATGAGATAAATAATCAGCATATCAGGACGTTCATTTTGAAAAAGATAGTCATCCAAGGTCGGCAACATGCAATCTAATAACTCCTGCTCAGTGAGGTTGGGTGGGTAAACCAGCTGCCTGTCCAGAACAATAAGAGGAAGCTGATAGACCGCTAAACTGTCATTGATTTTAGCAATATCCGACAAAATATGACGTTTGCTTACCTTTAAAATGGATTCAAATGCCTCTAGTGAATGCCCTTTGTATTTAGAAAAGAGTTGATATTTTCTGATAAGCTCATGAGATAGCATGTCATCTCCTCCTATAATGTCAGTATAAAATGAAGCGTTTTCATTTTCAAGATAAATTGAGTCCAATTGTCTCACGTCATTTTTGACTGCAATTGGATTCAATAGGTGATTTCATTGTAACAAGTTCCTCAAAAGGAGGCAAAAAGGAAGCTAATCTGAGAAATGATTCCCTTTTTCTTCATAACACAAAAAAGACACCTCATCACTGAGATACCTTTTGTTGTTAGATAAAATCACCAACTGCTAATAAAAACAGCCTTAACCCATTTTAGCTAAGTGTGTAGGCTAAATTCAATAATTAAAAGCCCACTGCCCCTCTCCTTAGTTAAATCTAACTAACGTCTGATTCAACACGCTAAGTGCTATCATGAACTTAGCTAAAGGACAGACTAGCTCTTTTCAGGGAAAAGAATCGTTCTCTGAAAAAAGCGTTGTAGGGTCTCTCCCACTCGGTTAATCTTGGGATTACCTTATCGTAGCTAACGAAAATATCAGAAAAAGTCAACTCATTCTTAAACTGACATTCTTGATTCAATTTAACCTTTCTGGTTCAGTAATTTCTGTAGTAGGTCAATCCACTGTGGATATTATAGGGCTTTTTGATTGCTTATAAAATCCCATATGACTTACAATGAAAAGCGTTAAACAACTCATTAGAAAGCATCATATGGGACAACTGTATCATCCTACAGAATTAGTCGGAATTAAAGACAAAATATCTCTTTAGACAAAGTTTTTCAGAATAAGACACACATTGAGATCTGGGATAGAATTGATTATTCACCTAAGCTGTGTCAGCTCTGTCATGGAAAATAAATCAAATACGACTTCCAGAAGATATCCAAAAGCCCCCCTTAAAATCAATAGTATTCCTAGCCTTATCAGGCTTAAAAAGCGACGTTTTCAGTGCAAAAGCTGTCGTAAGGCTACTATCGCTGAAACCAATGTGTACAGAAAAATTGCCAAATTTCTGAGCCTCTTAGCGTAAAAAGCACACGGAAACTCATCAACCATCTAGCTCTCAGTCACATTGCTCAAGAATTGGTTATTTCATCGACAACTATCCATCGTAAGCTCAAGCAGTTCGCTTTTAAGGAGGTCTTTTCTAGACTCCCTGAGGGACTCTCCATCGATAAATTTGCTTATCAGAAAGGCAAACTCGCCTTTATTGCACAGAATTTTGAGACCAATAAAATTATCTCTATTCTTGATAACAGACGCCAAGCTACCATCCGTAACCACTTCTTCAGATATTCTAAAGAAACTCGAAACAGCGTAAAAGTCGTTCCCTTTGACATGTCTGACAGGGTTCAGTCACCTACTACAGTTGACAATGAGCCTGAATTCTAAGACGCTCTGTCACTTGTTACTGAGAATCAAACATAACAATAACCACTACCTATAAATAATCTATTAACATAATGTTATTTCATGACCCTTATCAGACTTCAGCTCTATCACCTTATCAAAATAAGGTAAAAGTCCTTTATCGTGAGTGACCACAATTACTGTAACTCCTTTATTTTTGAGGCTCCGCAGAGTCCTCATTACAAATTGACTATTTTCGTCATCTAGCGAGGCTGTTGGCTCATCTGCAAAAACGATTTGTGGCTTCTTCAACAATACTCTTATCAAAGCCACACGTTGTTGCTCTCCCCCGCTGAGCTGATAAACTTTTTTGTTTAGATAGTCTTTTCCAAGTCCAAATTCTTCTAGATATTTTTTTATTTGCTTCTTATCTTTTGTGATGAAATTCAAGTTTTCATATACGGATTCATTATCAATTAATGCAAAATTTTGAAATAAAAATCCAAATACGGATTTAAAATAATACTTTCTATGACGATAATTACTGAGAGAACCCTGAATAAAAATTTGTCCTGAATCAATTTTTTCCAATTGCCCCAAGCAATTCAACAATGTCGTTTTTCCGACACCACTGTCTCCTATAATAGCAACCATCTCACCTTCTTCAACATGAAAAGTTAATTGACTAAAAATAACTTTATCTGGATAGTGTTTAGAGATATTTTTTACTTCTATTGCATTCAAATTAGTCAGTTTCCTTTCTTAATAGTTGCCAAACATTCTTTATTTTCACACATTAGTAATAAAGCTGTATAAATGAAAGCATCTAAAGTCATCAAGCCTAAAATTATTGGAAAAGTAGTTAACTGAAGTAGAAAGACAACTGTAAAGGCTAATAAGGTTAAACCAATCATACTTAACAAAAAGAGACCATGTCGTTCCCAAAATGATTTCCCAAATATCAGCCAAACAACTATTTTTTTCCGTTGACTTTCTATATAAGTCATCAGCAAAAAGTAGTTAATAATGATAAAGGCTAAGATACTAGTAATCATGCTAAGAACTTTTAAAGAAATTCGTGATCTTATGATGTTTAACTCTCTAAGCGCTAACTCTCTACCTGAAGTTAATCCTGCAAAATCTTCCACTAGACCATGATCCTTAATATATGTTGCAACTGAAAGAGGATTATTAAATAAATAATTTCCTTGAGAAACATCTGCCACCAAAAAGTCAGATTTTTCTCCAAAAAGTGTCGGTTTAGCTACTAAAATGACAGGATTAAAAGACGTTGTATCATGAAAATTGATTGTATTATAATTAAATACTTTTTGCTCCTTTTTTGAATAGATGATATTGATTGGGTATGATTGTAAACTTTCTAAAGGAGACTTTACATCTTTATGAAAAGCGATAACTTCCATAATCATTGCCTTAATTTGTTCGTCATAGTTTTTGAGATTTTCAGGAATAATGAGATGAAACATGTTTGGAGCTAAATTTCCTATTTTTTGTCCCTGATTAGCTAATACAGGAACATGCTCCAAAAAATGATGATTGACAACCATATAGTTATGACCAGGAACAGTCTTACCTGCTATCTTATATTCACGTAAGCTATAGCTTTCTGCCAAAATCCCACCTTCTTCTTCTGCCAATGTCAGTAAATCATAGATAACTTTTCGAGATTTTTGATCACGTTCATTCTTTTCTTTTTGCTCATCAAATTGTCCCGGAATTAATCTAGTATTACTACTAAAGTATAGTCGAGCAACATTCGGAAGAGTTTCCCAATGCATCAGGTTCTTCTCCAATTCTCTTTGAGAAATTAAATCCTTTATTCCATATAGCAAAGTTGCTGAGCAAAAAACAACCAATATAACTTTGATTAGAATATTTAATACTACCAACTTTTTAAAAGGCTTCTTTGATTTTATTTGTTCTACTATACTAGATAATCTGATAGAAACAGATAAAGCTATTAGGTGACTTATTAGTAAAAATAAAAGTATGAAAAAAGTTTGGATAGCAAAGACCATCCATTCTCTCGGTAAATTAAAGCATGATATGATGAAAAATCCTAAAGCTAGTAAATCGATCCTTATTGACTTACAGACTAATTGATAAGCGTTTTCACCATGCAAGCGAAAAATGCCGATTTTTTTTGATTCGGAAAAATAAACAAATAAATCAACTATAAATAAAATAAAAATTAGAAAAACGAGAACATATGCTAGTTCTCCAGAAAGAAACTGAAGAAAAAACTGTTTGAGAAAGTTTGTCTCCACAGCAGTCTTCAAGCCTAAATTATGAAACTTCTGGACCAACTTCTCAGGGATAGCTCCTAGTAGGTAGTAACTTCCTACTGGGTTCTCAATGCTGAGTTTATCACTTCCTATAATATGCTCCTTAGGCAACTCCTCCTTAAGCTTTTTAGATTGCTGAGACGGGAAGGTAAAAATGGTCTTCTCAGATTTGCCTACAACAGAGGTCCCAAAAGATACTTTATAGATACCAATTTTATTTTCTTTTGTAAATTGTTCTAAGGTTTTATAGATTTGTATGGTCGAATATTTCTTATCCCAATCAACCACCTCAATGCTAGCCCTTGCCCCTGGCAAAGATAAATGATGGCTTTCTCTTATCAGTTGATTCATGTAAAAGAAAAACATCGCCAAGAATGATAATAAAACAATGGTGTATATTTTTTTCATGCTTCTCCTCATAATCTAAAAAATGGTGTTAAGGTAAAACCTTAACACCACAATTCGCTTTTTCAGGATATAATTTTTTCAATGAAAGACATATAGCTTAGTAATATTCCCAATAAGCTCGATTGCCAGAAGGTTTCCTTCCTGTAGAAGTGTATGCACTCGCCCATCTGTTAGCATATGCCTTTGTAACGTGGCTTCCAGAAGCATATACGACAACATTATTATTAATCTTAGGATCATTTTTGCTTGTCCAACGTGCCCAAACCTCACCAGACCAAAGATGCCCTGTTACTCCACCAGAAAATCCATATGTTAAAGCAGATACTCCCATGCTAAGTGGTAGCAAAGCAATAACTAAAACATGAAACAGTCTTTTTTTTTGCCATAAAAAAATTCCTTTCAAAACATATAAAGCAATATCTATTTAATGTTACATTCGTTTTACCACTTCAAAAATTTACCTCCTCTCTTAGGGTAAAAAGTAACAATTGAAACTATTTTATGGGTGAAGGTTTTATATTTATATTATATAACAATTATATAATTATTATTTTAAAATGTAAATAACATTTCAGTAAAATGAGTGATTTGTTGTTTTTTATTTCAACTACAACTTAGTTAATCAGCAATCAACTTTGGAAAATGTTGCTAAAGCTATTACTAATTTGCTTTTTAGAAAAAGAAGTAATGGTAGATTTCATTCTAACCTTTTTAATTTTATTTACGTTAACGATATTTTGTAGTCATGTAATCAGTATCTGTGCTGAAATAAAAAGTTCTAACAAAAAAACTCTCCTAAATGGAGAGTCTACTCTTAACATTAGCGACGAAGTCCAAGAGATTGGATCAACTCACGGTAACGGTTAACATCTGTACGACGTAGGTAAGCTAACAAGTTACGACGGTGACCGATTTTCTTCATCAATCCACGGTAAGTAGCGTGGTCTTTTTTATGTTCTTTGATGTGGTTGTTCAAGTGGTTGATTTCCCATGTAAGAACTGCGACTTGAACTTCTACTGAACCAGTATCGCCTTCATGACGTGCATATTGAGCGATGATTTCATTTTTTTTCTCTTTTGAGATTGCCATAATAATGTCTCCTTTTTTTGCTTAATCCGAGTCCTAGGATTGGCACTCCTAAAACCAAGAAAAAGTTGGTTTGTCTTTCGACCACTCTATTCTAGCAGATTCGGAAAGTTAGGTCAACTGTTATTCCTTGTTTTCAAAGTTGGATAAGTCACTGGTCTTGTTACGCTTTTTGCCTAGCCAAGTATAAGCTGCAAGGCAAGCTGCCAGAGTAAGACTGGCCGCTGCAAACATCAAGTAGGCTACTCTTAAATCAGAATGGAAATGAGCTAGAATTTGTAAAACTAAAGCAGCACCGCCACCCCCCAAATTGCACCCTAATAAAACAAGGGTCGTAGCTGATGTTAACTGATGGCTAGGTATTTTTTCTGAGAGGACATGAAAAACATAGGTCACTCCGATACTATACACAAAACCAGTTGATAGGGCACCAATTGCTACTAAAAAGAGATTATCCCCCTGCCATAAAACTAACATGCCTAACCCCAAAACAAAAGTAACCCAAGCCAGTAATCGATCTTTCAACAAGATGAGCAGAGGCCCAAAACTAATCCCCGCCAAAATTCCCATAAGCATCATCAAGCTTAAAATAAAACTAGCTTGTGTAGGACTTCCCATCTTACTTTGGTCAATGACCTGCGGAATACGCAAGGTATTTGACGTATTAACTAAAATGACAAAACCAGCATAAAGCGCCTTGCCAAGTATCTGCCACAATTGCTTGTGTGATAAGCCTTGATGTTTGTGACCAGTTGGTGTCATGCCCTGAGTAGGAACCACAGGAGGGACAAAGAGAAGATAGAGAGCAAGGATAACAAAGCCAAAGGCATAAATCAAATAAGCCCGCGACCAACCAAATGGGAGCAAATAGCCTGCTAAAACCGTGAAGAAAGCAGAGCCAAGAACTTCTGACGAACCTCGGTAACCAAGCATAGTCATTCTCTCTTTACCCGTAAAGCGTTCACTGATGATATTAATTGCTCGCGCATTAATCAAACCAATCCCCAATCCCAATAAAATCCGTGAGGCAACTAATAAGGGGTAAGCCTGATTCAGAACTGGAAGACTGCCGCCTCCTGCTAATAACAAGAGTCCTAGGATAACCCTTGCTTGTTCGGACAAGATACGATTCAGTAAAGGCATGACAAGAAGAACACTTAAAATAGCAAAAGAAGATAAGGAAAATAGAACCTCAACAGCCTGCGCCTGATAACCTTGTTCTTTATAATAAGCAATCATTTGTGGCAGGGCTGGCGACACTGCAAATGGGGAAATCATCATCAAAGATAAACTCAGAAGACTGATTTTTTCAATAAGGGATTTAGGAACTGACATCAAAAGGGCTCTCTTTCCTTGAATATTTTGCTTACCTTCAGTATAATCAAAAGAACAAGATAAAAATAGGACCTAGGTCATAAAAAGCCCATGAAGACGATTTCAGACGCCAACTTATTGGTACACTACCTTAAAAAGCATCATCTCGAAGACTTTTTTCCCAAAAGTAGCCACTCACAATTACAGCTGGTTCACTACCTTAAAGGGGAGGCCATTTGCTTGCAAGATCAAGAGCTCAAGGCCCTTTATTATCTAGTCCAAGGCAACATTAAAATTGTACGACGCTTGTTTAATGGCAAAGAGCACATTTTAAAAACCCATAATGGCCCTATTCTTATCGGCGATATTGAATTAATGACGGATCAAAAAGCCGTAACGTCGGTGATTGTTCTTGACGAGGCCTATGTTGTGCAGTTGCCACTAGTCCATAAAAAAAGCCTGCTCAGCGATGCAAGCTTTCTCTATCATATTGGGCAGGGCTTGGCTCAAAACTTTTACAAGCAAAATATCACGTCAACCACCAATATTACCTACACCGTTAAAGAGCGTCTGGCCTCCTATATCATTAACAACCAAAGCCAACAAGAAGTTCACTTAAACCTGACCTTACTAGCTGACCGTTTCGGGACCAGTTACCGGCACCTACATCGGGTACTTAACCAGCTTATTCTCCAAGGTATGATTGAACGAACCTCTTTCAAAACCTACCGTATTCTCAATCAAGAAGGCTTGCAGCAATTAAGTGCCAATGATTAATCATCCCTTTTGAGACAAGATAAAAGGAACCCACTAAGGATTCCTGACTTTATAAACAGTATCATCTTTCTCTCTAAAGATTCAATGTTTGGATATTAAAGAGATTATACAGAGAAAGCGAAGCCATGGCAACTGATTGAACTCAAAAACAACATTTTTCCCTCAGTCACTTAGTCACTTTATGCCACTTCTCATTAGGTCTTCTTTTAAAAAGAAACGATTTGTGATATAGTAAATCCAGTTAAAAAAATAAAGGAGTAGACATGTCTGCACAAGATAAAATTATTAAACCAAGTCATCTCATTACGATGACTGATATTATTCGCGAAGGGAACCCTACCCTAAGGGCTGTTGCCAAAGAAGTGTCCTTACCACTAAGTGATGAGGATATTCTCTTGGGAGAAAAAATGATGCAGTTCTTAAAACATTCTCAAGACCCTGTCATGGGTGAAAAATTAGGCCTTAGAGCCGGTGTCGGTTTGGCAGCACCTCAAATTGATGTGTCAAAGCGCATCATCGCTGTCCTAGTTCCTAACCTTCCTGATAAAGAAGGAAACCCACCAAAAGAAGCTTACAGCTTACAAGAAGTCCTTTACAATCCTAAAATTGTTTCTCATTCTGTTCAAGATGCGGCGCTAGCTGATGGCGAAGGCTGCCTATCTGTTGACCGTGTGGTTGAAGGCTATGTAGTTCGTCACGCCCGTGTCACTGTGGAATACTTTGACAAGTCTGGCGACAAACATAAGATTAAATTGAAAGGTTACAATGCCATCGTGGTCCAACATGAAATTGACCATATCAACGGGGTTATGTTCTACGACCGTATTAACCAAACAAACCCTTTCAAGGTTGACGAAAACTTATTACTTCTCGACTAACCATCACATCAGAAAAGACTGACTACAATAGAGGTCAGTCTTTTCTGATGTGATTCTATTGTGAGTTAAGGTACCAACTGTTTTGGAAATTGGTTTAAACAGTTATCCAAAATCAATCTTATTGAATTGCTGCAAGCAAGGCTTCTGACTGAGCAAGCAACTGAGCTTTTGTTTCTTCAGATACTTCAAGAACGCCAGTTTCCCATGCTTCAGGATTTACAGTTGCTTTTGTAAATTCTCCAGCGACTGTTGTGCGAATAAATGGTAACAAATCTTTGTAGATAGCAAATGCTTGGTCATGTCCACCATTTGCTACTGAAGAAACCGTAATAACTTTGCCACCGATTGCTGAAGGTCCTGATGGATCTGATAAATCAAGCGCACGTGAAGACCAGTCAAGAAGGTTTTTCACTGAACCAGGAATAGAGAAGTTGTAAACTGGTGAAAAGATCCAGATAGCATCCGCTTCTTGGATAGCTTTACGAACATTGACAACTGCTTCTGGTGCACTGGCTTCAAGGTCTTGGCTAAAGACAGGAACTTGTCCCCAATCTAAATAAGACACATTAGCTTTTCCTTCAAGTGCTTGTTCAGCAGCTTCTGCTAACTGATGATTGAATGATCCTTTACGCAATGATCCGTCGATAAATAAAATATTTTTCATTTTAGGGTCTCCCTTAAAGATATGTTTTAATCTAGCAAAGATAGACATCTTGTCCCTTTCTTACTAATTAGTAACTTTTATTACTATGTAGTTATTATACCTTGAATTGGAGAAACTGTAAAGGGCTTTGCTTACAAGTTTTTAAATTTTTTCAATAAGCCTATTAATTCCTTCTGCTCGTCCTCAGTCAGAACGGAAAAAGCTTGCTCAACACGCTTGATGTGTTTTGGTAAAATATCTTCAATTAGGACTTTTCCTTGATTAGTCAACTCAACAAGATAAGCTCGTTTATCCTTGTCATCTTTGCAACGACTAATCCAACCATTACGTTCCATATTACGCAAGACAACCGTCATATTTCCTGAAGTGGCCAACAAGGAATCAATGAGATTGTTGATGCGCATGCTCCCTTTGGAATACAAGACTTCTAAAACGCTAAACTGAGTAGGGGTTAAATTGGCACTTTTAAATACTTCTGATCCAAAGGCATCCAAGGTTCGTTGAGCCTTGCGAAAAACCACCATGGCTTTTAAGGCACGATTTTTATCTAAGTTACTCATTTCTCACTCCTTACGCAGTTATATGTCACTGATTAGTATTAACAATTTCTGATAAAAATAGGGAATGGGAGATAACGCAAGAAACACTGCTTCTTGGTTTGGCATCCCAGCCCCTATTCACACAATTTTTTTCTATTCTATCACAGAATCCTTGAAAAGAAAAGATTTAGAAGAAATCATCAAACAGACTTAATTGGTTATCATCAGGCATATTGCCTAAAATTCCCATGTCATCCATTTTTTCAACGAGGGTTGCTGAAGCTCCACCGCGTTTGCGCAATTCCATTTTAGAGAGGAATTCTCCTTCTTGACGGGCCTTCACAATCTGTTTTGCAACGTTTTCACCCAACCCTTCCAAGGCAATAAACGGTGGGATCAGTGTGTCTCCTTCGATTTGGAATTCGGTTGCCTTACTCTTGTAAAGGTCCAATTTTCCAAATTTGAAGCCACGTTCCAACATCTCATTCACAATTTCCAGTGTGGTAAAAAGATCATTTTCCACATTGGAGGCCTCATTATTTTTTCGTTTGATACTAATATCTTCCATCCTAGCTTTAACAGCTTCTAAACCGCCACTCATGGTCTTTAACTCAAAAGCCTTCGCACGAATAGAGAAATAAGCACAGTAATACATGATGGGATAGTGCACCTTGAAATAAGCTACCCGAAGAGCCATCAACACGTAAGCTGCCGCATGGGCTTTAGGGAACATGTATTTGATTTTCCCACAAGATTCAATGTACCAGTCTGGTACATTATTTTCCCGCATAGCTTCAATATAACCATTGCGTTCTTCTTCAGAAATTTTAAGCCACAATCCCTTACGCACACGTTCCATAATGGTAAAGGCCATTTTAGGTTGCAAGCCTGCGTGCATGAGGTAAACCATGATGTCATCACGACAACCAATAACCGTTTTTAGGGTTGCAATGCCTTCTTTAATCAAGTCTTGTGCATTGCCAAGCCAAACATCTGTTCCATGAGATAGTCCAGATAATTGCAACAGTTCTGCAAAAGTGGTCGGATGCGTTTCGTTAACCATGCCACGAACAAAGTTGGTCCCAAATTCTGGAATACCTAGCATACCAGTTGGTGTTCCAATTTGTTCCGGGGTGACACCTAAAACTTCTGTTCCAGAAAAGAGAGCCATAACCCCCGGATCATCAGCCGGAATACTAATAGGATCTATCCCTGATAAGTCTTGAAGTTTCCGAATCATGGTGGGGTCATCGTGCCCCAGAATATCAAGTTTCAAGACATTTTCATCAATGTCATGGAAGTTAAAGTGGGTTGTCTGCCAAGAAGCCGTTACATCATCGGCTGGAAATTGCACGGGGGTAAAATCATACACGTCCATGTAATTGGGAATAACAACAATCCCCCCAGGGTGCTGACCAGTCGTTCGTTTCACGCCAGCAGCACCTGCTGCTAGACGATCCACCTCAGCATCACGATAGAACTTGCCATAGTCTCGTTCATAGCCTTTAACAAATCCATAAGCTGTTTTTTCTGCTACGGTACCAACTGTTCCGGCACGAAAGGCGTACTCGTCACCAAAAATATCTCGAACATCCAAATGAGCACTCGGCTGGTCATCGCCAGAGAAGTTCAAGTCAATATCGGGTACCTTATCCCCGTCAAATCCAAGAAAGGTCTCAAAGGGAATGTCTTGCCCATCTTTTTGATAAGGTGTGCCACATTTCGGGCAGGGTTTATTAGGTAAATCATAGCCCGATCCGACTGACCCATCTGTGATAAATTCAGAATGTTGGCAAGACGGGCAAACATAGTGAGGCGGCATAGGGTTAACCTCGGTAATCCCAATCATGGTTGCCACAAAGCTAGACCCAACTGATCCCCTAGACCCAACCAGATAGCCTCGCTCATTTGACCGGTTAACAAGCATTTGCGAAGCTAGGTAAATCACGGCAAAACCATTCCCCAAAATGGATGTTAACTCTTTTTCAATTCGCAAATCGATAATATCTGGTAGAGGGTTGCCATAAATCTTAAATGCTTTTTGATAGGTCAACTCGGCAACCGTCTCTTCAGCCTTGTCAATATATGGGGTGTAGAGATCTCCCTTAACCACTTCTACTTCCTCAATACGATCTGCCATGTCCTGAGTATTTTTCACGACAACTTGGTAGGCCAGCTCTTGACCAAGAAAGGCAAACTCATCTAGCATTTCATTGGTTGTTCTAAAGTGTGCTTTAGGCAAGGGAGCAGGTTTAGCTCCCTCTCCACGACCAATAGTTCTATTAATCATGGCCCCTTGACCAAGACTACGGACAATAATTTCGCGGTAAATCTCTTCTTCAGGCTCTAGGTAATGCACATTCCCAGTGGCAAGCACAGGTTTGTTAGCTCGTTTCCCTACTTCGATAAGATCACGAATCACCTGCTCAACTCCCGCTTGGTCCTTGATTAACTCACGGACAATCAAGGGTTGGTAAATGGCTGGTGGCATGATTTCGATAAAATCATAATACTTAGCTAAATCAACTGCCGCATCAATTCCATTGGTCAAAACAGCATCAAAGACTTCACCATCCGAACAAGCCGTACCAAGCAACAAGCCCTCTCTATGAGCATCCAAAACGGTTCTTGGAATGCGAGGAACCCCTTCAAAGTATTTGACATTGGAGAGACTGACCAATTTAAACATGTTTTTAAGGCCGACCTGATTTTGCACATAGATAGTCGCATGCTTAATCCGTGCTTTTTTGTAAGAATCCTCAGCCACCAAATCGGTATTGAGTTGCAGCAAATTAGTGATGCCATGCTTTTCTCTGGCATCTTTTAGGAAAATAAACAACAAGCGTCCGGTGGCTTCAGCGTCATAATTAGCCATATGGTGATGGTCCAGACTGACTTGGAAACGCTTGGTCAAAGGTCCCAAACCATGACGCTTGTATTCAGGATACAAATTTCTTGCAAATTCCAAGGTATCAATCACAGGCTGTGTGATTTTGGGCAAGCCATGGCGTTCATAATTGGCGTTCATAAAGCCAACGTCAAAACTAGCATTATGAGCAACCAAAATACTATCTTTGCAAAAGTCCTGAAAAGCTTTTAGGACGGTAACCAATGGCTTGGCACCCTGCAAATGCTTGTCTGTAATCCCTGTCAATTCTGTGGTAAAGGCAGAAAGAGGATGTCCAGGATCAATGAACTCATCAAACTGCTCTACAATATTTCCCTTAAACATTTTGGAAGCCGCAATCTGAATCAGGTCATTATTCATGGCAGACAGACCTGTGGTTTCCACGTCAAAGACCACATAGGTAGCTTCGTGCAAATCCATATCAACAGGGTCATAAGAAATAGGCACCTTGTCTTCAACGATATTTGCTTCTAAACCAAAAATAGCCTTAATCCCTGCTTTGCGAGCTCTATGGTAGCCATGAGGGAAACTTTGCACATTGGCATGGTCTGTAATGGCAACTGCCTTGTGTCCCCACTTAGCTGCCGTATCAATCAAACTTTCAACTGTTGGTAAAGCGTCCATGGTAGACATATTGGTGTGGGCATGAAACTCAACCCGTTTTTGCCCTTCTGGCATCAGGTCTTTTCGCTCATGGTGAACAATTTCTTTGACCTGCTGCACATTCATGGTAAGGCTTTTAGTGAAAGGGTTGGTTTCAATATTCCCTTGTACCCGTAACCAAGCGCCCTTAGCAATCATGTCAAATTTGCGTAATTCATCACCGTCCTTGGCCCATTTTTGCAAGGCAAAAGAGGACGTGTAATCCGTCATTTTAAAATTGATAATATGACGTCCAGTTCTAGTCGCTTTACGTTCTACGTCAAAAACCATGCCCTCAAAGACAATCTGATTTTCTTCAGTCTCAATCTCAATCATTGGCGTGATGGTCGCTTTTTCAAAGCCTGCCTGACGCTTAGCTACTCGCTCCTTGTAATCAAACTTAAGAGCAGGTGCTGCTTCCTCAGTTGGTGGCATCATGGCATCAAGAGATTTTTGGGCTTCCAAATTATCCTGCACAGCCTTTTCCACAAGGGCCTGACGACTGGAAACAAAATCCTTGGTCAAATGCTCAGTCATCTCCTGATCTGATACCATATCTATGGTCAAGGTGCCAAAGCCAAAGGCTTCAAATTGTTTAACCAGATTAGGCAGATGATTTTTTCTAAAATGGTCATTATTAACAAAACGCGGTGCTGCAATAATGAGTTTGTCATCTTCATAAGTCACTTTAAGCTTTGCAAAAGAAGATTTAAAACTAGCCCCATTGCATGGCGCATGCTCAAAAGCTTCTTGATAATAAGCTTGAAGCAGATCATCTGAATAGTCCACCTGAGCAGCCTGAATATCAAAGGTTACCCTAATGTCAGCCGCCTCAAAGGTTCGTGTCAAACGATCATGCAATTCACGATAAGTTGCAATCGGTAAAAGCTCTGCGAAGGCAAAATGAAATTCCCACAAGCGTGATACCGAATGCACCTTTACCTCGATAATATCAGCAGACGAAAAAGCACTTGAACGTCTCATGTCAAGCGGCATTTCTATCTGTTCCATCAATTTAACGAATAAGTCTGACATAGTTTACTCCCGATTTTCTTAGGCTCTATTTTATCACAATTTATGATGATTTTCGAGCTTTAGATGGAAAGAAAAACAGGGCTTTCTCCTGATGTTCTTTGGTTAGCTTATTCCAAGTAATAACTAATCTGAGACCATTTTTTCTGCCAATCTTTTGTTGCTAGGCGCTTTTGATAAAGCAAGAGACGCTCCTTATCTGCTAGAAAATGAGGAGTCGGGTGGCATTCAAAAGCTAGAATATCAGCTAACCCATAAGGGGCAAACAATTCCAGCTGGTCATCGATCAGTCTTAGACCAATGGCTGTGCATCGCTCAGGGTACTTTGAAATGGCATCGCATGTTGATAAATACGGTTTTGTATTGGGACTGTGGCAGTGCATATATGCCTGATTCCGGACCTCCCAGTGATAATTAGGAAAGTTTTGGTGAAGATTGTCTTCTACAAGCTGACTAGCTTCATAAGGTAAACTAGGATCGTAAAATACCACATCAATATCAGTATCGAAACCAATACCATAAGCTAACTGGTTCCACATAAAATTTCGAATAGCTCCCGCCGCTAACCAAGCATCAGCCAAAGGAAGGCTTGCAATAATGGTTAAAACGGTCATCATGTCCTTGTCTGCTGCCATCAACTCTTTAAAACGATTATCTGTCATATGATTAGTATACCAAAAAGAGGTTGCTCTAAACAGGCAACCTCTGCATTTCTTTATGATTGTTCTTTGGTTAAAATTTCAAGGGTTTCGATGAGGTTTTCTGCATTGACTTCTATACTATCACCTGTTGCCTTGATTTTAATTTCCACGATACCTTCAGCGGCTTTTTTACCAACAGTGACACGAATCGGTAAGCCAATCAAATCACTATCAGAGAATTTGGAGCCGACGCGTTCATTGCGGTCATCTGTCAAGACATCATAGCCTTTAGCCATCAAGTCAGCTTCTAATTTAGCTGTCAAGTCTTGAGCCACTTGATCTTTGACGTTGACTGTAATCAAATGCACGTCAAATGGTGCCAATTCTTTAGGGAAATTAATGCCCCAAGCATAACGGTAATCGCCTTTTGGTGTCTTATTCACAAAGAGACGGGCATGCTGTTCAATGACAGCAGACAGGATACGGCTAACACCGATACCATAGCAACCCATGACAATTGGAACTGCTCTGCCATTTTCATCAAGAATCGTTGCTCCCATGCTATCTGAGTAGCGTGTGCCCAACTTGAAAATATGTCCTACTTCGATACCACGCGCAAACCGGAGAACACCATGACCATCTGGAGACATTTCCCCTTCTTTAACTTCACGAATATCAACATATTCAGCTTGGAAGTCACGTTCTGGATTAACCCCTGTCAAATGGAACCCGTCCTTGTTGGCTCCTGCCACAGCATTAGCAAGGTCTTGCACTTTGCGGTCAGCCACGATGCGGCTACCTTCTGCCAAGTGGACAGGGCCAAGTGAGCCAAAACCTGCACCAAAGAAGGAACGGGCGTCATCTTCGCTAGCTGGCTCTAAGAAGTCTGCTCCAAGGTAATTTTTCAACTTAACATCGTTGACTTGGTCATTTCCTACCAACAAAGCAACAACAGGCTCATTATCTGCCATAAATAACAAGGTTTTGATGGTTTGTGTTTCATCTACTGAAAGGAAGGCAGCTACCTCATCAATAGTCTTACAATTTGGTGTTTCCACTTCTGCCAAGGCATCTTCAGCAGCTACTTTTGATGATGGTTTGTATTCGTTGGTTGCCATCTCAAGGTTGGCAGCGTAGCTTGATTCGCTAGAATAGGCAATAGTGTCCTCACCAGAAATCAGCCAAGCTGTTAGTTCTGCCTTGATCTCTTCTAGAACCTCTTCTGGAATATCTGCAAGGCTTGGGATGGATTTGTCCAAGACGACCCAACGGTCAAGGTCAGTACGAGCTGGTGTGATAGCCATAAATTCTTGAGAGTCCTTACCACCCATGGCACCACCATCTCCGATAATCCCTTTGAAATCTAGACCAGCTCTGGTAAAAATAGCTTCATAGGCTTGACGATAATCTTCATAAGTGACATCTAAATCATCATAGTTTTGATGGAAACTGTAGCCATCTTTCATGATAAATTCACGAGTACGAAGCAAGCCATTACGAGGACGTTTTTCGTCACGGTATTTGGCTTGGATTTGGTAAAGGTTTAGTGGTAATTGCTTGTAAGATTTAACCGCGTCACGCACCAAGGTTGTAAAGGTTTCTTCGTGGGTCGGACCCAAGATAAAGTCTGATTTGTCACGGTTCTTGAGCTTATAAAGGTCTTCTCCATAGGTCTCATAACGACCTGATTCACGCCAGAGGTCAGCTGTCAAAAGAGCTGGCGCTAACATTTCAACGGCACCAATTTTCTCAAATTCTTCACGCATGATGGTTTTGAATTTCTCGATGGTACGGTTTGCCAGTGGTAAGTAAGCATAGATACCAGCAGAAACTTGGCGCACGTATCCCGCACGCACCATAAGCGCGTGACTAATTACTTGAGCATCACTTGGCATTTCGCGCAAGGTTGGGATAAGCATTTTACTTTGTTTCATAAGATTATTACATTTTGATACAAGGCCAGAGGCAGGGACAAGTTCCTGATTCGTTTGGAAACAGCCTAACCATCTGACTATTCAATAACTAATTGAATGTGTATCCCTTTCATTTTGAGGTAAATCATTAAGCCGCAGTTAAGATTGGCTTTGGGTTTTCTTTTAGCAAATTGAAAACAAGTTACTTTTATTGAAGCGAGTTTCTTTAGAAGAAAACTCTCATAATATCATTCCACGTCACGGCAATCATCAGAACAACCATGATAGCAACCCCAACAAGGGTAATATAGGTTTCTGTTTCTTGTTTCAAGGGTTTGCGACGAATGGCTTCAATAATATTCATCAAGATTTTCCCGCCGTCAAGGGCAGGGATTGGAATTAAATTGAAAATTCCCAAGTTGATAGAGAGCATGGCCATGAGAGATAAGACAGAATCCAAGCCATTTTGAGCCGCTTGATTGGACAGTTGGTACATGGCAACTGGACCACCTAACTTATTTAAACTAAAGGCAGTAATCAGACCTTTCAAGGCATTCAAAATGGTAAAAGCACCATTCCAAGCCAATGCCAAACCGCCTAGGAGTTTATCAACGAAACCTGTTTTCAATCTTGCTTTAACCCCTAGAGCATATTGCTTGCCCTGCTTTTGAGGCTTGATAGCCGCAGTTTTTATAGTGTCCCCTGATTTATAGGTCACCTTAACCGTTTCTGAAGGCCCTAACGCCTTGCTGGTTGTTTCAACAGCCTTGGTAAGGTCAGTCCAATCATTAACCTTATGGTTATTAATCTTGAGAATTTGATCATTATCGCGAAGACCAGCCTTGGCTGCGGCACCGTTTTCTTGAACACGAACATGATTACTGTTGAAGTCGGGCATGCCACCTTGTAAAAAGACAAGGAGGATAAACACCACAATCCCTAGAATAAAGTTATTCATGGGACCTGCAAAGTTGGTGATTAAGCGACCGCCAATGCTAGCATTTTGGTACTGCACATCAAGCGGAGCAATCCGGATCTCAGTGCCATCTTCTTCAACAATGGTGGCGTCATGGTCAACAGCATAGGTCTTGGTAGCGTCCAAAACCAAGCCTGTAATGCTGAGCTTATCTTCCAAATCATAGGAAGTGACATTCATGGGCAGGCTGGTAGGATCAATCTTGCTTTGAGATAAGTTGATGCGCTTGACCAACCCTTGCTCATTTAGCGTCAAGCTAGCTGGTGTTCCAGTCTTGATTTCTGTCTTGTCATCTCCCCAACCAGCCATACGCACATAGCCACCTAGGGGCAAAATTCTCAAGGTGTAGAGAGTCCCTTCTTGGTCAACATGCGAAAAGATTTTGGGGCCCATACCAATGGCAAATTCTCTGACAAGAATCCCCGATTTTTTGGCAAAATAGAAATGCCCAAATTCATGGACAATGACTAAAATCCCAAAAATAATAATAAAGGTTATTATTCCTAACATAGATTTCCTTTCAGTCTATTATTTCTATTGAGTCCTTGCTGTCCTCAGGTCTGACATAAGTCATCCTTAAACGTGCAAAAACACCCTTGGCTATTGTTTAAAATAATCCGAATAGATGCATGATGGGAAAAACAAAAATCATGGAGTCAAAGCGGTCCAAAATGCCTCCATGTCCTGGAATCAGTTTGCCAGAATCCTTAACACCAAAATGTCGCTTAATGGCACTTTCAACCAAATCTCCAAATTGGGCAAAGATTGAAAAGAGGGCCACTAAAAGCAGCATGACAAAAAAGTGATGAGGGGCATAGACCGAGCGATCAATCAACATAAAAACAAAGGAAGTAAGCACTGCACAAGCTATTCCCCCTAAGCTACCTTCAATGGTTTTATTAGGTGAAATCCTAGGCAATAATTTGCGTTTTCCAAACTGGCGACCAATCATGTAGGCTCCAATATCTGTTGCCCAAACGATAAATAGCGCTAATAAAACTTTGTCAACTCCTGACAGGCGGGCATTAACCAAATTTTGAAAACCGATCCCAACATAAAAACTAGCCGCAATAGGGAAAGTCGCATCTTCAAAAGAATAAGCACTGCTATTTAAGACTGTTCCTGCTAAAAGGAAAAAGACAATAATCCCATAGCCTGCAAAGCTAGCATCAATCGGCAAGGAAGTGAGGTAATGGTCCATCGGGACTGTCAAAACAAAGGCTGCCAGCATGGCAAAGACCCCTTCAAAGGAAAAGATTTCAAGTCTTCTCATCTTCAATAATTCTGACACGCCAATCATGGCCAAAACACCCACAAATAATTGGAATGGTAAACTTCCTATAATAAGAAAAGGTAGAAAAATAGCTGCCGCTATTCCGCCCCAGATAACACGTTCTTTCATAACTATCTCCTTTTAGACCTTCCCAAAGCGGCGTTGGCGACGATTGTAATCTGCAACAGCCTTTAGCAGCTCTGCTTTTTTAAAATCAGGCCATAAAACTGGTGTAAAGTAAAACTCACTATAAGCTGATTGCCAAGGTAAGAAATTGCTCAGGCGCAATTCGCCACTGGTACGAATAATCAAATCAGGATCACGATAAAGGTAAGGCAGATGATCCGTCATCAGGTAATTAGCAATCAAGTCTTCTGTAATATCGCCAGGATTTAACCTTGCGTCCAAAACATCTTGGGCAATCAAACGAACAGCACTGGTAATTTCGGCACGACCACCATAATTGAGGGCAAAATTCAAAATCAAACCAGTATTACGCTTAGTTTTATCAATGGCAGCATTGAGCGCTGTCAAGGTATCTTCAGGTAGGCGATGGGTTTCTCCAATCATTTGTACCTTGACATTGTTTTTGTGCAAGGTTGGAACGTACTTGTCAAAGAACTCTACTGGCAAATTCATAATGAAAGAGACTTCGTCCTGAGGGCGAGACCAGTTTTCTGTTGAGAAGGCATAGACCGTCAAGACCTTAATCCCTAATTCTGAGGCGGCAATAGTCACTTCCTGCAAGGCATCCATTCCCGCTTTATGACCAAAGACCCTAGGCTTTAACCGTTTTTTCGCCCAGCGGCCATTACCGTCCATAATGATTCCGATGTGCTTTGGGATTTTGTCCAAAACAACTTTTTTTGATTTTGCTTTTATTCCAAACATGTTTTTTCCTTATTGATAAGCATACTTATCTCATATTTTATCATACTTCGCCCCATTTGGCTCGCTTTTTGTTAGCAGATGTCATCTTCCTGTAAGGAGTTTGACTAATTCTTAACATTGTTGGATTGGCTTGTTAAAAACAAGGACTAAAAGGCAATTCTGATCTCCCTAGTCAGCGGCTGCATAAAGCAAAAAAGGCTGGAAGTTCTCCTCCCAGACTTTCATCGTTTTTAGTTGCCTTCGATAGCACTTTCGGTGTCATCTGTAGTCTCAATAGCTGTTTCGTCAACAATTACTGGCTCAGCTGTCTCAACAGGTCTTGCTTCTGCAGTTGCTTTTGTTACAATACGTTTGATGGCAGACAATTCAAAGGTTAAGAAAACCCCGTCCACATCTAAAACGATTTTTTTAGCAGCAGAATCAACTTCATCAACGATGGCAAACATGCCACCGATTGTTACCACTTCATCACCTTTTTCAATGGCGTTCAATTGATTTTGACGCTCTTGCGCTTGTTTCTTTTGTTGGCGTTGCATGAACCAAATCAAGGCAAGCATCACCACAAACATTAAAATTGTTGGAAATCCCATAATGTCTCCTTTTTATTCTATAGAAGTCATGTCCTACTATAACAAAATTATGGCAGCATAGCAAGACAGGACCTCATTTTGTTGATTTGAGAAAAAGGAGCTGATGACTCAGCTACATATCGGCATTTAAAAAAGCTAAAATCTCACTTTCTGTCAAGCTAGAATCACAAACGGCTCTCACTTGACCACTGTGGATCACCAACAAGGCTGGGACAGTTGCTAAGTGATACGCTTGACGAAAAGCTTGAAGGGCTTCGGCATCAAGGGGATTTTCACTGTTAACAAAGGACACCTTCTTCTGATTGTCCTTAGCAACTTGGGCAAGTTTGGGCGCGAAAAGGCGGCAATAGGGACAGGTTGAACGCCCTAAAAAAACGACCATGTCTTTGCCAGTTGCGATGGCTTGCGTCACGTCACTAATTCCCACCGATGTAAATTGGGCTACGGTTTCTTCAAACGTCATTTCTAAACTCCTTTATCTTTTATCTTGTCCCTTATCATACACCAAAGCAGTAGCTTTCTCAACTAATTCCGTCTTGAAAGGGCTACCATTTTCTTTTATAATAAAACTAAGGTAATACTCGTCTCTTTGCGCCCTCATAGAAAGGAACTTAGCCAAATGTTAGCACAGTTTAGACCCCTTATCAATCGCTATGCCAAACCCTACCTTGTCTTAGTTTGCCTGCTATGGCTGGTCATGTTTTTTGTTAGATGGGATACAATGGTTTTGGGTTATAGCCTTTACTTTTTAGTGATGCAAAAAGCGTTTCTCATCCTCGGTATCCTGACTATTTTGATGGGAGCCATCAGCAAGCGTTGGGGGCTCATCCTATTTGGCTTACTCTTTTGTGGCGCCTTTTGGATCAATCTTTTTATTCTCTTTGGCATCTTGCCCGTATTTGGCAATTAATATCATTAGGCTAGAGTTGGGTCAACGCCTCTCATAGGAAAGTTGGCCTAACTCTTTTTTGACGCTCAAAAAATCATCAGAGCACAGCCGTTTTATTAAAATGCTCAAAAAAAAACAGAACCTGAGAAGTATCAGATTCTGTTAGGTCTCGGTGTTTAGTTTTTTTGACGCTTGTTCAGGAAACCAAAGGCTGCTACTAGCATGGTCAACCCAGTTGCTAATAACCCTTTTGAGGTCATTTCGCCTGTTTGAGGAAGGATAGCTTGTTGAGGTTTTTGGTCTTCTGTCATCAAAGGACTTGCCTTGGAAACAGCCATTGGCACTGGTGTTACGGTCTGCCCTGTCCTTGCTTGCTGCGTTTGGCTTGGTGTCTCTGCTGTGCTTGCTGCCACTTTCAAGACAATAGCCGTTAGTCCATCAATAATCAAGCCACCTTTGGTAAATTGAATGCCTTTAGGGGTAGCAATGGCACTTGTCCCAGCCTGCTGCGCATCCACAAGCACTTGTGCTCCTAGCAAATGACGGTAGCTGTCTGGTAAGACCACGGTGCGCGCTTTGCTATCTGCATTAACAAAAATAGCATAGTGGTCTCCATTAGAAGCAATGGTCTGGTAACCAATAATCAAATCATCTTTTTGAATATCCCCTTGACCAGCTTGGGTAATTAAGGTCACATCACGGTTGACATCTGCCATACTTGCTTTTCTGAAGGCATCACTTGAGCGCCGAAGGGCAATCAAACCCTTGGTGTAAGCCTGTGTTTGGTAGCTGATTGGATTAGCTTGACCATCTGTTGCCCTTGCCCAGTCAAAATGATTGACCGCGTCAGACGAATCATAAGAATCATGAATGAAGTAAGGGTATTCTGCTACGGCATCAATCAGCGTTGCCTTATTTGGCACCCTGTCATCAGCAACCTTTGTCTTGTAGTCAGGATTTAAAAGGTGTTTGGTTCGACCATATTCCTGACCAGAATGAATAAAGGCAGTCCCTTGAGCGGTTAAAATCAAGGTATTTCCTAAACGTATACGCTTGTGAATCTCTTCTTCGGCAACTTTAGGATCCTTATTAATGGATTTGGCAATAACATCATGCAAGGTCAGATTGTCATGGGCTGCAATATACTGAACCACATCTCCTGGGGCATCCGCTTCAAAATTACCAGGTTGTGCTTTGATTGTTTTGAACAAGCCTTCTAGATTTTTTGCGCCACCGGTAATAAAGGCCGCTGTGCCTTCATTAGGGAACCCTGATTTGAGGGTGTTTCGAATATCGTCTGAGAAGACACCAACCGTATTAGTTGTTTTCATCCAATCTTGGTCGGCTGCGATTTCTTTTTTCCCCTCATCACCTTGATAAGTGCGCCAGCCTTCACCAATCATAATGATATTAGGATTAATAGCCTTAGCTGCTTTGAAGGCTTGCTCAATCGCTGCCGCATCATGGTCACCCATCATGTCAAAACGGAAACCATCCACCTTGAATTCACGGGTTAAATAGGTGATCGAATCCACCAAAATACGGCGACTCATGGCATGTGTCGTCCCCAGACGACCTCCACCAAAGCTTTCTCTTGCTGTGCCGTCAGCATTCATAAAGTGATAATAGTTGGGTTCTAAATCTTCAAATAGATAAGTTCTAGCCGTATGATTATAAACCACGTCTAGAATAATCCCCATGCCACGTTTGTGAATCTCATTGACAAGGCGTTTAAGCTCTGCAATGCGTAAAGCAGGGTCATTAGGATTTTCCGAATACATGCCAGAAAGGGCAAAGTAGTGTTGCGGGTCATAGCCCCAGTTGTAATTATTGTCTGAAGACGTGTAGGCTGTTGAACGGCTCTTGTCCAGCTCATTGACATAAAAATAACTCAAAACTGGCAATAGCTGAACGTGAGTAACCCCCAAGTCTTTGAGGTAGTCGAGTTTTTCCACAAAGGCTGAGAACGTTCCAAAACCACTCGTCAATTTACCATCGAGACTTGGATCTGAGGTGAAATCTCGCACGTGAGCTTCATAGATAATGGCATCTTCACGTTTGGTGAAATTGTCAATCTTAGCAAAATCAAGGTCTTTAGGGCCAACAAGACTTGGATTGACAAAAGCAGCCTTAGCTGTTTTGAGCTGATCAGTGACAGTCGCATTGTTCCAAGCGGCGAGAGATTTGGCGTAAGGATCCAAAACCATGACTTTTTCCTGACCGCGCGTGATTTCATAGAGGTAATAGTAGCCTGTGTAATCCCTAATGCCCTTGATACTGTCAGAAGTCAGATGAGCTCTCCAAACACCCTTGTCCGACTTGGTCAAATCAGCCTGACCAACCATTCTTGTTTGGTCTTGTTTATCGTAAACGACAAGCTTAACACTGTCAGCACTCGGAGACCAAAAGGCCAAGGTCACTGAACCATCTTTATCTAAACTAGCCCCTAACTCACCATCGTAAGCATAGAGGTTATCTTTTAGTTGCCAAGATTGGCGAGCGACTTGGCTAACCTCTCCAAAGGTCACCGTATAGTCTGCACCAGCTACCTTAAAGTCCCCTTTGAGAATCACCACAGGATTGTCCTTGTCAAAGGTAAGGTTTTCGACGGCGACTGCTTTACCATCTTTATCGGTCACTTTGATGGCTTTTAGCACATCTGCCTGATCCAGTCCTTCTAGAGTGGTGAAGGTTGCTCTTAGCTCCCTTACTTCCGTTTGCTCAGCCCCTTTTAGACGAACCTGATCAATATAATAAGGGTTGTTGTAAACCTTAGGATCAGTGTCTTTGACAAAAATCTGAGTGTGATTGTCCAGATCTTTGAAAAGGTAGTCCTTAGGTTGCACCTTGATAGCATCGCCTGACTTGCTCTTATCTAAGATTAAGAAACCAATCTCCTTGGCACCCTCTTTTAGAGGGACATCTACATAAGCACCATAAGGCCCTTTATTGACCAAATCAAGCCCGTTTGGCCAATCAGTCGATGGGGTTTGAACATCTTTAAATAACCAAACAGCTAGATGATCGTAGTTGCCAGCTTCATTGTCGTAATTAATCCGAATGTGGCCTTTTTGAAGCGGCTCATAGGCATGAATCTGATAAGTGTCATCTGCCCAAGCTTCATTCATTTTTGGCGTCAGCAACTGAAAGTGCTGATCTTTGGAGAGGTTTTCCCCAGCCTTATTGTTGATAAGGTAAGAGACCTGTTTGCGTTGCTTATCCGCTAATTTGACATCGAGGTAATAACCATAATCATCTTTTTTAGCTGTCGTTAGTGGAATAGCACCATTAGGCCAATCTTTGGAAGGCTGGTCCACATCATCCCAAACCCAAAGCCCCAGACTATCGAGCGACTGGTCTTTTGGCAATGCTTTTAAATGCAACCGCAAATGGTTGTCCGCAATAGCTGGCGCTGTTGCTGCTGCATCAGTCGCAAGAGGTTTAGCCGGCTCACTGCTTTGGTCAGCTTGAGTAGTACTTACTTGATCGGTCAAAAAGTGAGCCTCAGCAGCTTGACTTGAATCAGTGACCACTTCTGTCTTTTTCACAGAACTTTCTGGAGTTAGGCCAGCGCTTGCATTGGACACCTCATTAACAACTGAATCAGCTTGTTGTGTTGCCTGCTTGTCAGGCTCTACCTGAGTCAGCAGCACCTCAGTTTCTGGGCTACTTTCTTGTGCTAAAACTTGCGGGCTATAAAGTAAGATACTAGCCCCAGTTGCTACTGATACAACACCTATGCTCAACTTTTTGATGGCATACTTGTACTCTTTTGCCCCTTGAATAACGCTCTTAGTCATAAGACCTCCCTATTGATAAAAGATTCTAACAACCATATCTTAACACATTGTGCAAACGCTTGCAACAGCAAACGAAAAGCTTTCTTGTCATCAAGTAAACAGGGGCTGGGCAAGACGTCCAATATAAACAAAACTGCCTGAAATCTTTCATTTACAAAGGTTGATTTCAAGCGGTTTCTTGTTTCGAAAATGTGAAAAAATCAATGAGATGTCGATTTTTGCTCAGCCCCATAGAAGACACAAAAAAAAGCCAACCAGAATTCCTCCCCTCGGTTGGCTGTTAATGTTACAAGAAAATCAATCTTAATAATAGGTTAAGCTGACACCTTCACACAAAAGGCATCCCAAGGTTGTAAATGCTTGGTCTCTAACACCTTGTCCACATCTGTGTTGGCGATAACCACTTCTGCACTTGCTAAGTCTTTGGCAAAGACTTGCTTCTGGTCAGACACATTGACAACAATCACATACAAATCTGCCCCAAATTGACGTTGGTAGGCAAACACTTTATCAGCTGTTGGCAAGAGGTGGTAATCTGCTTCAACTAGCCAGTCTTGCTCCTTACGTAAGGCAATCAGTTGTTTGTAAGTGTAAAAAATAGAGTCTGGGTTAGCAAGGGCATCGGTCACATTAATCTCCTGATAATTAGGGTTGACCGGCAACCAAGTCTCTTGGGCATCAGAAAAACCAGCATGCTTTTCCTTAGACCACTGCATTGGCGTTCTAGCATTATCTCGTCCTACTTTACAAATGCTGTCAATCACACTCGCCTCTGACAGACCATTTCCCATGGCTTCCTTGGCATAGTTAAGGGACTCAATATCATCAACCTCAGTCAAGTCTTTAAAAGGATAGTTGGTCATGCCAATCTCTTCTCCTTGGTAAATATAAGGCGTCCCTCGCATCAAATGAAGCAAAATAGCCAAGGCCTTGGCAGACTTCTCACGATAGGTGCTGTCATTGCCCCAAATAGACAAGACCCGTGGTAGGTCATGGTTATTCCAAAAGAGTGAATTCCAGCCTTCTCCCAACTTCAATTCTGTCTGCCACTTGCTGAAAATGGTTTTCAGAGCAGGGACGTCCAGTTCTTCCGCATAGTCCCATTTAGGGGCATTTGGTTTGTGTTGCAAGCCCACATGCTCAAATTGAAAGACCATGGATAATTCTTTATTCTCAGGGCGAGAATACTGGCGTGCGATTTCAGGCGTTGCTCCCCATGTCTCACCGACGGTCATCAAGTCATGATTTCCAAAGGTTGCTTGATTCATTTCTTTGAGGTAATCGTGTAAGCGCGGTCCGTTACCCGTAATTTCAGAATCTGGAATCTTGCCAATCAGGTCAATCACGTCCATACGGAAACCACCGATGCCTTTGGCGATCCAGAAATTCATCATGTCGTAAATTTTTTGGCGCAGCTGAGCGTTTTCCCAATTCAAATCAGGTTGTTTTTTACTAAACAAATGGAGGTAATATTGGCCTGAAGCCTCGTCCAATTCCCAAGCTGACCCTGAAAAAATAGACATGAGGTTATTGGGTTCATCTCGCCAAATGTAGTAATCGCGCTCAGGACTGTTAGGATTTTCCCTAGCCTCGACAAACCAGGCATGCTCATCGGAAGTATGATTGACCACCAAGTCCATGATAATCTTAATGCCGCGCTCATTTGCTGCTGCCAATAGTTCATCCATATCGTCCATGTTTCCAAAAAGGTCTGCAATCGCTTCATAATCAGAGATGTCATAGCCATTATCGTCCATGGGTGATTGGTAAACTGGCGACAGCCAAATAGCTGTGATGCCAAGGTTTTGCAGGTAATCCAACTGACTAGTAATACCTTTCAAATCGCCAATCCCATTACCACTTGTGTCTTTAAAAGATCTTGGGTAAATTTGATAGATTGTTGCCTGATGCCACCATTTTTTTTGTATACTCATTTTCTTCTTCTCTGTCCTTTCAGTAAGAAAACGAAGTCCTCAAAAACCTTTGAGGGCTTCGTTATATTCTAGGAGGTCTATTTAACGAATAGCTTGTTCAGTCTCTGTGTCAAAGAAATGTCCTTTAGCCACGTTGAAGGTCAAGCTGACTTGTTCCCCTGGGCTGTGGAAATCACGCGCATCCACGCGAGAGGCAAATTCGGTTTGACCGAGTTTAACGTAAAGCATGGTTTCAGAACCAAGCAACTCAGATACCAAGACTTCTGCAGTCACATTGGCATTTGGATAAGTATCATGCACGATTTGGTTACTTGAAATGTCTTCTGGACGAATTCCAAAAATGACTTTTTTGCCTTTGTAACCAGCAGCTTCAAGCATTTTAGCTTGCCCTTCTGGAATGGCAATGTCAAGGCCATCCTCACTCACAATACGGCCGTCTTTTACTTCCACTTCAAAGAAGTTCATAGCAGGGCTTCCGATAAAACCGGCAACGAATTTATTAGCTGGAAGGTTATACAATTCTTGCGGCGATCCCACTTGTTCAATTTTACCGATAGTCCCATTTCCTTGCGGGTTTTTAGTAGCACTCATGATAACGATACGGTCTGCCAAAGTCATGGCTTCGGTTTGGTCATGGGTAACGTAAATGGTCGTTGAGCCGATACGACGGTGAATTTTAGCGATTTCAGCACGCATGGAGACACGCAGTTTCGCGTCCAAGTTTGACAAAGGCTCGTCCATCAAGAATACTTTAGCATCACGGACAATGGCACGTCCCATGGCCACACGTTGGCGTTGACCACCAGAAAGGTCAGCAGGTTTACGCTCTAAAAACTCTGTCAAACCAAGAATTTCCGCAGCTTCTTTTACACGACGGTCAATATCATCTTTTTTATATTTACGTAGTTTAAGACCGAAAGCCATGTTGTCATACACGGTCATGTGTGGGTAAAGGGCGTAGTTTTGGAATACCATGGCAATGTCACGGTCTTTAGGAGACTTGTCATTCACCACTTCGCCATCAATTTTCAATTCCCCTTCAGAAATGTCTTCAAGACCAGCAATCATACGCAGAGTTGTTGACTTACCACAGCCTGATGGGCCAACAAAGACGATAAATTCTTTATCTTTGATGTCCAAGTCAAAATCCTCAACGGCATAATGTGTAGTGTTTGGGTATTTTTTATAGATGTGATTTAGATTTAATTCAACCATGTGTAACTCCTATTTAGTCAGCAGGTGTTCTAGCTGACTGCAAGGCTAGAAACCGCTGACATCTTTTATTTGATGATGCCATTATAACAAAGATAGCGCTTTCAAAATAGAGGCAAAGCGACCAAACTTCTTTGGGCAAGTTGCACAATAGCAGAGCAAGCTAAGCTAAGAAAGGGGCAGAAAAGATTATCTGGAAGCAGAAAAAGGCAAAGTGTTAACAAAGAGCAGCGCCCTTTAGCTTGCCAGTCAGGCTAGTCCAAGACACCCATGACGCATTAGCTCAAAACCAATCAAACAAGAAAGCCTGTGGCTCCCCAGATTGTAGACAAAGTACCCCTAAGAGAAGTTGTCTACAATGTCATCACAAAATAGGATCACTTTTTGCATTGGATTCGTCATAGGCAAGTAAAGCGAGCCCAAACTGGGTACTTTACACCGTAGCAAAAACACCAGAAATATGACGTTTCTGGCGTTCGGAGATTTTAAAGCTTAGGCTCAAGATCTAGGGATGACATCCCGTAGGGAGTTGCTACCGTCCGTGCTACCTAAGTCAAGTATCATCAAAAATAATAACGTTGACGAAAGCAGACCTTTTCTTCAGTCTAAGGAAGCCAAATGACTTCCCTAATATTTCAACAGAAAAAGATAAGCAACGGCCAAATCATCTAACTGCTTGAGGTGTAATCCAGATTGCTGAGCAAATTTATCAAGCTTATACTGCAAGGAATTGCGGTGAATATAGAGCCTCTGTGCTGTCTGAACCAGGTTGCCATGTTCCAACCAGAGGGCTTGAACCACATCTGCCATGTCCTTTTGCTGGGTCAGCAAGTGGTGAAACTGGCGTGTTAAGGCTGGGAAAGACTGCTGAGACAAGAGGGACCAGAGCATCACTTCTGAAAAAGTAAGCAACCTGCCACCTGACTTCTGACTCAAATAAGCGGTCAATAACTGATTTTCCTCCTCAAAACAATCCCGTAAGCTACTAGCTACCAGCTGGTGCCAAGCCTTTCCTACAAAAATGGTCAATGCTAAGCCAAAATCACTCTCAATAGTTGGCACCACGTCCTTGAGCAACTGCAAGACCTCAGTCGAACAATCTTGCCCGCACAAAAAAGCGGTTCTAGTCTGATGAATTGGCAAAATCACTTCCACCCCATCAATCATACTTTTCAGAAGGTCTATCAAATCAGCTGACAAGGGCTGGTGGTGGTTGAGGTAAATCAACTGACAATCTTTAAACAGCTCAGGCGGATTCCCTTGACGGTCCACCAAATAATAGTACCAAGGTGACATCAACGGAGTCGCCTCAGGATAGTCACCCAGCCCCAAGCCTAGCAAGAGACGCTCTCTCTCTGACAAGCTGGCCTTAGGGAAATGCACATAGTGGTCTCCCTCTTCAATGCTAATCCAATCAGGATCAGTCAAAGGAAAAGCACCTAGCTGTATGTCTGGAAAATAGTCTTTCAGCCTCATAATTCCCCCTTTTGACAAGTTTCTTTAGACAAATTATACCATAGGACAGTTCATTTGCCTTGGTTTTTTCAAACAGAACAACAGAAAAAAGCTGACGCAGTCGTCAACCAACTCTTAAAACACTTATGTTATCGTGTTTCAGGAATTTTTCTTTTTAGAGGAGCTAAAAAAAGATTGAAGAAAAATTGTCTTAACTGGACTTTTTCTTCAATCTGAGCTGACGCAGTCGTCAACCCTTTCTTCTTAATGAATAGATTAGAACAAATTGCTGACCTACTAATCACCTTAGGCAAACACACTCCAAACCTCGTCTTTGTTGTCAGAGGAGCTGTCGTCTCCTTCCTCTCATGTCAGCAACGAGCGGACACGTCACTTGGACACGGCTCAGCGATTGTGAGTATCTAAGATAATGGTAACTGGGCCATCATTGATCAGACTGACCTGCATATCAGCGCCAAAAACACCACGCTCCACAGGCACAACCTGTGCTAACTGCTCGTTGAAGCTATCATAAAACTGGCTAGCCATCTCTGGCTTTGCAGCCCCTGTAAAGGCAGGACGATTTCCTTTTTTGGTATCGGCATAGAGGGTAAATTGGGACACCGATAAGATACTGCCCTTGATGTCTTGGATAGACAAATTCATCTTGTCATTGGCATCTGAAAAAATGCGCATGTTGCTAATTTTTCGCACAGCGTAGCTAATGTCTTCTGCCTGATCATCTGGTCCAACACCTACTAGCAGCAACAAGCCTTGAGTGATAGCGCCAGCAATTTTCCCATCAATGGAAACCGAAGCTTCCTTGACCCGTTGTATCACAATTTTCATGCTGTCTCCTTTATTAACCGTTGGTTCGTTTGACACTGTAAACATCTGGCACAGCCTTGATTTTTTCAACCACTGTGGTTAGATGCGTGAGGTTGGGAATGCCAAAACTGACATGAATATTGGCAAATTTCATGTCCTTGGTTGGCTGGGCATTAACCGTTGAAATGCTCTTGGTGGAATTGGACAAAATCTGGAGCACATCGTTGAGTAGGCCGCTACGATTGAGCCCATAAATATCAATTTCTGCCTGATAGTCCTTGCTGGAATTTTCCAAATCCCATTCCACTTCGATGAGTCGTTCTTGGTAACCGTCTTGGCTCTTGATGTTATTACAGTCTGCACGGTGAATGGCAATGCCACGCCCCTTGGTAATGTACCCTTCAATCGAGTCGCCCGGTACAGGATTACAACATTTGGCAATCCGCATCAAAAGTCCTGATGCTCCTTGGATAATGACCCCATTTTCACTGCGAACCTTGAGAACATCTCTGTTTTCGTGCTTAATCTCGCCGCCGTTGACCAATTCTTCTGCTTCTGCCTTAGCCTTGGCTCTTTCCTCTTCGCGGCGTTCTTTTTCAGTTAATTTATTAAAAACGCTGACGGGACTAATGTCACCAAAGCCAACAGCCGCATAGAGAGACTCTTCACTTTTCACACTGACCTTTGGAAGAATAGCTTCGATGCGCTTCTTATCAAGGTATTTATTGGCAACGTAGCCCTGCTCTTGGAAGTAAGAAACCAGCAGGTCTCGTCCCTTATTCACCGATAGTTCCTTGTCTTGGTTTTTAAAGAACTGACGAATCCTATTACGGGCTTTATTGGTTTTCACCAACTTAATCCAGTCACGACTTGGGCCAAAGGAGTTGGGATTGGTCACGATTTCCACCACATCTCCTGTTTTTAATTTGGCTGTTAGGGGAACCATACGGCCATTCACCTTGGCACCTGTTGCTTTTTCCCCGACTTGGGTGTGGATCGCATAGGCAAAATCAATGGGGCCTGAGTCTTTAGGCAATTCTTGAACAGCCCCTGTCGGGGTAAAGACGTAAATGCGTTCGGAGAAGATGTCTTCCTTAACAGAGTCCACAAAGTCCATCGCATCGCCATTTGAAGCATCTTGCAGCTCCACCAACTCTTTGATCCAATTCATGCCAACTTTTTGTTCAGCCTGATTGACCTTACCGCGAATACCTTTTTTATAGGCCCAGTGAGCAGCTACCCCGTACTCAGCCACTTGGTGCATTTCCTTGGTTCGGATTTGAATCTCAATTGGGCCTTTAGGACCATAAACAGTGGTATGGATTGACTGGTAACCATTGGCTTTAGGCGCAGCAATATAGTCTTTAAAACGACCCGGCATTGGACGCCACAACTCGTGAATATAACCAACCATGGCATAGACATCGCTTTGCGTTTCCATGACACAACGAATTGCAATCAAGTCGAAAATTTGGTCAAACCGTTTTTTCTTGTCCCGCATTTTCCGGTAAATGGAATAAATGTGCTTTGGACGACCATAAACATCGCCAAATAAGCCTTGCTCAGTCGTATAAGACTTGATTTTGGTCACAATGTCATCAACCAAGGCTTCGCGCTCACGACGCTTTTCCTTCATCATATGGGAAATTTTGTAGAATTCGGTTTCATTCAGGTACCGGAAAGACAGGTCTTCCAACTCCCATTTGATGCGGCTAATCCCCAAACGATGAGCCAAGGGAGCGTAAATCTCCATGGTTTCACGCGAAATGCGCTCCTGCTTGTCCTTGCGCAAATGTTTGAGGGTTCGCATATTATGCAGACGGTCTGCCAGTTTCACCAAAATCACGCGAATATCTTTGGACATGGCCATCAACATTTTGCGGTGGTTTTCTGCCAATTGTTCTTCGTGGGACTTGTATTCCACCTTCCCAAGCTTGGTCACACCATCGACAATATCGCGAGCGTCCTTGCCAAAGTCAGCTTCAATATTGTCTAAGGTAGTATCAGTATCTTCTACCACATCATGCAAAAAACCACAGGCAACCGTCACAGCGTCCAGATGCAAATCTGCTAAAATCCCCGCCACTTGGATAGGATGCACAATATAAGGCTCTCCTGACTTCCTGACTTGATAAAAATGAGCAGCTGTTGCATAGTCTAATGCTTTTTTCACGAAAGCCACATCGGTGTCATTCATGTACTTAGCTGCTAAGGCAACCACTTCTTCTCCTGTTACATTAATTTCTTTCGCCATTCGTTTCCTCGTCTAGAATTTCTTTTCCCTATTTTAACACTTTCACCCCAAAAGCAAAAGGAGGAATCCTTCAAGAAAGCGGTTAGAATCAGCGTTTTTTCAAGAAAGGAGACGGCTAACTATTGTTCACCTCAAATCAGCAAGGTTTTCTTTTAAAAAAGCCAAAAATAGCTTGCATGTTTAATTGGCGAAATCGTTACGTTTTGTCAGCTTGGGGGCTAAAGATAGCCTGTCACATTGAGAAATAGAAAAAACAAACTAGCTGGTGAGAGCTAGTTTGTTTTGGGAATAGGAATGTTTGTTTAGTTTTCTTCTTTGCGTTTAAGTGCAAGAACTCCAGCAGATGCCATGACAGACATAGCTGCTGCTGTGAAGAATGGGTTGGCAGCTTCACCTGTTGATGGTAATTGGTGGCTATCTTTCTTAGCGTCAGTAGATGACATGTTTGCTTTAGCAGTGCCTTGACCTGGCATTGACTTCATCTTGTCAGAAATACCTTGTTTCAAGCGGTTAATCTCTGCTTGAAGACTTGCGTTGTCTTGAGCTTTCTTGTCAAGCATGCCTTTGAGTTCTTCAATCTTAGCTTCTGCCTCTGCTTTTGCTTTCTTAGCTGCTTCAAGCTCTTCAGCTTGTTTAGCTAATTGTTCTTTGTACTTAGCGTTTTCAGCTTGAGCTGTTTCAAGGTCTTTTTCAAGAACAGCAATCTTAGCTTCTGCTTCTGCTTTTTGTTTTTCAAGCTCAGCTACTTTAGCGTTTGATGCTTCAAGTTGTTTTTCAAGCTCAGCTACTTTAGCTTGCTCTGCGGCAAGAGCTTGCTCTGCCTCTGCTTTTTGTTTTGTAAGGGTATCGATTTCAGCTTGTTTTTGAGCTAGGTCATACTTAGCTGATTCAACCAAGCGGTCTAGGCTTGCTACTTGATCACGAAGTGTTGACACTTCTGCTTGAAGTTTCTCGATTTGATCTTTTGCGTCTGCATTTTCAGCTGTCAAGCGCTCAATTTCTGCTAGTTTTTGTTGCATTTCAAATTTTGCAGACTCAATCAAGCGGTCGTAGCTTTCAAGGTTACGCTCCAACTCAGCGTTACGCTCTTGGCTAGCAGATAGTTGTGCTGACAAGCTATCTCTTTCACCGACTAAGCTGGCAATTTGCTCGTTCTTATGGTTCAAAGCGTCAAGGTTAGCTTGAACTTCTTTTTGGCTATCTTCAAGAGCTTTTTTGGTGGTTTCTAAAAAATCTGTTAAAAGATCTCTTTCTTTAGTAAGACCTTTGTTAGCTTTTTCAGTTACTTCTAAGCTGTCCTCTGTGCTCTTAAGCTGCTTTTCAACGGATTCTTTCTTGTCGAGTAGAGCATTGTAATCTTTTACTTCTGATTCAACTAAATCTTCTAAACGTTGCACTTCTTCTCGCAGTGCATCATTTTTAAGTACTTCCTGGTACCAGTAATTAGAAGAAACATACGGCACATACTTTAATAAGACTTCCATTCTTGCCCTATCAGCCCTATTACTTTCTGCCTTTACAGTTGTTGTGGTAGCTGCTCCTAGAACAGTTGTCGCGGCAAGCAGTGATGCTGTTCCAACGCTAAGCTTCTTAATTGTATTTTTTCTAGTCATTTCTTCTCCTTATTTTCCTTTGCCTAGATTTATTTAGAGGAGCCTCGTTACAGACTATCCCTAACAAAACCATTATAGATAATAATGACCCTAAAGGAAAGGCCACTTTTTTTGATATAAACTATTTATAGAATAAAATTCTAATTTTTTGTACTACTTAACCTTCACAAGGCCCTTATCGTTATCTCATTTTAGATGGTGATGTTGATCTTGCTAAAAAGCTTGTCTTCACCTATTTTTAGTCTTAGAAAAGCGTTGAGTTTATCGGCAACCACACTAGGAATCATCTGATTAAAGAATAATATCTCTGTTTGAAAACTGCGTTCAAGGATAACATCTGTCACGATGACATCATAGTCTTTCTCTAAAGCTGTTAAATCAATGGTTGTGGTTTCTAATTCGGCAAAATTCACGATGTCAAAAAACTCTACGAAATAGGCTTTTAAAAAATTCCCAACGTTATTGTACGACCTCTCAATGACAAGAAGTTTCAACTTACGCCTGGAATGACTGATTTTTAAAAAAAGGTTTTCCCAAGTAATAAAGAGACAGTATAATAAGTGACTGATCATTTTGTCGCTCAGCTCTTCTCCAGCTAAGGCAAAAAGTTCCTTGACAGAACCAATGAAGGTCTCATAGATCAATTTGTAATGCTTATCAAAATAACTAAGGTACTCTCTTTTATAATCATAGATTAAAAAGTTGGCACTGATGTCTTCTTCTCCTAAGACGACAGTTGCCTGAAGGTGCCTAGCTAGTTCATATTTATTAGACATGCTTAGTCCGATTGTTTTTTCCAAATTGTCTAATAACGAAATCCAAGAGACTATATTTCTAGGTGATAGGGTCTTGTTTTTTTCTTTAATGGTTGATTGCAAAGAGGCTCCTAGCTCTAATTCCTTACTCATGTAATTTGAAAAGATTTCAGAGAGCGCCTTGACATCTAAGGGACGATTGTATTTGAGGACAAAAAGGGAGGAAAGGTCTTTCATTTCCAAGGAATCCTCTAGCGCCTTCATAAAGAGAGGCTCTAAGCCCTTATCTTTGCGGTTAACCGTAAAGCCCTTTTGAAAACGAACCAGATTCACTCCACTTAGTATTTTCAAATGTTGAAATAAGCCAAAGTTGACAAGCACATCTGTTTGTTTGACCATCAATTCAATCAGGCGCTCCAGATTGTTTTGATTGATCACATCTGCAAAAGGCCATTCCGAAATGGCATAGGCTTCTGAAAAATATTTGAGGTAGAATAGACGGATCTGGCGTTCGTCACCGACTACCATTACTGGCCGTGTCGAAATCTTAATGACAAATTCTTTTTGAAGGTAGCTATTGGTACGTTCAATCAAGCGTTTTAAAGTGGATAAGCTAATAAATAAGGCTTCTGCCAAATCTTCTAAAGAATCAAATTCCTTAAAAAATAGGGTGGCTAACAGCTGCAGGGACTGTGACTCTCTCAGCGCCCTTTGATAAACCTCCTGCAGGCCACAATGGTCATTATAATCAATGCTTAAATAGCTATCTTTGTAGGTAATCCGACCGAGGGATTCCATAAATTGTAAATTAGCAACGCAGGCTTGTAAGGTTGACAGGGTGCTATCCAGTACTTTGCACAGTTCCCTGTCCTTGTAACCCATTCTCTCCGGGTGTTCTGTTAAGTGGGCAATTAACTCAAGCTCTCTCCATTGCTGCTTGGTAAAAAGTTTACTAGCATGCATCATATCAGTTTCATGTCCTTCTTATAAGTAATTTCAATACATCGTATAGCGACTGTTGCAGTCACCAACTTTGTTGCAAAACGACTAAATTATAACATACTTATTCTGCAAGAATCTAGTATCTTAACTGATGGTCTGGCTGACAAGTCTGACAACTAGACCCTTAAATGCCACTTTTCCTATCCAAACACAAAAAGTGAACCGAACTATTTCTTCAAGTAGACTGATTTTAGCTTTTTCTCTATCTTTTTTAATAATTTAGGTTATTTCCAATTGTTTAATTAATCATATTTTCTTTTTTTTTGCTTATTTTGATTTATTTTGAAATAGCATTAGGGACTTTGGACACCTAACCTAAGCACCAATTGTCTTATTCTATTAGGAAACGATTTAAACCATTTGAGAAGGTTATCACTTGTTTGTTTCTGGGTCTTGTGCTAATCTTGGTAGTAATGACTGATCGTTTAGATAGGAGTTTTTATGTCAGACTTAACCATTGTTTTTATCAGCCTTAGCGGCAACACCCTTAGTTTTGTGAAACGTCTTTCCCTTTATTTCGAAGAGCACCACAATCTTCAGGTCAAGCAGATTAACATCAAAGACCTGAAACACGAGACTTTCCCTGTCAAGGATACCTTTGTGGCTATCTTGCCCACTTATTTAGAAGGGGGAAATGGGATTGACTCTGGGGAAGTGGAAATTTTGACGAATCCTCTTGGAGACTTCATTGCTGCCTATGACAATTATAAACATTGCATGGGGATTATTGGCTCAGGAAATAAGAATTTTAACAATCAGTATTGCCTGACTGCTAAACAATATGCTGAGCGCTTTGGCTTTCCAATGCTTGGTGATTTTGAATTGCGGGGCACAAACGATGATATTGAGTGCTTAGCAGAAATTATTCTGACTAGAAGGGCTATTTTTAACCCCTTGGCTTAAAGATACCCTTCCTCGTATTGGTGATAAGTTTGCTTCTGTTGGCTGCGCTTAGCTATTCCAAGCTAGATGGTCTTGCCCTTACACTGGTTCAAGGCAAGGTTGTCACTACTATCGGCTTCAAATTACTGTTCTTCTTTTGGAACAGGTGAACCGTCTGGATATTCCCATTTATTTAGAACGTGGTCTCCCCTTGGAAAAGGATTATGTCTTTGCTCAAGCTACACATGGACAGGTGGACTTGGTGATAGTCAGTTGCGCTCTGCCCTTCTGCTATCAAAAATGCTATAATGGAAGCATGACAATGGATTTTTCCATAGAATGGAGTGCTTATGAAAACAACTGTAGATTACCTGACTAAACTAGCTAATATCCCTTCTCCAACAGGCTTTACGCGAAACATCATGGACTATGTGCATGATGAGCTCAGCCAATTTGGCTATGAGCCTGTCCGTACCAACAAGGGGGGCATCATGGTGTCTGTCAAAGGGACAAACGATGACAAACACCGGGTGGTGACGGCTCACTTAGATACCCTCGGGGCTATGGTTCGTGCCATCAAACCTGACGGCCGCTTGAAAATGGATTTGGTGGGTGGCTTTGTCTACAATTCTATCGAGGGAGAAAACTGCACGGTGCACCTTGCCAAGTCTGGCAAGGAGATTTCTGGAACCATTTTACTGCACCAAACTTCTGTCCATGTTTACAAAGACGCAGGCAGCGCTGAACGCAATCAGGCTAATATGGAAGTTCGTCTGGACGAAAAAGTCACAACGGCTGACGAGACACGGGCACTTGGCATCGAGGTTGGTGATTTTATCTCTTTTGACCCACGTGTCATCGTAACTGAGTCAGGATTTATCAAGTCTCGTCACCTTGATGACAAGGTCAGCGCAGCTATTCTTATGGAGCTCTTAAAACTTTACAAAGAAGAGCAGGTTGAATTGCCATACACCACCCATTTTTATTTCTCTGCCTTTGAAGAAGTTGGCCACGGTGCTAACTCCAGTTTACCAGCGCAAGTGGTCGAGTATTTGGCGGTTGACATGGGGGCTATGGGAGACGACCAAGCAACAGATGAATACACTGTTTCTATCTGTGTCAAAGACGGCTCTGGCCCTTACCATTATGAGCTGCGTCAGCATTTGGTAGCCCTTTGCCAAGACCATCAGATCCCTTATCAGCTAGACATTTACCCTTATTACGGTAGTGATGCTTCTGCTGCTATGCGGGCAGGAGCTGAAGTCCGTCACGCGCTTCTTGGGGCTGGTATCGAATCAAGTCACTCCTATGAACGCACCCATACAGACTCTATCGAAGCAACTGAACGATTAGTAGATGCTTACTTAAAAAGCACCATGATTGATTAGTCGTAAAACCATCTCAGACCTATGTCAGGAAAAACTCTACGCCTACTATTTGAAGAAACCGTCAGGCTGTAGGCTAGCAGAGAAATGTCCTTGTAATTTGGCGAGGAAAGTCTCAGACGTCGGTGGAAGCAGCAAAGCTAGCTAAAACTCATTCCTGAAAAATCACTAACCACCACTCTCAGTTTAGAAGAGGCTGAAAAATGTATCTTAGTAGATGTCCAAACTAGCATATAAAGAGGGGCTGGGCAAGACGTCTACATCTCATTGATTTTTTCACATTTTCAAAACAAGAAACCGCATGAAATCTTTCGTTGACAAAGGTTGATTTCATGCGGTTTTGTTTATATTAGGCTTTTTGCTCAGCCCCTCTTATTTTATTTTGTTAGTATTAACCTTTCTGCTCACTCTGGAAAAATGGCAGGGAGCCTGACAGGCTGTTTGAAAAACTTTAAGGGGGCTCAGTGCCCTTGCCCCAGTCTAATGCCACTTCTAAACCGTAATGATCACTCACAACTGGCGCGTCTCCGCCCTCAAAGGTAATGTTAGATGTCTTGATAATGAAGTCCTTGCTCGTAAACACATGGTCCACCTTAAAGGCTTCTTGATTATCTTCCCAGCCATCAATATCAGCCACGATACTGTGATCACCAAACACATGCTTAGCCACCTTATGGCTATCTTGTAAGTCTAGCGGGCTATCCATAATCACCTGATAACCGTCTTGATCCGTTGGATTGTTAAAATCTCCCATTATAATTAGAGGGCAATTCAGGGAAAGCAGTTCTTTTTCTAATTTCTCCCACTCACCCAGAAACCCCTTGTCAAACCAAGACAGGTGCACATTCACAATGGCTACCTCCTTGCCAGCTAACTTGGTTTTGGCGACGAGTGAGCGTCTGGTGTGGTAGTCTCTTTCATCGTCCATGGCTGAGACCAAAATAGCGGAGGTTTCAATAGGTTGTTTGGCTAAAATGGCAACACCCTCATGGTAAATGTCATAGCCAATATGATTGTAGGCCCAAGACCAGTGATAATGTTGTCCTCGTTTGTTCAAGTAATGGATCAAGAGTAGAGCAAAGTGATCTTTGTGGATAGCTGGTGTCCCCTCTATGGCTTGATAGCTCGGTAACTCCATGGCCAGCTCGCTCTCAATTAATTGATTGATTTCTTGCAAGCAAATGACATCGTATTTTTCTGCTAGGATATGCTCGGCCAAGTCAACCAATTTTTTGAGGGTATTGGCTTCCATCCACGAATGGGTGTTAAGCGTTAACAGCTTGGTCATTAGTTCTCCTTTATAAGACAAGAAGAGTCATAGTTCCCAAACCAGATATGGCTTGGACCTATCACTCTCTTGTGATTCTTTGTTAAAGTTCTACAGTTGCCACCAAACTCTTAGCAGGTTGATCGCCTACAGAGGTCAAGGTCACATCTTTGATCTCTGCCGTGTTGGTAAAGGCGACAACAATAGTTGTTTCATGCTCTGCGGATTTAATAGCAGCCAGATCTGCTACTACTAACAGGTCACCTGCATGAACACGTTGTCCTTCTGCAACTTTTACTGAGAATGGCACGCCATTCAAAGCTACGGTGTCAAGACCCACGTGGACAAGCACTTCAAGACCATTATCTGTGAGCAAGCCAAAGGCATGTTTGGTTGGGAAGACACTGGTCACAAGACCTGAAACGGGTGCATAAATATTGCCATTAGTTGGCTCAACCGCAAACCCATCACCCATCATCTTAGCCGCGAAGACTTGGTCTTTCACACCTGTGATTGGGAGAACCGTCCCGTCTGCTACTGATCGCACTTCTTCTGTCACTTGTTTAAAATCTTTGGCATGAGTAGGTGTGTCAGCCAGACTGGCCATATTGATTTCTGGAATAATGGCACCTGAATCAAGCAAGTCTTGAATATCTGATTTTAGAATATCTGCTTTAGGCCCATAAACAGCCTGTACGCCACTGCCTTTGGTAATGAGACCCATAGCGCCAGCTTTTTTCCAGTCATCCTCAACACCAACCTTAGCTGGGTCTTTTACGCTTACTCGCAAGCGCGTCATGCAAGCATCAACATCATCAATATTATCGCGCCCACCAAGGAGATTAACGATTTGCACGACTTGAGCCTTGCTATCTGCCACTTGAGTAGTAGTTGATGTTGTCTTGCCATCTTCTAACATATCTGCATCGTAGTTACCTAAACGACCTGCTGTTGCCAGGTTCATTTTCTTAATCATCATATCTGCAATAACGTACATGATGACTGCAAAGAGAACAGATACCCAAACAAAGTTAATCAAATCCATCGCTAGACCGGCTTTGAGAGCCATTGGGGTACGTGTTAGTAGTTCAATATTGCCAAATGAGTGAACACGAAGGTGAACAAGGTCAGCCATAGCAAACGAAGCACCTTGAACAAGGGCATAGACAATGTAAAGTGGCATCGCTGCAAACATAAACATGTACTCAAGAGGCTCTGTTACCCCTGTTAAGAATACGGCTGCCGCTGCTGAAATGAACATCATTTTGTATTTGTGTTTCTTATCAGCGTCCACATTACGATACATGGCTAAGGCAACCCCCATCAAGGTCCCTGTGGCACCAATCATTTGCCCGACTTTGAAACGAGCTGGGGTCACACTGTCCATTAACTGATGGTAAGCTGAAGCGTCTGATCCTTTAAGGTGAACAAGGTCAGTCACCCAAGCAAGCCATAGTGGGTCTTGTCCAAATACTTTTGTTCCCGCAGCTGCACCTGTCATTACCTCGTAAGTCCCACCAAGGGCTGTGTAGTTCATTGGAATGGTCAACATGTGGTGAAGACCAAATGGCAACAAAAGACGTTCCAAGGTTCCATATAAGAATGGGGCTAGAATTGGAGCTGAGTCTTGCGAAGAAGCAATCCACATTCCAAAGCCATTGATACCAGATTGAATAACTGGCCAAACTGTTGCCAATAACAAGGCAACAATAGCAGAGCGAAGAATAACCACAAATGGCACAAAGCGCTTTCCATTAAAGAAGGCAAGAACATCTGGTAATTGACGGTAGTTATAATATTTGTTATAAGCTGTTGCCCCAACAAAACCAGCAATGATTCCTACAAAGACACCCGTATTAAGGGCTGGCGATTCTAAAACGCTAGTGAAATAATTTTTAACCACCATTTCGGTGCCTAAAAAGCTCCTCACCTTGGCTTCTGGGTCTGCCAGCATAGCTGCGTTGATGCCATAAATAGCACCTGTGATGCGATTGATTAAGACAAAGGCAAGACCAGATGCAAAGGCACCACCGGCTCTTTCTTTAGCCCAGCTACCACCAATGGCAAGGGCAAACAACAAGTGAAGGTTTCCAATAACCCCCCAGCCAATCTGAGCAATGACGTTCCCAATGGTGGCTAAGGCTTGAGAATTCTGGTTAAGTATTGGGATTGAATTTCCGATACTAACCATTAACCCAGCCGCTGGCATAACAGCGATAACCACCATTAAGCACTTACCGAATTTTTGCCAAAATTCAAAACTAAACAGTTGTTTGAATGATGTTTTCATTCTACCTCTCCTTTATAAGACCTCATTTATGGCAAGATTGCTTTTATCAGCACCTTTTCTAAATAAGGGAATGGATTTGCAAATGATTTATGCAAACGTTTGCGTTGTTCGATAAACTTATTATACTCGCCTTTAGGTTATTTGTAAAGCGTTTTCTAAAAAATATTGTTACTATTTTTCTAAAAATGAGACCAATGTTTTTCCTACATGAAAAAAAGATGGGAGAAAACAAAAAAAAGCCTTGGCATTCCGTCACGGCATACCAAAGGTTCTTATGAGATTATGACATTGTCAACTGGGTTGACTCTCTTTCTATGATCTGATGAGGAATCAAGTGGACAACTGATTGGTCTGAGCTAATGGCTAGCACTAATTCTGCCGCCTTTTCTCCCAGTTGATAGGGGAAGATTTCTACCGATGTCAACGAAGGATTGGCTAATTCGGCTAAAACAGAATTATTAAAGCTGATAAGAGGAAGCTGTCGGTTGCCTAGAGTCTGTTTGACCATGCGTTGCAGATGGATAGCCAACATATCATCACAGGTCACAAAGGCTGTTTGAGGGTGCTTGGTCAAAAAGGTTTGAACCTGTGACTCAATAGCCTCTCCTCTTTCTGTAGTCACGTTAAGGGTTTGAGCAGTCAAGCCTTGAGAGGTCATCTTTTTGGCATAACCAATATAGCGCTCAGCTTGCACCAATTCATCCATGTCTGTGTAGACATAAGTGATTTGCTTAAACCCACGCTCCAACAGGAAAGCTGTCGCATCATAGCCAGCTTGACGATTGTCATTATTCACAAATTTGGCATTGCCATTATCAGTCACGTAAGACTGCCCGACCACGACACAGTCAACCCTCTGTTTTTTGACAAAGTCAAAGACCTTGTCATCTGTTTTGGAATAAAGGAAAATCAGTTTGCCAATATGCCCACTACGAATCATGTTTTGGACATTTGTCAATAACTCGTCATCACTGCGACCAGTCGCTAGACTGACCATATAGCCATTATCGGTACAGACACCTGCGATGCCTTGGATAATTTGCATGAAAAAGGGATTGTTCCCCAGAGAATCTTGGCTCACGCGCACTGGCAAAATAATCCCAACAGCATTAGACTGCCGCTTGACCAAATTTTGTGCGGAATAATTGGGTGAATAATCCAATGCTTCCATGGCTTTTCTCACGCGGTCTTTTGTTGCCTGACTAATCATGTGATTGTCATTGATGGCACGCGAAGCGGTTGAAGGTGACACGCCTGCTAACTTCGCAACATCTTTAATGGTAACCAAGATTGCCTCCCTCAATGGTCTTTTTTACTAGCATAGTCATTTTCCCAAGGCCTGTCAACTCTTTTCCCTAATTGAAGAACTGTTAACTCGTCTGTCACTTTTGTGGTTACTTTATCTTTCAAAATAAACTGTAGCCAATAAAAAACAAGCAAGCGGTACTAGTCTTTATCAGATGCCACTTGTAGTTCTAAGGCATAACTGATAGCACTCAAGGCATATAGCGGGGCGGTTTCTGTTCGCATAATGCGAGGACCCAAGCCTACCTTAATAGCACCTGCTGCCTCAAAATGGGCCATTTCATTTGGGGAAATCCCCCCTTCTGGTCCAAAGATAAAAAGGATTTTTGCCCCTGACTTAACGTCTTTTAATTCACGTGCCAGGGTCGCTAGCTGACCTGCCTTAGCTGTTTCTTCGTACGCAACAAACATATGGTCAAAGTCAGGCAAGGCTTTTAAAAACTCTACTTTTTGTTCAAAAAGACGCACCTCTGGCACCTTATTTCGTTTGCTCTGCTCAGCAGCTCCTAAAACAATTTTAGCCAGTTTGTCTTCTTTTTTAGCTAATTTTTTGCCATCCCATTTGACCACCGACCAGTCTGCTGGGTAGCCCCACAGTGCATCAGCTCCCAACTCAGTCACTTTCTGGGCAATCGTGTCTAACTTATCTCCTTTGGGAAAACCTGAAGCGATGGTCACCTCAACAGGCAATTCAACTTGATCTGGCAAGGTCTCTATAATCTCTAACTCATGAGAAATGCTATTGGTCACTTTGGCCAAATACTTCACCCCGTCATCAAATACCAAGACTAATTCTGCCTCGTCAGTCAAGCGCATGACCTGAAACATGTGCTTGATGGTATCTTTATCGGTAATCGTTACCTGTTTTTCTGCTTTGCCTTTGATAAAATACTGTTGCATTAACCGCCAATCACTCCTGATATATCATCTGTTTTTTTGAAAATAAGGGCATTCCACTCCCCTTGTATCATGTGCGTTTCTAGGAAAAAACCTACGCTAAAGGCAGCCTCCAAAACCATGTCCAGCTTCTCTGAAATGATACCTGATAAGATCAGATAACCTTCCTTTTTGACCAAGCGATAGGCATCGTCAGTCAATAACACTAAAATATCTGCTAAAATGTTAGCCACAATCACATCTGCCTCTTGCTCAACGCCTTTTAAGAGGTCGCCAGCAGCCACATGAATGTTGTCTGTTCCTTGGTTCAAATCAATATTTTCTTGGGCCACTCGAACAGCCACGTCATCTAAGTCATAAGCGTAGATGGTTTTAGCCCCCAGCAAGGAACTCGCAATCGAGAGGACACCTGAACCAGTCCCTACATCGATGACTGTCTCACCACCACGAAGGACCTGTTCCAAGGCAAAGAGGCTCATCTTAGTTGTGGGATGTGTTCCTGTCCCAAATGCCATGCCTGGGTCTAACTTAATAACCTTTTCCCCAGCAGAAGCTTCATAATCCGTCCAACTAGGGACAATGGTTAGATCATGCGTGATGCGAGCTGGCTCATAGTATGTTTTCCAATTGTCTGCCCAGTCTTCTTCAGCCAATTCCTGACTGTCCACGGTAACCTGACCAACCTGTAACCCAAAGCTAGCCAACTTCGCCAACTGTTCATTAATAGTCACCCTCACATCTGCCATATTAGTGCTACTTGGGTAATAGGCTGTGATAGCTATCATGTCCGACTGCTCCACATCTGGGTACAACTCCCCAAAGCGATCTTCCTGACCAATATAGTCTGCGCTATCTGTGATAGCGACCCCTTGACTGCCTGTTTCAATTAACAAATTTGAAACAGCCTCTTGCGCATCACGATGCACATGAACCGTTACTTCCTGCCATGTTTCCATAGTTATGTCCTTTCTCCTTTTAACAATTTCTTTCAGTCTCTGCTTAGGGTGTGATTTCTAAAGCGAGTTGCCTTCTAGGAAATGTCTCTTAACATCTTAGTCCTAGCACCTTCTGACGTGTTTCATCTTAGTACCTCGGATAAGGGTAGTGTGTCCCCTCTTCTAGTCCTTGTTGACCTTCTTCAAAAGCTTGCGCGTTCCATTCCAAGCTGAAATCAACCTTGCTGTCATCAGCTAAGAAATCCATTAAATCGCTGTGCCCCTCAATAGCCACATCGTTGAGAACTTGCGCAAAGTAAGCTAAGAATTCACGAGAGAAGCCCTTTTTAGCATCAAAAGGAATGGTTACCAAATAATCTGCTGCATCAAATTGAGACTTGGCAGGGTTGTAAAAGAGTACATAGTCCTCAAAGACAATGTCATCTTGGGTCACTTCCCCATTGTCGTCAATGGTTTCGATAGCCTTTTTATTTTGAGCTTCTAAAATAAAAGTTACCTCAACCGCATGATTTTTCTTGTCCCAATCCATGGCATAGTCATACTGAAAATGCTTGTCCATTTCTTCTTCTAATACTGATAAAAAGCCATATTTTGCCATCTTTTTAGTCCTTTTTCCCATCTGTTAGTTGTTTCCATTGTAGCATAATTTGACCTAACTTTCACTGGCTAATACTGCCCAGTAAAACCGCCTGTCATTTTAGTAAGCGTTTTACAGCTTCCTTTTCTCTCATTATGTTAAACTAATAAATGATTATGATGTTAGGAGAAAAAGAATGAGATATGCTAAACGCTACCCTTCTCAAACAAGGCAAGTGCTTCTGACCTTGTTATTAGTAACTGCCAGCCTACAAGCTGGAGCTATGACTGCTTATGCTGATGAGAGCAGGGCCGATCATCAGCCGCCAATGGCTCAAGTTGACACTAGCCAAGCCACAACCCCATCAGCTAAAACAGCTATAGCTGCTGAGCCGACAGTCACAATCTCAACTACTGATCAAGTTCCCCTAGTCGCACCAACAGTAGCTTCTCCTCCAACAACTATTTCCTCAGAACTACCTCCCATTACCCTAGAAGACTATAAGTCAGCTAGCGCTAGCCAATTAGCCAAATGGACTCGCCAGCAACGGGTCACAGGTCAACAACTACTAGACTTTGCCTTAGAAACCATCAAAGAGACGGATCCCGACCTCAACAATGTGATTTCTCTGCGTGAACCATTGGCTCGACAAGAAAGCGAACAAATGATTGACCAAGGGCAACCCTTTTACAAAGTACCTATTCTGGTTAAAGGGTTAGGACACACCATTGCTGGAAGCAGTAACACCAACGGCCTTGCCTTTTTGAAAGACAAAACCAGCTCATCTACCAGCGCCTTTGTCAAGCAACTTCAAAAGGCTGGTTTTATTGTGGTGGGGCAATCATCTTTCCCAGAAATGGGCTGGATCAACGTTACCAACTCTAACCTCTACGGTAACACGCATAACCCATGGAAACTTGAGCAAAACCCTGGCGGTTCCTCTGGTGGTTCAGCAGCCGCTGTGGCCTCTGGTCAAGTCAGCCTAGCCAGTGCTTCTGACGGTGGCGGCTCGACTCGCATTCCAGCTTCTTGGAGCGGCTTGATTGGTTTACACCCAACGCGTGGTATTTTAGAGGGAAATCCGACTTCTGAACGTAGCAATGTTAGTCATTTTGCCCTCACTAAGAGCATGGAAGACACCAGAAGACTCTTCCAATTTCTCTTAAAAGACAAGGCTAAAGCGCAACAAAATCATAAGCGTTTAGACCAAAGCATTCCCATCGCTTACACCACCCAAACACCAGCCGGAACCCCTATTAGCAAGGAAGCTATTGCGGCGGTCAAAGAAGCTGTGGCTTTCTTAGAGGAACAAGGTTATCAAACCGTTGAGGTTCCTTACCCCGTTGATGGTAAAATCATGATGCAGTATTATTACACCATCGCTGCTTCTGTGGCGCCGTCCATCAATGTTATGGCACAACAAACCTTGAAACACCCGCTTCAAAAAGATGATGTCGAACTCTTATCGTGGGCGCTCTACCAAACTGGCAAGGACTTGACCAAAGAAGATGTCAACAAGGCCTGGGAAGGTATCGCAACCATGACCAACCAATTAAACCAGTTCTACCAAAAATACCCCATCTTCTTGACACCGACAACAGCCTATCCTGCTCCTGCTGCTGATTACCACCATATTCCTAAAGACCTAGTGGCACAGCTCAGTGACATGTCAGGCCTGAGCAAAGAAGAAAAACTAGACCTTATCTATCGGCAGTGGCTACCAGCTTGGACGTTGACACCTTTTACCCAACTTGCTAACCTGACAGGAACACCATCCTTGTCTTTACCAACCCATGTGACGGCAAGTGGTCTACCTCTCGGGATTTTAGTGAATAGCGGAGCTCATAACGACAGTCTCTTGTTGCAACTGGGTGACCTCTTTGAAAAAGCTAATCGGTTCCATATCCTGACGGCTAGACAAAAAGGATTGCCAGTTGCCCCAGTTAAACAGAAATCTCCAAATAACAAGGACAAAAGAGACAAGAAACAGCCTATTGCAGTCCATTATCACACCAAGAGTTTTGTCAGCCAACCTAACCATTACACCAAATACAATAGCCTTCCTCAGACTGGTGACAACCAACAAGGTGGTCTATTAATGACTAGCTATGTTAGCTTATTCCTTGGTAGTCTACTCTTAGCAGGTAACTTCAGGGGAAACAAGGAGAAAATCTAGGATACTGGAGGACTGAAACTCCTCAGTCAACGTTAATAAAGTCTACACTGCCATTAGATTCACTAGAACTGGCATTGCCATCGCAGCAACAAACAGGACTGAATTTTTCTTAAGACAGGTTCAGTCCTTTTGCATGCCAACAGCCAATTTCTGTTTGGACTTATTAGCTTGAGCAAACGCTTTTATGATATAATTGGGGTATGCATAGAAAAACCATTATTGATTTCAAGGAGCTCGGATACCGCTTCTTGTTTGAAGACCCCTTGCTAGAGTTGGTAGCCAAGACCTTAGATCAGGTTGGCCCAGTCATTCAACAGGTTCAGCACTACCAAGAACTGGGCTACTACGTGGTGGGGTACCTTAGTTACGAGGCGGCTACCTTTTTTGACAAAGCCTTACAAACACATGATAGAAGACTAGGCAAAGAGTACCTTGCCTATTTTACTGTGCACAAAGATTGTCGCCAAGAAAACCTGCCTCTTGATTATGATAGTATCACTATCCCTAATCAGTGGGCTAGCCTCACTCAAAAAGAGGCTTATCAAAAAGCTATTGAAACCATCCAGCAGGAAATGCGGCAGGGCAATACTTATCAGGTCAACTACACCATTCAATTAACCCAGAAACTCAATGCAGCTGACAGCTTAGCCATTTACAATAAACTCGTCGTTGAACAGGCTGCTGGCTACAATGCTTATATTGCCCATGATGATGTTGCCCTTATCTCGGCCAGTCCCGAATTATTTTTCAAACAAGCAGGCAATCAGTTAACTACAAAACCTATGAAAGGCACTACCAAGCGCGGGGTTAATAGCTGGCTGGATCACCAAGAACATGATTGGCTCCAAGCTGACGGGAAAAATCGTTCCGAAAACATGATGATTGTTGATTTGCTCCGCAATGACATGGGGAAAATTTGCCAAACAGGCAGTGTTCGTGTTGACAAGCTCTGTGAGGTTGAACAATACTCTACCGTCTGGCAAATGACCTCAACCATTGTTGGTGACCTCAAAGCGGACTGTGATCTGATAGACATTCTCACAGCTCTCTTTCCTTGTGGCTCTATCACAGGGGCACCAAAGGTCTCCACCATGGCGATTATCAAATCTCTGGAGTCAAAACCAAGGGGAATTTATTGTGGAACTATCGGCATTTGCCTACCAGACGGTCGCCGTCTCTTCAATGTTCCCATTAGAACCATCCAGCTCAGTCATAACCAAGCTACTTACGGTGTGGGCGGGGGCATCACTTGGCAAAGCAAGTGGGAAGACGAATACGAGGAAGTGCATCAAAAAACAGCCTTTCTCTATCGCCACAAACAAATCTTTGACCTCAAAACAACCGCCAAGGTGGAGCAGAAAAAACTGACCTTCTTTGAGCACCACCTCAATCGGCTTAAAGAAGCAGCCACTTATTTTGCCTACCCTTACGATGAGAAAGCTTTGCAGAAACAACTGGCAATCTACTTAGAAGATAAAGACGATGCTGCCTACCGCTTGACGATTCGTTTATCCAAGGATGGAAAGGTCAGTCTCTCTGATCAACTTTTGGAACCTTTGTCAGCTGATTTTCTGACAGCTCAACTCCGCTTACAGGACAAGGACGTGACAGCTTCGCCTTTTACCTACTTTAAGACCAGTTATAGGCCTCATATTGACCCAAAACCTTATGAACAGGTGTTCTATAACCAAGCTGGGTACTTATTGGAAACTTCCATTGGTAATCTCTTTGTCCAGTTGGGACAGACCCTCTACACACCACCAGTAGCTGCAGGGATTTTACCAGGCCTGTTCCGCCAAGAACTGCTAGCTAGCGGCCAAGCTCAGGAAAAATGGTTAACATTAGCTGATTTAAAAGAGGCCACCGCTATTTTTGGAGGAAATGCTGTCCGTGGCCTCTATCCTCTCAACCTTGAGCTTACTCACCTTAATACCCTCTTAGCCAACAGTCAAGACTAAACTAGCACCTAACTTTTTGTTATTAAGGAACCTATGATACTCTTAATTGATAATTACGACTCATTTACCTACAACCTCGCCCAATATTTAAGCGAATTTGACGAGACGATTGTCTTGTATAACCAAGACCCAAACTTATATGACATGGCCAAAAAAGCTGATGCTCTAGTCTTTTCACCTGGCCCTGGTTGGCCAAAAGAAGCTAACCAAATGCCAAAGCTCATTCAAGACTTTTACCAAACAAAACCTATCTTAGGGGTGTGTCTGGGACACCAAGCTATCGCTGAAACCCTAGGGGGCACCTTACGCTTGGCCAAACGTGTCATGCATGGCAGGCAAAGTACCATTGAAACACAAGGTCCTACCAGTCTCTTTTGCTCCCTCCCAAAACAGGTCACCGTCATGCGTTACCATTCTATCGTTGTGGATCAGTTGCCCAAAGACTTTATCGTGACCGCTAGAGACTGTGACGATCAGGAAATCATGGCATTTGAACACCGCACCCTGCCACTTTTTGGGCTACAATTCCACCCAGAAAGCATCGGTACCCCTGATGGCATGACCATGATTGCCAACTTCATCGCAGCCATTTCCCGTTAATCATATCATCAAAAGGAAAGGAGGACAGTTACATGCCCGATCATTTAGCGCTCCGCATGCGCCCCAAAACCATTTCAGAGGTCATCGGACAAGAACATCTTGTTGGCGAAGGCAAAATCATCCGTCGCATGGTGGAAGCCAATAGGCTATCGTCCATGATTCTCTATGGCCCTCCAGGAATTGGTAAAACTTCCATTGCTAGCGCTATTGCAGGTACTACCAAATATGCCTTTCGGACCTTTAATGCCACCGTTGACAGCAAAAAACGTCTCCAAGAAATTGCTGAAGAAGCTAAATTTTCAGGAAGCTTGGTGTTGCTACTAGACGAGATTCATCGCCTTGACAAAACCAAGCAAGACTTCTTGCTTCCCTTACTGGAAAATGGGACCATTATCATGATTGGCGCAACCACTGAGAATCCCTTCTTTTCAGTGACACCCGCTATCAGAAGCCGAGTTCAGATTTTTGAACTGGAACCTCTCTCCAACGAGAATATCAAGCGTGCCCTTCAAACTGCCATTACCGATAAAGACAGAGGCTTCGCCTTTGAGGTAGCCCTAGACGAAGATGCTCTTGATTTTATCGCAACCGCCACTAATGGGGATTTACGCTCAGCTTATCACTCTCTGGATTTGGCAGTTATGTCCACAAAGCCAGATAACGACGGGAAACGACACATCACCTTAGACACCGTTGAAAATTCCTTGCAGCGCAGCTATATTACTATGGATAAAGATGGTGACGGGCATTATGATGTTTTATCTGCCCTCCAAAAAGCGATTCGCGGCTCCGATGTCAATGCCAGCCTTCACTATGCCGCGCGATTAGTGGAAGCAGGGGATTTACCAAGCCTTGCCAGACGATTGATAGTGATTGCTTATGAAGACGTTGGACTGGCTAATCCCAATGCCCAAGTCCATACCGTCACCGCACTCGATGCCGCCCAGAAAATTGGTTTCCCCGAAGCACGCATTCTAATTGCCAACGTGGTCATTGATTTGGCCTTGTCTCCAAAATCCAACTCAGCTTATCTAGCAATGGATGCTGCCCTTAGCGATCTGAGAACATCAGGAAACCTTCCCATTCCAAGACATTTGAGAGATGGGCACTATGCTGGCAGCAAAGACCTTGGCAATGCCAAAGATTACCTTTACCCACATGCCTATCCAGAAAAATGGGTCAAACAACAATACCTACCAGATAAATTAGTTGGCAAACAGTATTTTTCCCCCAACGAAACAGGAAAATATGAACGTGCCCTCGGTGCCAATAAAGAGCGTATTGACAAGCTTTCTAGCAAATCATTCGAAGGCAGATAAGGCAAGCGATTCCATTTTTATACTTTAAGACTTGAAAAAATTTTAAAAAGTGGTATTATAAAAGTACAGAAACATTGCTGTGGCATACGAATCCACATCTAAGTGTTGACCGACTATTTCTTTGTATTTTAGGGAAACAAAGACTCTTTCTAGTCTGCAAGCCGTTTCACGCGGACGCAACTTCCAAGAAAGAGCACGTTACCCACCTGCTTATGTTGCGCGGGCTCAATACAAAAAGTGGATCACCGGTGCCAATACAGCATTCTTGCCTCCTTAGCTCAGTTGGTAGAGCAGTAGACTCTTAATCTATGGGTCACAGGTTCGAGCCCTGTAGGGGGCATGGTGCAAAAACGAAAAAAAGCCTTATTTACAGGGCTTTTTTGCTTGTTTAAAATAAATTTGTTACAATTTCACAAAAAATGTTTAATGCCTCAATTTTTGATTAGTTTATTCATCTTAATTACGCCTAAAGACTTGTTAACCTATTAAATAGAAACTTAATTAATATATTTTTGGATAATGGGTAATTAGATAAAAAATACTGCAAATAATCAACTCTTCTAAACTTAAAAAATACCTAGTTTTGGTTATTATTTTTTTCAATTAGTTTGAAAAAATTTTCATAAGCAACTTTGCTTTTTAACACTTCAACCATTTCTGGTGTTAAAATATCCTTTACATCATTGTTCGGAGAGATCATCTTACTCAATATAAAATTTTTCATCATTAAAGTAAGTGGTTCTCCAATAGCTTCTTTATAGTTAAACCCTAAAAGTTGCATTGTTTTCAATGTATCGACATCTATTAATTCTTTAAATTGATTATACGAGGCTATTTGTTCAGAAGCTGATTTTAAAGCTTCTTTGTCATTTGGGTTAATAGAATTAGTTTGTGCTTTTGATATAATTTCGATTATCCTATTTACAGTATTATGTAAATGATCTATATCTTCATCACTAATCTGAACTCTTTCTAACTCAGACTGATATGATTGAGCTATTCTAATTGCTTCCTGTCTTTCATTTATTAATTCAGATACCACTTCATCATATACTTTTCTTACTTCATTAATATCCTTTGAAGTTTTTACGGTTTTAATTTTTTGAGTAATGGCACTAACAGTACTTTTAATTGCTAATTCTCCTAAGCTAGCACCTAGAGAAATTAATTCAGGTGATATGTTTGTCCTTGTAAATCTCCTTCTTGATAACTTGTTGTTTTTATTATATTTTATCACTAAAATTGATAATTTAATATGAATATTTTCAAATACAACCCATATAAAAAGGAGCTGGGCAAAAAGTCCAATTCCTAATTTTATTTAAGCTAGAATTGCAAAACGCAGTGGCTGATTGGCAGCTTTGTTCGCTTTTCAATCTTCAAAGATAGCCTAATCAACTGTGCGGGGGTGGGAAAACGAACTCTTTGTTGATTGCTATGAGTTCTTTCCCACTCCCTTAATTTGTTTAGATTTTACAAAAAATGCTTTATTTCTTCAAATTTTTGTTGAATTTTTTCATTTAAAGTATGACCATAAACTTCTACTAACATAGTGATGCCTTTATGTCCTAATACTTGAGCAATGACACCTAAATCAATATTTTTATGCCATAAATAACTTCCATAAGTATGTGTCCAGGATTCTGGGTACATATCATGACCCAATTATTTAGCCTCTTCCTTTTATTTTCAGTCATCATAGCCATTGGGATGGCTGGAATGCCAAGCCCATGCTGTCTCAATAATGGTTTCAATATTGTCAAATTGTGGTTTCCACCCCAGTAATTGTCTGGCTTTGTCAGATGAGGCTATCAAAGTATCCGGGTCTCCCGGTCTACGAGCTACTATTTGGGCTGGAATTTCTCTTCCAGTGACCTTTCGGGCAGCTTCTAATAGTTCAAGGTTTGAAAAACCGGTAGCAGATCCCAAATTAAAGGCGGTTGAGTCATTCCCAGCTCTTAAATATTCAACTGCTAGCATGTGTGCATCTGCTAGGTCAAAAGGATGCACATAATCACGAATATTTGTGCCATCAGGAGTCTGATAGTCATCTCCAAAAATCATCAACTTATCTCTCACCCCTTGTGCCACTTGAAGAATAATTGGTAACAAATGTGTTTCGGGGTTATGATCTTCTCCAAGGCTACCATCTGGCTTGCCCCCAGCAACATTGAAATAGCGCAAAGCTACAAACTTGATGCCATAAGCTTTATCTGACCATTTCATGATAGTCTCCATCATCAATTTACTTTCACCATACGGGTTTATCGGGTTTTGTTCTGCTGTTTCTTTGATTGGAATTTCTTTTGGAATACCATAAGTTGCAGCGGTTGATGAAAAAACGATATAGTTGACACCACATTCTTTCATGACTTCTAAGAGTTTAATCATGCCTACTGTATTATTGTCGAAGTATTTTAAGGGTTCCTGCATGGATTCGCCAACTAAAGAATAGGCCGCAAAATGAATAACAGCATCAATATCAGGATGTGCCTTAAAAACTTGGCGCATAAAATCCTGATCCGCCAAATCTCCTTGATAAAAAGTAGAATCTGGATGCAAAGCTGCACGATGTCCAGTTACTAAATTGTCCACTACAATCACCGCTTCATTTCCTTTTTTTATCAGACGATCAACCATATGTGAGCCAATGTAACCAGCCCCACCAAGCACTAAAATTGCCATTTCTCTTCCTTTCTTTGAATCACATGCCTTAAATTCTATTGTATAACACCCAAGCTCATTACAAAACGCTTAAACGCCTTCTGTCCCTCTGGTGTTTGTTTGTATACACCGGCGTCTTCTAAGACCCGAGCAAACGTTTGTCCAACTGCCTGAAAAACAAGGTCGTGAACAGTATCTTCCCTTATTACTGTGTGTTTTTGCTTGATTTGCTCTGCCCATTCCTTATGGTATGGCGCAATGTTATTTTCTTGTCCCAACAAATAGGCTTCAATTTCCATTAATTCATCTTTTAAACGAGATGGTAAAATAGCCAAGCCCATTACTTCAATCAAGCCTATATTTTCTTTTTTTATGTGTTGTACATCGGCATGTGGATGATAAACCCCATCTGGATGCTCTGTTGACGTATGATTATCACGTAAAACAAGATCTAATTCATAAAAACCATTACGTTTCCTTGCTATTGGTGTCACGGTATGATGCGATATATTATCTGAATAAGCTAATATGTCAACTGTTTCATCTGAATAGTCTCGCCAAATCAAGCGAATATGCTCAGCTAAAGCTACCAAGTCTAACTTAACAAGACCAGTTAACCGAATAACTGACAGAGGCCACTTTAATATACCGACACTCACATTCTCAAACCCTTCAATCTTAAAAGAATCACTAATTAAGGCTTTTTCCATTGGGAAAGTGTGTCGTCCTCCTTGATAATGATTATGTGTCAAGATAGAGCCACCAACAATAGGAAGATCAGCATTTGAACCAGCAAAATAGCCTGGAAAAGTGTCGACAATATCAAGCAATTGAGCAAATGTTGTTTGACAAATCCTCATGGGTATATGTTGGGTATTGAGAAAAATGCAATGTTCATTAAAATAGGCATAAGGAGAATATTGAAAGCCCCATATCTCAGAACCCAAAGACATACGAATAATGCGATGGTTAGTTCTTGCTGGGTGGTTGAGTCGGCCATAATATCCTTCATTTTCCATGCAAAGTTGGCATTTTGGATAACTGGATTGCTTAAGTTTTTTGGCAGCTGCGATAGCTTTGGGGTCTTTTTCAGGCTTAGATAAATTAATAGTAATTTCCAAATCCCCATAAGGTGATGGGGCTGAAAAAGCTATATTTTTTGCAACGGCAGCTACTTTAATGTAGTCGTTTGTTCGATTAAGATTATAAAAGTCCGAGATCGCCTGTTGAGGAGATTTTTCATAAGTGTCCCAGAACCTTTGATTAACCACACTCGGAATAGGAGTTATAAAATTCATTAACTCTGCCCCTAAGCAATCTTTTTCTTCTATTAGAGAACCAATCTTGCCATTTGCAACTGCCAAATCTACCAAAAGCTCTTTTAATTCAATGAGATTGTCGTTACTTACCTCTTGATTGGCATTAGTTTCACCGACAAGTGCTAAGATGCGGTTACGAAGATACATGCTATCAATAATGCTATAGTCACTATTTTCAATTACCTTGGTGACAAAGGCTTCAACTAAACCGACCATCTTTTATTTCCTTGAAAGCACACGTGAGCCAGAAGCAATTTCGGCAATATAAAAATCTGGTGCATACCCTATAGTTTCTGTGTAGACCTGACCAACATTTGCCTTAAAAGTATCAACCTTATTCTTTGCGACAATGGCAATACCACAGCCACCAAAACCTGCTCCTGTCATACGTGCCCCTAAAACCCCTTCTTGTGCCCAAGCAGTATGAACTAGTGTATCAAGCTCAATTCCCGTAACCTCATAGTCATGCTCAAGAGATACATGAGAAGCATTCATTAAGCGACCAAACTGCTCTAATTTACCAGCTTCTAGAGCTTTTCTGGCTTTTAAAGTTCGTTGGTTTTCTAAAACTGCGTGACGGGCACGTTTGATACGTTTACTATCTTTAATCAAATAGGCAAATTCATCAAAGCCAGCTTCATCGAGTTCACCAAGAGTTTTAATGTTAAGCAAAACATTTAATTCCTCGACAGCTTTCTCACACTCAGCTCTACGCTCATTATACTTTGAATCTACCAACTCTCGACGCTTGTTCGTATTCATAATAACAATCACATGCTCGCCAAGATCAAGTGGTACCAGGTCATACGACAAGGTATTAGTGTCCAGATAAATAGCTCGGTTTTCAGCACCCATACCAATGGCAAATTGATCCATTATACCGGAATTAACACCAATATAATCATTCTCTGTTTGTTTCCCAATTTTGACCAAATCTAGCCGTTCAAGCTTTAGTTCAAATAATTCCTCAGCGACAATACCCACTAACATTTCTAGAGAAGATGACGATGATAAGCCGGAGCCATTTGGAATATTTCCATAGACATAAAGATCAAATCCCTTATCTATCACATGGCCTGCTTTCTTTATAAAACTAATAACTCCTTTAGGATAGTTGGCCCATGAGTCTTCCTTTTTAAACGCCAAATCGTCCAAAGATACTTCAATAATCCCAACTTCTTTAAAATTTGCTGAGTAAAAGCGTAGTTTTTGATCATTACGTTTTTTAGCTGCCCCATAAGTTCCCAGTGTAATCGCTGCCGGAAAAACGTGTCCACCATTATAATCCGTATGTTCACCAATTAAATTAATACGACCAGGTGAGAAAAAAGTCGCATCTGCTTGCTCTTCAAAAATTGTTTGAAAAGCTTGACTGAGTTCTTTTTCGTTCATTATGAAACTCCTTTAGCTATTGATACTTCTATTATAGAAACCAAAGAAAAGTTTTTCAATATTTTTACTTAAATTTTACCTATAAATTACTAAAAATGTTATAATAAAATCAATACAGAAAGGAAATTATTATGGCTACACTGAAAGATATTGCAACATTAGCCGGCGTTTCTCAAGCAACTGTTTCTAGAGTTCTAAACCATGATGAAAGTCTATCAGTCACAGAGACTACGAGACACAAAATTTTAACCATAGCTGATGATCTTGACTATAAAAAGCACAAAAAAATCACAAATACCACAAGAGTCAAGCAAAAAGTAGCCATCGTCCAATGGTATAGTGAACAAGAAGAACTGAATGATTTATATTATTACACTATCCGGATTGGGATTGAAAAACGTGCTCAAGATTTAAGTTATGATGTCATCCGCTGCTTTGATTGTCATTTAGATGCCTTGCCTAATGACCTAGTCGGCATTATTGCTATAGGAAAGTTTAGCCAAAGACAAATTCAATGTCTTGAAGAATTAACTGAAAATCTGGTCTTTGTCGATAGCGATACGCTAACGAGTGGACACCCTTGTGTCACCACTGATTTTGACCATTCTGTCATTAAAGTTCTTGACTATTTTATTGACAAAAAACTCACTCCTATTGGTATGATTGCTGGGGAAGAAAAGACAACTGATGGCTTAGAAACTATTGTCGATCAAAGATTTAGAACCTTTCGTAACTATGCTTACGAACATGGTATCTACACGCCAAAGACAATCTTTATTGGTGAATTTTCTGCTCAATCTGGCTATTTTTTAATGAAAAAAGCCATTGATGAATTGGGAAATAATCTTCCAAAAGCTTTTTTTGTAGCAAATGATACCCTAGCAATCGGAGCCCTCAAAGCACTCCAGGAAGCTGGTATTGCTGTCCCTCAAAGAGTTAGCTTAGTTTCTTTTAATGACACATCGCTTGCCAAACAGGTCTACCCAGCGCTCTCTAGTATTACTGTTTATACAGAAGAAATGGGACGCACAGCTGTAGACGTGTTAAACAGACAGTTAATTGCACCTGAAACCATCGCTAGTATGACGCGAATAGCGACGACATTAACTCTACGAGAAAGTAGTTTATAGAAAGAGCTTGAGACAAAAAGAATTCCATTTCAGAAAAACGATAATATCGACACCTATTAACTTAGACATTAATCATTAAAATGAATAAAGGTAGGTTTCAAACTCTTAGTTCCTATGCTTGTTCCTTTTTTCAATTAGGTTTAAACTTTTGTCTCATACTTTTTCACTTTTTAATCAAGATGTCCCTTTAAAGTATTGCATTATCCCAAAAAATATGAGCAGCTACACCGGCTAGAAACTTCTAGAATATATACAGAAAAAGCATGACATGTTCAATCAAATATAGCATGTCACACTTTTTATAAATCTGTTTGCTTCAGTTACTATTTGCTTTTCTAGTTGTAGTGGTAAGAAATACGATAGGTCTTTTTCTCATTTGGCAAAATGGTAATATCACCAAATTCCGCATGATTAATCGCATCTGGCAAAGTTTGTGCTTCCATTGCGATCGCTTCTCTTGGCAAAGCTGTTTGGCCACGATCCCTTTCAAAAAACAGATTTGAAGGAATGTCATCCATTGTGTAGATGACAAGGGCATTGCGGTCTGAAAAAATTGACAGTTGAGTATTACTTTCCTCATCCCTTAAAACAGCAATTGGCAGGCCATTTTTATGAGCATCTGGACGAATGCGAAACGCTGTGTCAAAACCATCATTTGCGATAACTGCTGGCCATAATGCCTTCTTTTCTCTAAAGTCATGAGGCCTGCCACTAACATCAAGAAACCTTCCTGTAGGAATAAGGTCCCCGTCAGTTTCCAGATAGTCATCACTTGCCACTTGCAAGGAGTGTGTTGTTAAGTCCTGGCGATCACTTAAATTAAAATACACATGATTTGTTGGGTTAAATAAACCTAGCTTACTAGCATTGTTGCCTTCAAATACAATATCAAGTTGATTAGCATTGGTTAAGGTATAAGTAATACAAACATCCATATCACCAGGAAATAGATCATCACTTTCCTTACAACCCATCAAAAATGTAACACTAGCTGCTTCAGCAGATAGGTTCGTTCGATAATGCCAATTTCGTTTATGAAAACCCTTTGACCCACCATGTAAGCAGTTTCCCTTTTCATTAGCTTCAACGGTGAAAGACTGATTATTCAAACGAAAAGTAGCTCCTCCAATACGACCTGCAACACGCCCAATAGATTGACCCGCGCAAAGAGGATCTATCAAATAATCACTTACCAATTGATGGCCTAAAACAATATTTTTCTCATTTGCACCATCTGGCACCTTAAAAGATTGCCATGTGGCTCCAAATGTTAAACATTCCACTTTAACGCCAAAATCATTCATTAACGTTATTTGTATGACTTCTTCTTGTCCAATTTTTTCAATGATTTGTTCTAATATCTTCATTAACTTTCCTCCTATGCTTGGAGTAGCGATCTAACATTACATAACTGTCACCTATAAAACCAACTTGTGACACAATCATCTTAACCCCTAATCTAACAGCTGAATTTAGCTGTTTTTTCAATACCTTATCCAGACAGCTCGTCATGAAGAACTTTGAAATAAAGCAGCGTCTGTGTTTCTTTTATCCTATTACTGTTCCTCACTATTTACAGTGGATAGATGGATAATGCCTAAGAAAAGCATAGCCCATAACAACCTTAATTTAGAGATTTGTTTAAACCTTGATAAAGGCAAGAGAATCTTTCTTTGTCAAAAGAGAACAACTGATAATTATTCTTTCTTTTTGAAGAAACTAACAGTAGACAGTAGTGCTACTAGTCCAGCTAAACTTAACCAAGCAGTTGATGAGTCACCCGTTTTTGGTAAAGTCCTAGCAGCATTCTTCCCTGTCTTTTCTTCCATGACCAGTATCTCCTTTTCCTGGAGAAAACCTTTACTTTTAGTCACTTTTTCTGGTGCACTAGTTGACAGTGGTTGGGCATTAGGAAGAGCTTCTGTCAATCTCAGGTTAGAATTCACTACTTTGTCATCTATTAAGACCTGTTCAACTTGATTTGGCTTAACCTGCTTAGGTGCTGTAAAAGTAACCTTAGCTAGTTGCACATCACTTGCTATTACCTCTTGAAGACTCTGATTTGCTAAGCGGTACTGTCTCCCAGAGACCTTCGGAAAAACAATTTTAACAAAGTGAGTTCCTTCTGCCAAATCACGCGCATCAAAGTTGGTCCTTGCATAGGCTGGTGTAGCCTCTACAAAATTATCAACCACCGATAGTCCTGTTTCTGTCCATTTATTACCATCTGCTGATAAATAGACTTTAAAATCAATGGTATCATCTCCAAGCAAATGTGCACGAATTGATTGTCCTTCATTTGCCCAAGCAGCGGCATTGTAAACCTTGTAATCGCTCAAAGTTTTATAATAAGTGGTTAAATGAACAGCACTTGGGTGATCAATCTTATAAATCAGTGCATTTTCTTGATTATCATCACTGGCAAATAAGCGACTGGTTTCATAGCGTGGCTGACCGCCGTAATAGAAATGATTTTTATTTTCAAAATCTTCCTTACCGTCTGAAACTGCCGTCAATTGTCCCACATAGTGTGTTGGTTGAATATAGTAGTCACCACTTGGCGCTTCTTTGTCAAGATTATCAAAGTAAACTTGATCTTGATTATCCTCTTGGTAAACACGTATCCAGTCAATCAGGTACTCACTGTTTTGCTTTGTTTTATTTTTGTCATAGTCTACATTGCCAACCCATCCATCACCGACTTGTGTCTCAAGAATTGGAAACATTGGACGACTATGCATACCATCACGTCCATCATCACGTCCGCGATCACTACCAAATACATATTCTCCATCAATAAACCACTTTATCGATTCTGGTGTCCACTCCACCTCATAAACGTGGAAAGCTTGGCTCCAAGCTTCATAATATTCAATGGGGACACCATGAGATGCTTTGTTTTTTGCTAAAATACCATAATGGTTGGTCGTCCATGCCTCCCATGGCGTTTGCCCCAGAAACTCTAAGACATCAATCTCATCATGACCAGTTTCATCTTGTGCTAACATCCAAATGGCCGGCCAAATTCCCTGTGAATCGTTAACCTTGGCTCGAACCGCCATACGACCGTACTGGAAGGAATACTTGTCTTTGGATTCAACACGACCAGATGACCAGGTAATTTTACTTGCTAACTTTTTATCATCATATCTGTCAATACCAACAGCCTTAATAAGCTCATCTGTAGAAGCATAATTTTGGCTACGGATTGAAAGATAACTCTTGTCTGCATCTTTCTTAATGCTAACTGCACCACGGTTATAAATGGCAGCGTGATTGACCATCCCATCAATAATTTGCCATTTGCTTTCATCTATCGTGTCACCATTAAACTCATCAGACCAAACAAGTTTGTTAAACTTAGAATTAGGTTCTACATAATCTGGACGACTTTCATCATAACTATCACCTGTTCCTAGAATTTCAATTTCAGAATAACCAACAGGTTCCCTGTCTGCTCGACATGCTGAAAAACGAACATACTGAGACTGAGCATCTTCTGGAACTGAGACGGTGATAATATCGCCACTATCAATCGTTTTATTCTCTTCCTTATAAATAGACTCATAACCATCATTTGGTGACGGGGTATTGTCAAAACTAACAGCAATATCAGAGTAGAGACCTGGTTTTAATTTAAATCGAATCTCCTTGATATTGTAAGAACGTTTGAATTCATACTGAAGATAAGACGCTCCTCTGGTATTGTGATAAGCATAATTTTCATCAAATTTGCCATCATTAATTGCTTCAAGATTAGTCGGATCTAGCCCGTAAACATAAGGTTGCTTGAGAGCAGCTAGATTAACTAAGGTGGTATTATTATTTTGACTACCATCGTCCTTGACACGTGCCAAAACTTCAACCTCATTAAAGCGAAGAGCGCTACTATAACCTGCCCAACTACTATTGGTATTTTGAATATAATGTCCCTGTCCCCAAATACGGATATAGCGAGCATTAACAGTCTTTAACAACTCAATGATTTGAGGTTGACCCTTTGTCCCTACTGTTTCAACAAAATCCGCCTCTTCAAAAATGACCTGACTATTTTTACTAAAATCTGCTTCAGTTGATAGTTCAACTTTAACTTTTTTAAAAGTTGATATAGCATCACTATAAGTATTACGATAAATAGCAATACGCTCCACAGGCTTAACATCTCCAAAATCATACTGCAAATAGACAGGTTGCCAGCTCGAATAACCATTATCTTTGCCACCAGTTTCTTGACCAGCTAAAATTTTGGTATTACTTTTATCAGTTGATCCACTATTTTTACTACCATCTGTCGCCTGTTTAGGATTTTCAATCTGGACGGAAGGAATTGTTGACAGTTCATATGTAATCATTGTAGTACTATTACTAGTCGGTGTTTTTCCCTTTACCACATTAACTAATTTAGTTGTTTCTGTCTCTTCTTTCGTCTCTGTAAGCAAAGCAAGGTTTGAATCCTCGGAACTCTCAATCTGTTTGTCGGCGGATTGACCCATAGAGGAACTCTTTATTTCAGAAGCTAAAGCAGCTGACGGTGTTTGACCCGATAACAATTCTGTTGTCGGTGTTTCAGTGACAGTTGCTTCTTCTGCCTTAACTGAATGAGAGGCTAAGCTGACACCTAAGCAAACTGAACAAACACCAATAGCCAATTTCCGAAGAGAAAAATGTCGTTTTTCTTTCATGATAAAAAATAATCTCATAACTCCTCCTCTAAAATCACTTTAAAACGTCATAATGACTGTTTACAATTTTTGAATACGATACAAAATAGATGCAAAATCCTTTAGCCCAGTTGGAAAGTCTTCCGATGCAATTGGTAGCCCAGCATACATCAAGCTTGACCCAGAGTAGACCGCTTGATTATTAACTTGATAAGTTGCTGTTTCGTCCAAATCTTTTAAATAAAGACGCTGATTACCTTCGTTTGCCATAATAAGGCTACGGTAAAAACCGACAAACAACTCTTCCTGGCTTTCGGACATAACTTGCCAAGCCGTAGAACTGTCTTCAAAAGGGCTCATGAGACGTGTAAAACGTCCATACTGGAAGGTTTTCCTTGCTCTTTTGTAAAATGCAATTTGCTCTTTAACCTCATGAAGTTCTGTTGTTGTCAACTCTGATAGGTCTAATTCATACCCAAAGGCACCAAAATAAGCGACATTCGCTCTCGTTTCTAGAGGTGTCAGACGACTCACCTGTTGATTAGGAACTTCAGACACATGACAGCCCATAGTTGATAAAGGATAAACGATTGATGTCCCATACTGGATTTTCAAGCGCTCAATAGCATCCGAATCATCACTCGTCCAAACTTGCGGAGCGTAATAAAGAAGTCCTGGATCAAAGCGAGCACCTCCACTGGAACAAGATTCAAAAAGTATTTTTGGAAATTGACTAGTCAATCTGTCAAATAAACGGTAAAGATTGAGAATATAACGATGGAAAATTTCTCCTTGTCGATCATTAGCTTGCGTTAGACTGAAAACCTCTGTCATGTAACGATTCATATCCCATTTGATGTAATCAATATCATGCTGAGAAAGTAAATCATAAAGCTGTTGATAAATATTTTGGAAAACCTCTTCTCTTGATAAATCCAAAGTAAATTGATGACGACCATGAGATTGGCTACGATGGGGGTGATGGAAAATCCAGTCGGGATGTTGACGATACAAATCACTATCCTTATTGACCATCTCAGGTTCAATCCAAAGTCCAAAGGACATCCCCATTTCGTGAACTTTAGCAATAACTCCTGTCAATCCATTTGGAAGCTTGTTCAGATTAACCTTCCAATCTCCAAGCCCAGCTTGATCATTGTCTCTAGCTCCAAACCAACCATCGTCCATGACAAAAAGTTCCACACCCACATCTGCTGCCTGCTGAGCCAATTTCAAGATCCGCTCTTCATCAAAATCAAAGGTCATCGCTTCCCAATTATTGAGGAGAATTGGACGTTCCTTATCTCGCCAATAACCTCGTGCCAGACGTTTTTGATAAAGATTATGATAACTTTGACTAAGACCATTCAACCCTTCTTCACTATAAACTATCACTACTTCAGGCGTTTGAAAATGATTTCCTTGAGCTAAGGGCCACTCAAAGTGTTCTGGATGAATACCTAAACTAACCCTTGTCTGTTGGTAAGGTGTAACATCTATTTGTGCCAAGAAATTACCACTATAAACCAGTGAAAAACCAAGAACTTCTCCTTGATGTTCATCTGCATGAGGACGTAAAAGAGCAAGAAATGGATTATGCTCAGAGCTACTAGCTCCTTTAAGGCTATAAACAGATTGACAACCTTGACTTAAAGGAGTCCTCACTAGATGTCTTTCTCTACTCCAAGCACCATCCAAATGCAACCAATCATAATGCTTATCTGGCAAATCAAGTGTTAAACTAAGAGCTCTTGTCAAACGAATCTCTTGCTGTCCCAATTGCTCAAATCGAGCACTTCTTGTCACTGCTGCTAAATTTTCATAAATGGTGTATAAAAGAAATAGTCTTGTCTCAGATACCTTATCAATAAGCTGAATTTCTAAACTTGTCGCCTCACTTTCCTTCTCAACATAAGTTGCTGGCAAACCTTCTAAGGTAGGTTTACCAGAAAAAATACGATAATCTTCAAAAACAAAATTTGAGAGCAAACTGCCATCTGCTTGCTTAATTTCAAAGGCAGGAAGAGAAAAATCGCCGGTCCCGTAGCAGGCATACTCCTGCCGTGTATGCTGCAACGAAAAGTTTTCATCATCTTCATAAACATATGAAGTCATCGCACGATGTCTTCCTTCCAACAAATGAAGATAGGAATCTTGTTGGCTCAATCGTTTGCCAAAATAAAGATTCCCTATATGCCCATTTGGAAGAACACAAATAACATAGCTAATCTTATCATTATAAATGTGAAATTCTTTACTTTTTTTCTTAAAAATAATTGCCATTTTTACCTCCTACAATTTTCCACCTGATGTTGCAATCCCTTGAATAAATTGTTTTTGGAAAATAACATAAATGACAACCATCGGCCAAATAGCTAAAACACTCGCTGCCATCAATTGTGGATAGTTCACAGCATAAGCACCTTGAATTTTTGAAAGAGCACTAGACAAGGTTGCTGCATCAGCTTCAGAATTGACAATCAAAGGCCATAGTAAATCTTTAAAAGCAAAGAGAGCCGTAAAAATACCCAAAGCAATAAGACCAGATTTAGCCAAAGGTAGCATAATCTTAAAGAAGGTCTGACCAATATTGCACCCATCTAACTGAGCTGCCTCCTCTAGTTCCTTTGGTAAACCAACAAAGAACTGTCTTAGTAAGAAAGTGCCAAATGCCGAAACCAAACCTGGAAAGGCCAAGGCAAAAATAGAATTGCGAAGCCCCAGATCATTAATCATTAAATACTGTGGAATAACAAAAAGCTGAGGAGGAACCATCATCTGAAATAAAACTAATCCAAATAGGAAATTTCGACCTGGAAACTCCAAGCGTGCAAATGCATAAGCAGCCATAGCACTAAATAGCACAGAGCTCACAATGCGCCACAGCATCATCATAATCGTATTGAAGTAAAGCATTATAAAATTATTAGAACGAATCACTTCGGTATAGTTTTTAAACTGCCAGTCTTTAGGAAAAAAACTAAAAGGATTCATTTGAGTTGATTCTGTGATAGTTTTAAAGGATGTCAATATCATCCAAATAAAAGGGACAATCATTCCCAAAGCCACCATGATGAGAAAAATATGAATCCCCAAAGTGACTAATTTACTTTCTTGTTTCATTGATAACATCTCCTGACTAGTTGTAATGAACCCATTTCTTTTGAATTTTCATCTGAATAACAGTAATTATCATAATGATAACTAACAATAGCATCACAATCGTTGAGCCATAACCCTTGTCCGAGTATTTGAAGGAATTGTTATAGAAAAGGTAGACTAAGGATACGGTATTTTTATAAGCTGGGCTAGTAACCCCTTCCATCATGTAGATACTGTCAAAAACCTGCATGGCTTGGATAATGCTAGTAACCACGACAAAGAACAAGGTGGGAGAAACCATCGGTAAAGTAATGGCAAAGAATTGTCTTACTTGACTAGCACCATCAATACGAGCAGCCTCATAAAAGTCTGTTGGTATTTCTTGTAAACCTGCTAAAATTAAAATCATACTATAACCAACAGTACTCCAAATTCCTACTGCGGCAATAGAAAAGATTGCTATTTTAGGATCTTCAATCCAATTAACCGGTCCCAAGCCACCTTTTCCCAGAATATAGTTAATTAAACCAAAATCAGTGTTATACAACCACTTCCAAACCATCGTTACTGCGGCAGGAGCTGCAACCATTGGCAAGAAATAAAGTGTTCGATAAATATGCTTTCCTTTAATGTTAGAATTGAGTAAGGTAGCCAAAACAGTAGCTAATACCACGGTAATAGGGACTACTAGCAATGTATATTTGAGGGTATTCCAAGTTGCTAGGCGAACTTGTTCGTCCGCAAACATTTTCTGATAATTGGCAAGACCAACAAAAATATCACCTCGTCCGAAATCCCCGCTCTTAAAAAAACTCATTTTTAAGGTTTGTAAAATGGGAATGATATTTAAAACAATTAGTCCAATAATTGTTGGTGCAACCATCCCCAATCCCCATAAGGCTTCGTTACGCCTTTTTTTATCTTTCATTTTAACCTCCATGAAGGGAAAACTGGAGAGGTTATTCAGCTCCTTCTCCAGTTTTCCTTATTACTATTTTTCTAAAGCTAATTCTTCATTCATCATTTTTGCAGTATTTTTAGCACCCTTTTCAACATCTTCTTGACCCAGGTAAGATGGTTTCAAGAGTTCATAGGCTTTATCTTCCCATTTAGACGTTGCATTTGAGTAAGGACGAATTTGTGCGTAGTCTACCATGTCAACAAAGTTCTTAATAGCAAAGTTTTTGTTAGAATTCACCCAAGTATCAGCTGTCCCTTTGTAAGCTGAAATAGCGACACCAAGTTCTGCTTGCATTTCTTGCCCTTCTTTTGAGCTAAGATACTCAACCCATTTCCAAGCCTCTTTTGGATGTTTTGTGTTGGCTGCAATAGCATTGCCAAGTCCGTTAAAAATTGTTGAACGCACTTTGCCTTTTGGTAACACTGCAACATCAAAGTTGCTACGGATATAATCATTTTTAGTAAATGAAGCTAAGTTCCATGAGCCAAAATAAGCCATGGCTACTTGCCCATTTTGCAGTGCCTCAGCACGTTTCTTGTCTTCCGTGATTTCTGGTGAGAGGCCTTCACGGACAAAGCTTTCATAAAACTTCAATGCTTCAACAGATTTTGGATCAGCATAACCTGATTTTTTAGCATCTGTGATAACACTTCCACCATTTTGATAGATAAAGTTATAATAACCCTCTTGATTATGAAGTGGTGCTAAAAAGCCATATTGACTACCATCAGATTTGGTTAATTTCTTAGCTGCTTCCTTCAATGTGTTCCAATCCCAAGTGTCATCAGGATAGCTAACACCGGCCTCATCAAACATTTTCTTATTATACCAAAGTCCTATAGTATCGTAATCTTTTGGAATAGCATACTGCTTGCTATTAATATTATAAATTTTGTTGAGACCTTCAGGATAATTTTCCAAGTCCACTTTTTTACTGTTTTTAATGTTATCATCTAAAGGCAACAACATGTTATTAGAACCATAGCGGTAAATCTCATTAGAATGCATCCAAAAAGTATCTGGTAAGGATCCCCCTGTTGCACCTGCTTCTAACATGGTCCAATAAGCATCCCATGAAACTACCTGAATGTCCACTTTAATTTTAGGATTTTTTTCTTCAAACTTATCTGCTATCTGGCGAAGCCCTGGTTCTTGTCCTGAATCCCAAATAGCATAAGAAATTTTGGTTTGTTCAGATTTATCTGAGGAAACAGTCCCAGATTTATTGGTTGAACCACAAGCCGATAGTAGAATAAGCGATGTTACAACGCCAACATAATAGCCTAATTTTTTCAATTTCATAAGAAATTCTCCTTTATTATTTGACTAAATTTGTTTCTTTCTTACGGCTCTATGATAACAAGTAAGCGCTTTCTTTTGAATGTTTTAATTTGACTAAAACAATATTATTTTGAGTTATTCTGTTAATTAGACATATAAAATGTCACATTCCAATATAAATTTGTTATACTGTTGATAGTAATTGTTTATCAGTTTTTAGAAAGTTAATCCATTATGCTAAACACAGAATTTCACATCTTTAATAACCAGTCCTATATTGACTTTTACCCTATTCAATTTGGACAAGAATCCTGTCAGCCGCTACACTCATTTGGCCCTGCTATGAAGAAACACTATCTTTTTCATTATATTATTGAGGGACAGGGAACATTTTATATTTCCGGTCAGGATAAGGCCTATCATCTTAAAGCTGGTCAAGGATTTTTGATTCCTCCAGATCTCATTTGTAGTTATGAGGCTGATAAGGACAACCCTTGGAGTTATATGTGGATTGAGTTTGACGGTCTCAAAAGCCAACATTTTCTGCGCCTTGCTGGAATGAGTGCTTTACAGCCTATTTTTAGTCAGCATACAACCTCAAAAGATAGCGCTGTTTATCAAGAACTTACTGCGCTCATGAAGAGTTATCATAAAAATAGTGCACACATTATCGCTCATCTCTATTTGTTCATTGATGCACTCATTAAAAATTCTCTCACACACTATCAAACAGAACATGATGATATTAAAGTGCTTTACATTAGAGAAGCTGTCAATTTTATTGAAAGAAATTATGACAAACCTATTACTGTAACTGATATGGCAAGGCATTGTAATCTAAATAAACATTATTTTAGCAGATTGTTTAAAGAACAAGTCTACACCTCTCCCCAACAATTTTTAATCCAATACCGCCTTAGTAAGGCATGTGAATTACTGAGAACGACCAATTTAAACCTTCAAGAAGTAGCTGAACAAGTCGGTTACTCCAATCAATTTAATTTTTCAACAGCCTTTAAACGCCACTATCAACAATCACCAAACGTATGGCGAAAAGAACACAAAAAAACAATCTCTTGATTCAAAAGGAGCCCTAAAAAGTTTTCGCTTTACAAAACTTCTTCGATAGGAAACTAACAACTACCTCATATCATTGGGATGACCATTTTGTAAATACTAATTCAATAAACACTTAATATGTATATTACAAAGTAATTTGTTTACCAGTCATAACCATCCATTTTGATATACCCCCTGTCAAGTAGATAGGTTAACTATCTAAAAATAGTGTCTGTTTGATAACATCAGTCGTACAAAATGTGCGACTGGTTTTTCACGCACACCACTTAGATTTGTACTTTCCAATTGGTTTATTCTTAGCTAGAGGATAGGATATTCTGCATTTAAGGCAGCCTTTCGTACTTCCGAAGGTATTTTACAGTCATATCTGCTCTGTGGACACTCATGACTGTAAAAGAGCTATCATATCAAAACGGGTGGTTTGACTGGTAATGAGAATGATAACGCTCTGACGTTTTATCTCGTGGAAGGGTACACGGCAAAGAGTGCGTGGAACGAACAACAGTTGCTAATCACTTTGAAAGAAATCAGAAACTTATGCTCTATGTTGGTATTGATATTGCAAAAAACAAACACGATGTAGCCTGCATCAATCAAAATAGAGAGGCAGTCATATCAAACTTCAGATTTGATAATTCTTATCAAGGCTTTAATCAATTGAAACAAAAGCTAGAACAACTATCTCCTATAACACAAGATGTCAAGATAGCACTTGAAAGTACAGGACATCTGGTGAAAAGTGGTTCTTCTCATCCAAGGCATGCCCTAATACAAGCTGCTAAACTCCTATCAATTTATTCACCGCACTTCAAGGCTTATTTAAGACTGAAAATCAGTCAAGAAAAGCATTATACTGTAGCTGTGACACATGTTCAAAAGAGTTTATTCGTCTGATTTATCACCTTCTCACAACTCATCAAACATTTGAGGAAACTAAAGTAAGATAAAAACTATAAAATCACGCATCATTTTAAAACTTGCTCAAGATGCAAGAGTTTTTGCATGTCTAAAATTGAGCATTTAGACTAAAAATAGTAACATAGTGAGGGCATTCTCCAGACGATTATCTAACTTGGTTATCAAGTTTATCGCAGTGAGGGTGCTTTTTATGATTTTTTAGAATTCTTCTTTTGACTTTTAAGATAGAATGCTTTTTTTCTCTATAAATTAAATGTTTAAGCATATTTCACATTTGCTCAAAGTAGGGATAACGTTATACTAATCTTAATTATGAGAAAGTTAAATTTATTTCACTTTATCCCTATTTTCAACAATTACTAGTTATTTTTAAAAAAAATAATCCTATTATGCTAGGGTTAATCTCAAAGTAAAAAGAGGAAACTATAAGTCCCCCCTTTTTTATAATATAGTTGTTAGTAGAACTAATCTTCTTTGCGTTTTGAAGAAACAGCAACCATACCTGCACCTGCCATAACTGCAAATGCTGCTGCTGTGAAGAATGGGTTCACAGATTCGCCTGTCGATGGAAGTTTCTTCTCATCTTTCTTAACTTCAGCTGGTTTGTTTTCAGGTTTAACTTCTGGCTTAACCTCTGGCTTAACCTCTGGTTTAACTTCTGGTTTAACCTCTGGTTTAACTTCCGGTTTAACCTCTGGTTTAACTTCCGGTTTAACCTCTGGTTTAGCTTCTGGTTCAACCTCTGGTTTAGCTTCTGGTTCAACCTCTGGTTTAGCTTCTGGTTCAACCTCTGGTTTAGCTTCTGGTTCAACCTCTGGTTTAGCTAAGGAGTTAAGAATAAGGTCTTTAAGCGCAACAACTCCTTCTACAGTCTTAGCATTGTTAATTTTGTTCTTATAAAAGTCACTAACACCCTGAGCATCTAACTCACGAATAGCCATCTCCTTAGCTTCTGAAAGTTTAATTGATTTAAGGGTGTCTTCTGCTGAAGTTTGAGACTTCAAGAAATCAGATAAACCATCTGTTGCCTCTGAAATACGTGCTTTTTTGGCTGACTCAACAACTTGTGCCTGAAGCTCCATAATTCCTTCAACAGTTTTAGCTTTATTAATAAGATTTTTATAGTAGTTGCTCACACCATAACGATCGAATTCTTTTAGAGCAGCTTGCTTAGCTTGATCTAAAGCAGCAGCCTTCTCCCAAGCATCTGATGATTCTTTTTCTGCCTTTGCAAGTTCATCTGCTTCTGCTTTAGCAGTATTTGCTTGATCCGCAGCAGCTTCCCATGCATCAGCATGAGTAGCTTCGTTAGTAACCTCCGCCTTTGCTGCTGCTTCTGATTCTGCCTTAAATTCTGTTTCTGTCAAAACATTCTTAAATTCTTCTGGTTGTACAAGATCAGCTAACTTAGCCTTAGCTTCTTCAACATTGAAATCAGGATAACGCACTTTTAATTCTTCAAACTTCTTCTCAGTATTAGCTTTCTCCCGAGCAGTCATGCTTCTTGTAGTTGCCGCAGAAACAGTGTTCGCACCAACTAGCACAGAAGCTGAAACAGCTGCTAAGCCAAATGCTGATTTTCTCAAGTAATACTTCATTTTCTTGGTTTCCATTTTAAGTTCCTCTTTATAGATTAAATTAAGAATTTTAAATTAAATTCTCTTATTAATAAGTATATACCTTTTATTAATGATAATCAATAGTTGAATTAAAATAAAAAAAATGAACTTATTTCCAAAGATTTGCAGAAAAACACTCACAATGAAGTGCCCCCCAAAAGTTAGACAAATAATCTAATGAACGAGGTGCAGTTCAAACCCGGGCTATTTTTATATATCTATTTCCCTATTCCTAAACTAATATCTAATGTCCTTAAATACTTCCCCCTCAAACTCAAATTTAACCACCCATGGAAAGACATGCTTAAGGGCATTAAAGGCTTCATACCTAAATTCTGGTTTATAATAATTAATGATGGTTGACAATGCCGTCCCATGTGTACCAATGACTACCGTTTGATTTTGGGATTCAGATAACATATGATTGAGAGCTTTAATATTTCTTTCTTGGACTTCTTGTAAACTTTCGCCATTTGGTAGTTTAAAGTTGAAATCCTCCCACTGTTTTTGAGCTATTTCATTAAAATTTTTGACCCACTCATCAGAGAGTTTACGTTCTCGCAAGTCTGACAAAGTTATTATTTTCATGCCTCTACTTTTTGCTAGAGGAAGAATGGTATCAACGGAACGTTTATAAGGACTACTGTAGCATTTATCAATTGGAATTGATGCAAATGCTTCAATTAATGCTTGGCTGGCTACTATGCCCTTCTCAGTTAGTTCACGAGTGACATCATCATGATTGTCATAGTTTGGCTCAGCATGGCGAATAAAATAAAATGTCGTTGTCATATAGCTTCTTTTTTACTATTATATCTCAAAAGATTTGTATAAGATCACAGTTAAAAAGTAAAGGAAACAGCAAGTGCAGACAATAATATGACTACCACCAACAAAATGGTATTTTCAATATTGGGACTCACATTCTTTAGAAAAACGTTTTTGCTTCCAGCAAATCCCCACTTATAATCACTGGGAACAAATAATTCCAATAAGAAACACAGAATAAGCGGAAGACTACTTATTAACATCCCAAAGTGAGCTGCAGCAAGGTATGCACTTAATACAAGCAACATTAATTGACATAACTTAACCAATCTAATGGTTGATATCCTGTTAATTGTTCTCATCAGGTAATCTCCTCAAATATTGAAAGCGCAATCCTACACTATCATTATATAGTAATCTTTTTATAAAAACAATATAAGGATGCCCTAATTATTTTTGAGCATTTCAAGCACCTGCCACTATGATATAATAATATTAAGCGGCCTAGGCAATCACTAACAATTGAAGGTCTTATAGACTATGGAAGGAGCTTTACCCTATTGAAAAAAACAAAGACGTCACTGAATGGGTAAAACAGATTGACACTATCTTAAATGCTAATGATATACGACATAATAATGCCCTAGTAAAAATCCTTTTAAAAGCTAGAACAGCGATTGAAAAAGGAGAGCAAGGTGCATTAGCAAGACTAAGCAATGATATTTCTTAGTACCTTGTGGTAAACAGGTACCAAACACCTAAACCTATTATTGATCTTGCGCAACAAATAGCCAAGGAACCTCATTAAGAAAGAGGAAAACTAGCCTTTTTACAATCATTAGCCCTCTCTCTTATTCACAGATAATCTTTTTTCTTTAAGATGGGATAAGGCATCTCTCATTTGCTTTTTCCAATTTCTCGGTAGTGATTGACTAGTCGAAAGAATAATGGAACATCGTATTTGGTAATGGCGGATGACGTCGTCGATTTCAGATCTCATTTCAGCTAGTTGACTGATAAACGTCTTATCCTACTTTAATATCTTTGGATGAGAGAGCTAGCGATTGCCAAAAGTCTTTTTGCTTTTATGTGGACTGATCAAGCAAAGACAGCTGGAAAATAGACTCAAAAAGACTAACGGCCTTACCATCGTTAGTCTTTTTGAGTGTTTTCGAGAACGTGACGTTCCTATTATCGCCAATCATAACCGTCAAACTATGGTCATCAAAGCAATAACATTTTCTACTTACTGCCATGATTAGTGGCGCAAAAACAGGCGGTTAGCTACTCCTAAGCTACTGTGATGATGGAGGCAATCCTTTTTGTCGTAGGCACAGTGGCCGCTGGGAGAAAATGAGCCATAATGTTCTAGGTTGTATTCTGCGGGGAGATAGGTTGGGTCCAAGTCCAAAGCCACACGGAAGTGTTTCATGGCTAAAAGGTGATCCCCTTTTTCTTCCAGTAAGATCCCCATCAGATTATGGGGTTCAGGGAGATGGGGATTCTTTTTCATGTCATCAGCTAGCAACTCAAAACAGTCATTATATTTTCTCTTTGCAAGTAAGGCTTTCGTCTGATTAATGAGAAGTTTTCGGTCTATTTGTGTCTTTTTTACGAGTCGCATGATCACTACCTCTTTTTCATTTTTATCCTTCCATTTTAATCACTGTGTGTTTTAGTCAATCATCACTTGCAATCACAGCAATATGTCTTTTAAAAGGGTTTTGGTTCAGTTCTTTCTTGATAGCAAGGTTAACTTTTAAAACAGATACCCTGTCTTCACCTAGAAACCCCAAGACCTTTGTTGCTGTATGTGTGTTAATGATTTTGTTTAACCTAGCTGGACTAATCCCTGTTTCACTAGCAATACGAGGAATTTGTAGTTTGGCACTTTCTGGACTAATTTCTGGGTCTAGTCCTGAACCTGATGTTGTTACCAAATCAGCAGGGATATCTCCCACTGAAACGGTTGGGTTTTCTTTTAGGAAAAGTGCCAGTTCCTGTTGGACCCGTGCTTTTAGTTTGGGATTACTAGGAGCCAGATTTTGGGAACCAGAAGTAATCACAAGCCTTTGTCCATTTGCTACTTCCTCACGAGGGTAGGTGTTGTAATGAATGGCAGATGGTCTGCCATGCAAAAAAGCAGCTGATGAAAACTCTTGACCAATTAAGGCTGAGCCAATCGGTTCCCCATGCTGCTTAATCTGACTACCATTGGCTTGGAAAGGAAACAGAAACTGCCCCAAGCCCGTAATCAGCAAAGGGTAAATGATTCCACAAACCGCCCCAAATAAAAGCGTTAGGCGGACAGGTCGTTTGAGGTAAGTGCATATTTTTGTCATGGTTGTTGTTCATTCCTTTCATGTGCAACCAAAGGAAAGGCCACTTTTTTAGCAAGTAAAGATTGACCATTCCTAAGCTGTTCTTTTCCTGAATGTCTTCTGGTATTGAACTGTTTTGTTAGGATAAGCTCAGCAGGTGCAAGAGTGGGGCAATGCCCATATCAATGATTTTGATGCCAATAAATGGGACAAGGACTCCGCCTAAACCATAAATCAACAGGTTATGGGCCAAGACTTTTTCTGACCGTTGAGGTTTGTAGGCAACGCCCTTCATGGCAATTGGTATTAAGAGGGGAATAATGATGGCATTGAAAATCAGAGCTGATAAAATAGCGCTGGAAGGTGTTGCTAATCCCATGATATTTAGTGCTTGCATTTGTGGAATGGCCACCATAAAAATCGCTGGAATAATGGCAAAATATTTGGCAATATCATTGGCAATTGAAAAGGTAGTTAAGGCTCCTCGTGTCATTAATAATTGCTTCCCAATTTCAACAATATCAAGAATCTTAGTTGGATCACTGTCTAAATCTACCATATTAGCAGCTTCTTTGGCAGCACTTGTTCCAGAATTCATGGCAATACCAACGTCTGCTTGAGCGAGGGCTGGTGCATCATTGGTACCATCACCTGTCATGGCAACCACTTTTCCTAAGCGCTGCTCTTTTTTGATGGCTTCAATTTTGTCTTCTGGCTTGCATTCAGCAATAAAGCTATCAACGCCTGCCTCTTGAGCGATGGTTGCTGCGGTAAGAGGATTATCACCGGTACACATAACGGTTTTAATGCCCATTTCTCGTAAGCGGGCAAATCGTTCAACTAAGCCAGGCTTGATGGTATCTTTGAGCTCAATCACGCCTAAAATAACCTGGCCATCAGCTACTGCTAAAGGAGTCCCTCCGGCTGAAGCGATCCCTTCACTAATAGCCTTCAAATCTTTTGGAATCACACCACCTTTTCCTTTGATATAATGGCTGATAGCGTCTGTGGCTCCCTTACGTATCATTCTCCCATTGGCAAGGTCAAGGCCGCTCATGCGTGTTTGGGCAGTAAAATCAATAAAGGTCATGTCGGCCGAAATAGGAGGAATCATTTCCCCATGCTCTTTGGCAAGGGTCACAATGGATTTTCCTTCTGGTGTGTCATCTTGTAAAGAACTGAGCATAGCTGCTGTCATTAAAGACTTTTGGCTCACACCAGCAACAGGAACAAACTGCGCTGCCATGCGATTTCCAAAGGTAATAGTCCCTGTTTTGTCCAAAATCATAGTATCCACGTCCCCACTAGACTCCACTGCTTTTCCTGACATGGCAATCACATTGAATCGTGTGACGCGATCCATGCCTGCGATGCCAATTGCTGACAGGAGACCTCCAATCGTTGTTGGAATTAAGCACACGGTCAAAGCAACAAGGGTGGTAACTGTAATCTTGATATGCAAAGCATTAGCAAGTGGGTACAAGCTCCCGATTACTATTAAGAAGATAATGGTTAAGCTGACTAGCAAGGTATTCAAGGCAATTTCATTAGGGGTTTTCTGCCGAGAAGCGCCTTCCACTAAAGCAATCATTTTGTCTAAAAAGGACTCCCCAGCGCGTGAGGTCATTTTCAACTTGAGCCAGTCACTTGCAAGGGTTGTTCCTCCGGTTACGAAGGCAAAATCACCACCAGGTTCTTTGACCACTGGCGCTGATTCTCCTGTAATCGCCGATTCGTCAACAGAGGCAATCCCTTCAATCACTTCGCCGTCACCGGGAATTATTTCGCCAGCTTTCACTAGAACGATATCCCCCTTTTGAAGATCAGTCGCTTCAATCCTTTCTTCACGAAAGGTTTGGCTGGCCTGATCGAACTGAAGTCGGCGGGCTGTCATGTTCTCTTGTGTCTTTTTTAAACTTTCGGCTTGTGCTTTTCCTCTTCCTTCCGCAATGGATTCAGCAAAGTTAGCAAATAGTAAGGTCAAGAGCAAAATGCCTGACACTATACCGTTGTATAATTGACTGCTTTGGCTGACTTGCTGAAGATCAGCGGGGATAATGGCTAAAAAGAAGGTCAGCACAAAACCAACTTCAACCACAAACATGACTGGATTTTTAATCATATAGCTAGGACGAAGTTTTGCGACCGCCCCTTTGAGAGAACTGCGCAATATCTCTTGCGTTAAAAAATGCGTTTTCCTTGAAATCATAATAAACCTCATTGTGTTAAAAATTCAGCTAAAGGGCCTAGCACAAGAGCTGGCAAGAAAGTCAAGGCTGATATGATTAGCACTACCACCCCTAAACTAATGGTAAAGGTTCCTGTGTCTGTTTTTAAAGAGCCAAGGGAATCATTCACAGGTGGCTTTCTCATTAACGAACCAGCAATCGCCAACTGAAGAATCAAGGTCACATAGCGTCCCAAAAACATGGCTAATCCTGTGGACATATTCCAGAATAGAGTATTGTCTTTCAATCCTTCAAATCCTGATCCATTATTGGCGGAAGCTGAGGTGAATTGATAAATCACTTGTGATAAGCCATGAAAACCTGGATTGGTGACACTGCTAAGTCCTGCTGGTAATAAGACAGCTAAGGCTGAAAACCCTAGAATAATCACAGGATGAATCATAATGCCTAAGGCAATTAAGGTCATCTCCTTACCTTCAATTTTTTTCCCTAAATAAACAGGTGTCCGTCCAATCATCAACCCACAGATAAAAACAGTCAGTAAAACGTACAGCATCATATTCATTAGGCCAACACCCTTACCACCAAAGATAACATTGAGCATCATGTTCATCATAGCTACTCCACCACTCAGAGGCGTCAAGGTATCGTGCATATTATTCACCGAACCCGTTGTAAAGGCCGTTGTTATTTCTGTAAAGAGGCCAGACATGGGAATACCGAACCGAACTTCCTTGCCCTCCATGCTTCCCATTGATTGGTTCAGACCTAACTGATGCAAGAAAGGATTCCCTTTACTTTCTGACCAAACAATCAGTGCTAACCCCACAACAAACAAGGAGAGCATAACAAGCAAAAGCGGTCTTGCTTGTCTGCCTAGCTGAACAGTCATGGGATTAGAGGAAACTTTCTGTAAGGAAGTAAGAGGATGGGATTCCTTTTTCTGCGCTGTAACCATATAGCCAAAGGCAACTAGCATTGACCCTGGCAACAACATCATTGACAGCATTTCTATAATATTTGTAATCACATTAGGGTTTTCAAAAGGAGTTGCTGAATTCGCCGCAAAAAAACCACCACCATTGGTTCCCAAGTGTTTAATGATTTCAAGAGAGGCAACTGGCCCCATTGCAATACCTTGTAAGTTGCCCTCCAAGGTGGTCACGTTTAACTCTTTTGCCAATGTTTGAGGAACTCCTTGTGAAATAAGCAGTAAGGCTCCCACGATTGAAAGGGGAAGTAAGACCCGAGTAATAACACGCACAAAGTCAACATAGAAATTCCCCATGTCTTGGTATTTTCCTGACACCCCTCTGATAAAGGCCATAGCAGCAGCATAGCCCGAAGCAGCTGAGGTAAACATCATAAAAGTAATAACCACCATCTGACTAAGAAAAGACAAATCCTTTTCACCAACGTAATCTTGTAAATTAGAATTAGTGATAAAGGAGATGACCGTGTTAAAACTCAAGCTTGATTCTAATGAACCCACACGGTTGGGATTCAAAAAGAGAAAAGCTTGTGTTCGTAGAATCAGATAAGCCACTAGAGCCATAACAGCATTGGTTAAAACAAGAGCCACAGCATACTGTTTCCAAGTCATACCTTTTTTATCCACGTCAAGCAGCCTATAAATACCTCGATCAATAGGGTCCATGATAGGATCTGCAAAAGTTTTTTGCTGACTAGCAACATGGTAAAGGTACTTTCCTGTTGGTAATATGAGAAGACAAGCTAATGCTAAGACAAAGATGATTTGTAACATCTCACATTCCTCCTAAAATCGCTCTGGGTGTAACAGAGCATAAAACAAATAACTGATTAATAAGCCAAGAATGATTCCTAATATTATCATGGTATCACCCTCTCTTTCTAATCATCTTTGAGTCGTTTGTCACACCAGGCAATAAAGCCAAGCACCAACAGAAAACTCAAAAACAAAATGAAAAACATTATGACATCTACTAGCATCATATCCTCCTTCAACAATGTGATTATTCTAGCACTAAAGAAATAAAGGTGGTATAAAGATTAAGTATGCCAGATAAAGATAATATAAAGATTGACCCATTAAAAAAGTCTGGGACAAGAGGTCCTCAGACTTGTTTTAAATAGCTGCAAAGGCATCACCTATCGGATGAATGACATTCTGTTTAGCTTATTTATTGGCACCATCTTCGATTTTGACGAGACGATAACCAATGCCAATATGGGTTTGAATCATTTTGGGGTAACCAGACCCTAATTCAATTTTTTTGCGCAGCGTATTCACAAAAACCCGCAGGGCTGAGAAGTCTTCCTCATAATAACCCCAAATCTCCTTGACAATAAAGCGATAGGTCAAGACCCTATCGACATTCTCTGACAAGAGACAGAGCAACTTATACTCGATTGGAGTCAAGTGAATTTCTTGGTCAGTAATAAACACACGATTGGCTAAAAAATCAATATGTAGCCAGCCATTGCTAAAGGCTGATGTTTTAGAACCATAGGCTCCTTGTTGCTCATGCTGTTTGGCTCTCCTAAGGTTGGCTCTTAGGCGAGCTAAAAGCTCATCAGCACTAAAGGGTTTGGTCAAATAATCATCTGCCCCAGCATCAAGGGCAGCAATCTTATCACTTTCTTCCCCGCGGGCACTAACAACAATAATAGGCAGTTGCGAAAAGCCACGAACCTTGTCAATAATGTCTTTGCCATCCATATCCGGAAGACCAAGATCCAATATTAATAGGTCTGGGAGTTGCGAAACAATCTGACGCAAGGCAGATCTTCCTGTCTGCACTGCCACATAATGATAACCCTCAACTTCCATTGTCAGAGACAAGAGTTTGTTAATGGAAGGGTCATCTTCACAAATTAAAATCTTAACATTTTCATTTTTCATGTAATACTGGCACCTCCACTAATGGTAATGTAAAGCCAATGGTAACCCCTTTAGGGCTATTGTCACGGACATAAATGGTCCCTCCATGTGCTGTAACGATACTCTTACATAAGGATAACCCTATTCCCAGTCCTCTTTTGCCATCAGCTGCCGCAGTTTCTGCCGTGTAAAAAAGGTCAAAAACCTTTTCTTTTGCCTGGTCGCTAATGCCAGGCCCATCGTCAGAAACCTCAACCACCAGATTCTGGTCTTTTTGCTTACTGGTCAATGTAATCTGCGACCCTTCAGGCGTGTATTTAACTGCATTATTGATGATATTAATCAACACTTGCACAATTAAGGGACCATCCATTTTGGCCATTAATAGGTCATTTGATAAGGCTAAAACAAAGTTATGGTACTTGAGGTGTCGATCGACATGTTTCAAGGCCTCCTCAACTACCTCATCCAAAATATTGGTGCTTAGCGAGAGGGTCATGTCATTATCCAATTTGGTAATCGACAATAAATTTTCAACCAGATTAATCAACCACATGGAGTCATCGTAGATATAGGTGGCTAATTCTGTTAGCTGCTGTTTCTCTAAGGTCTCACCCGTTTCCATCATTAATCTTGCCTGACCCGATATGCTTGTCAGTGGGGTTCGCAAGTCATGTGAGATGGCCCTTAACAAGTTAGCCCTTAACTGTTCTTTTTGCATTTTAAGTTCTATTTTTTGTTGTTCTTCACGTAATCTTTCTTTTTCTAAGGCCAGGGCGGCTTCTCCTAAAACAGCTAGAATCACAGATTTTTCAAACAGGTCAACGGCCGCCTTGTCCTCCATTAGGATACCAATAATGGCAAAAACATGGTCCTTTCCTCTGACAGATAAATACAGGAATTTGGCAGCCGACAAGGTGTTTGTTGTGGCTCCGGCTCGTTTATTGTTATGTAACACCCACTCAACCACTCCTCGCTCATTGAGTTGGTCATAATCGGCTAAGGTCTGCAAAGACTGACTGGTGGGAAAATACTTGGGCTCCTCCAAAATGCCAGCTGTTACAGGATAAATCACCACATCGCGATCCAATAATTTTTTGACCTGAACAGCCAGTTCTTCTAAAATATCTGGAATAGTGTCTGCCTGAGACAAGCCTTTATTGGTTTGTAATAAGAGCTCTGTTCGGTAAGATTTTTCAGTAGACAATCTTGCCTGTTCTTGAATCCGTTTGATGAGACTAGAAGTGATTAAACCAGCAATCAGCATAATGATAAAAGTGATGGGATAATTAGGACTAAAGGCTACAAAGGTATAGTAGGGCACCGTGAAAAAATAATTAAAACAAAGGACTGATAAGATAGAAGAAATCACACTGGAGAGTTTTCCTTTTGTCCAAACAGCATTGAGCTGAACCCCTAAAATATAGATGGTAATAATATTATCAACACTGAAGTTCCAGTAACGGAATAAAAGACCCGTTAAGGTTACTAGCAACAACATTACTAATGTTTTAAGCAAGTCACTGAAGGAAAATTGCCACTTAGGAATCCAAGAAACAAAGGAGAACTTATCATGGTAAGGCGCTTTTTTTCCTCTGGCATTGGGAATTACAAAAATATCCAAATCAGGAACAGACTGGCTAAGCACTTCCACAATATTTTCTTTCGGCCAAATGGTTTTGTCGCTGCTTTTTCCGACCACCAACTTGGAAACATGGCTCACCTTGGCATAATCAACAATCTGCTTGGACACATTGTCAGCATCCACAATTGACACTTTGGCACCTAACTGTTCTGCCAATTCCAGGTGCTGACGTAACTTGTTATCAGCTTCCTGATTCGTAGATTCTCTATCTAAACTGCCAATATATAAGGCTGTAAAGTCTGCATTAAAAGCACTGGCCAGCCTTGATGCAGCACGAATGACATGTGAAGCGTAGGGAGACGGTGACACACAGACCAAGACATGTTCTTTGGTCACAAGACTGGCTTTGACTTTTTCTGACCGGATAGCACTTTGATTAATCTGATCGGCAGCCTTACGTAGAGCGATTTCTCTTAGAGCTATTAATTTTTCTTCGGTAAAAAAATGGTGTTTGGCCAGATTAGCTTGCGATTTAGCGTAGATTTTCCCTTTATCCAGTCGTTCAAGTAAATCTAAGGGCTCAATATCCACCAATTCAATCTGATCGGCCTGATTAAAAACAGCATCTGGAATTCTTTCATTAACTTGAATGCCTGTAATGGTTTCAATCACATCATTTAAACTCTCAATATGTTGAACATTTACAGTAGTGTAGACATTGATACCTGCGCAAAGCAATTCCCTAATATCTTGATACCTCTTTTTATTACGCGACCCAAAAGAGTTAGTATGGGCTAATTCATCCACTAAGATAATGTGTGGCTGGCGTTTTAGAGCAGCATCAATGTCAAATTCCTTTAAGGTAATGCCTTTATACTTTATGGTTTTGGGAGATAAGTGCTCAAGTCCAGCTAATAAAGCCGTTGTTTCAGGTCGATTATGAGGTTCGATATAACCTGCCACCACATCTACCCCAGCTTTTTTAGCTTTCTGAGCTTCGTTAAGCATGGCATAAGTTTTTCCAACTCCTGCCGCATAGCCAAAATAAATTCTTAACTTTCCTGTTTGCATAGCACCACCTTAATCAACTGACCTTCCTTTTACAAGGAAGTCATTCCTACGGAATTATTATAGTCTTGTTTTTTAATTTTCACAATAAAAGACTGTCGAATACTTCTTTTTAGCATAAACACTTGCTAAATCTGACCTTAGCAGCCTGCTTATTGAGAGGTAAAAGCATTTTTCTAAATAGGAAAATGATTCCTGAATGGCTAATACAGAAGACCAGTGCTTTTTTGTTTGTCCCTGCTTTTTATGTTGAAATAATGCTTTTATGACTTGTCCGTGCTTAGCTCTGAACTATTAGCTGGCATAGCTGGTCTAGGTATCAGTGCCTGATCCATTTTTTCTGCATTAGGAGTTGGTAGGGCCTTTTTCTTAACCAATAAGGCCTGAGTCTTTTGCCACTCTTGTTCGGACAAGTCTGTTTTGTTTATCGTTCCCAAAGAACCCCTTCCTGATCTTGGGATACTAAACGAACCATCTTTCGAAACAGCTAAAACATCTTGTGGGGCAAAAATATGACCATCTGGTATTGCAAAACAGCCTTCTACAATCATTTTTGGGACTTCTTCAGCAGAATGAATGATTTGCCAATTTTCCATACCAGTACGTTTGGCAGTAAAAGTGACATTGGTAATTACTGTCTCGGCTTCTTCGTGCCCTAGGTTAGACCAAGTGTCAGGTCGTGCCTCAGGTGTTAGTGTGGCTTCAACAAAAGTAGCTGACAACAAAGCCACTAGTGATTACTTAGCTGACCGACAGTTTTTTGAAAAAAAGCCGTTGTCATTCAAGTAGATTCATAGTAGTATCCTCTTTTCTCAGTTCACTCACTACCCATAGCATACTCTTGCTTAACCAATTTAGCAATAGTTTAAAAAACGTGAAAATTAAAAAAGATAATGATCGTTAAACTCGAATAATAGCTCCCTATTTTGCAACAATGCTGTTATTTTTTATTTTAGACTTTTTTAAAAAGCTAACGAGGGTTTTATCATTTTTTGTATGTTTAAACTTTCACAGTTTAGCTAAAACGTTTTTTAGCACCTTAAGCCTATTGCTTTTTAGCTACGGTTATGAGCAAAGTGGCTATCTGATTATCTCTTTACTCTCGTTAGCTCCGCCCATTCTCCCTAACTAAAAAGACTTCTAACCATTAAACCAATTGTCTAATCATTAGAAATCTGATAGAGGGGAGAAGGGACAAATAGTTGTTATTTTCTTGCCCAACTAATGTAGCTAAGTCTACTTGTGCTGACAACATCCAATCATTTGCAAATAATAAGCTAGTAACTCCCCTTCAGTAATCGGCTGTCTTTGATGTAGCCACCAAGTTAGGGTCTCAATAAAACTGGAAATGATAAATTGTTTCACAAAAGCTTCCGGTAAGCCTACCTTTTGCGGGACATAAGTGGCCATTAGTTGTGGGTAGACATCGTGTTCCAACTCTGCACTTAACTTTAGGAGAAAATAAGGCTCTTTTGCTAATAAAAGACTGGCAACACTGTCTTTATTTTCTCTAAAATGCCCTAAAATATGCTTTACATAATCTTCAAAGCCAATTTCTTGTTGCTGATGAAACAGATGATGAAAGAGTTCTTGGCATAATTGTTCTAGGAGTGCTTCTTTGCTGGCATAATGGGCATAAAAAGTTGACCGTCCCACATTCGCCAAGTCAATAACATCTTGAACGGTCATGCGGTCATAGCCCTTGGCATTCAAAAGTTTTAAAAAGGCAGCATAGATGGCTTCCCTTGTTTTTTGCACACGTCGATCAGGAATCATTCGGGGACATTTTATAGAATTTGTTCACTAAAGGACAGTTTTAGTGTCTTAATTCTGGTAACCTTTCCGTTTAACATAGATAATAAAGATAAGTTCACACCTAAGTATAACAAAAAGGAGGTCACTATGACAGCTTCTAGAAATATCCAGCTCGTTTTCTGGCTTAATCTTGGTTTTGCCATTATTGAAATGATCTTTGCCTGCCTCTTTTCCTCAGGGGCGGTTTGGGCTGATGCCATTCACGATTGTGGAGATGCCTTAGCTATTGGTTTATCTGCCTGGCTTGATCGCTATGCTCATCGGCCAAAGGACAACCAATTTACCATGGGATATCATAGCTTCCGATTATTGGGGGCCTTACTAACAGGTCTTGTCTTGATAGGAGGTTCGGTTGGCGTTATCCTCACTAATTTTCCAAAATTATGGGATCCCCCTACTATTGATAGCCAAGGGACACTTGTTTTAGGAATCTTTGCTATTGTGATTAATCTTGCCGCCAGTTTCATCGTCAATTCAGGTCAGACAACTACTGAAAATCTGCTTAGCTTGCATTTTTTAGAAGATATCCTCGGCTGGCTAGGTGTCATTTTGGTCTCGCTCGTCCTAAGGGTTCGTGAGTGGTATATTTTAGACCCTCTTTTATCTCTTCTAATTGCAGTCTTTATCTTGTCCAAGGCCCTTCCTAAAATGTGGGAAACCATAACAATCTTACTTGGAGCCCTCCCTCAAAGCATTTCCTATAAGGCCTTGCAAAGTGAATTAGCTGCGCTTTGTTTCCTGAAACATATTCATCAGCTAAACATCTGGTCACTAGATGGACTGGACAATAGGGCTACCATTCATATTTGCCTCACGAATGCCCATCGCTCTGACGACAAAACTTGCCGACAAAGCATTCATCAGATTTTTAAAAAACATCATATCCAGGAAGCAACCATTGAGATTGATCAGTCCTGTAGGGACCATGACAGTCATGGAATCTTGTCTTAAAACTATCCTGAAACTTTAAAGGCATGTCTTCGATGATGTCACGCTATCAGGATTAGAAGATATAAGGCAAACCCTTAACCCAAATCAAGAACCAACTGACCCTTTTGATTTTCTAAAAAAGAAAAACTCCTGAAACACAATAATATAAGCGTTTCGGGAGTTAGTTGACATCATAATCATTGAATCATTTTCATTGACACCTTCTAAAAATAGACTGTGTCTACGATCTGGGTGTTAACATTTTCTTTTTCTGATAATTTCTGCCTTTTCGCAGACTTACCTCGACTTCTGTCTACATTACTGATGACTGGTCAAATTATAAGTAAACATTCCATCATTCTAACAATCAAAACGAATAAGCTGCTGGTTTGCATCAACAAAGGCCTTCACTCCAAATGGCACAATAGCTCTTGGGGTAGCATGCCCAATAGAAATGTTATACAAAATAGGAATAGCAGTATCAATAACCTCTAAAAGAATGTTTTGATAATCGTCATAGTAGATTTCGTCCATAGGTTTGCCGACCAGGACACCAGATATGACACTGAAAATGCCTGTTTCTTTTAAGGCTTCAAGCATGTGACGATAGAGAGTTGGATTTGGCTTTTCTTCACTTGTTTCAAGTAAAAGAATCTTGCCCTCCCAATCCGCCAAAGAAGGGAATAAGTCATATTGCTGGCACAGAGACACACTATCAGCATATCGTGACCCATCAAATATCTGATAGAGGGATTCTAGACAGCCCCCTAAGATCTCTCCGCTAAATTGAGCTGGACCTCGTAATAGTTTAAATCCCTGATTGGAGTGAGCCACTCGTTTGGTCCCCAAGGCTGCTTGGCTAAAATCTGTCCGCTCGTCATACCACACTTCACTTGGTTTAATGGCAGCAATACTTCCCGTCTCGATTAATTCCTTAAAATAGGCTAAGGAATAGGGTAACATCTCTTCTTCCAATTCACAAATATCTGCAAGAAAAGATTGACCGTAAAAAGTTTTAAGTCCTAGTTTGTGGAGCATGAGATGGTTCATGGTTGTGTCTGAAAAGCCAAGAAAGACCTTCTCTTGCATAACCTTTTCGAGTTGTTTGTCACTGAAAAGGAAAGGCAAAAGACGATGGGTATCATCCCCACCGATGGCACATAACACCATGTCAATGGTCGGATCTGCAAAAGCTTCCATAAGATCAGCAGCCCTAGCTTCCGGATGGCTCTTTAAATATTCCAACCCTTTTAAGGCATTTGGTAAAAAGACAGGATCAAGTTCCAAAGCCTTCAACCGTTTGATGCCCAAATCTAACTCATGCTTGACCATGTCCTCACCCAAAATACCACTTGATAAACTGACAATACCAACTTTTTGAATCATTAAAACCCTCCTTGTTCACAATAGATTGCTTCATTATAACACAAAAGCCCTTTACTGAAGATGAGCAGCCAAAATTTCTCACAAGTGGTGTTAGCAGTTATCCAACTAATAGACCAAGTCCTGGTGGTCTAGCAAGGGAGCTCTTAAAACATTTTTAGCGACAACTTGAATCTCATAACCCCCTACCTCATCAGTTGGTTTTGACTGAGCTGTTACCTTCTTAACCTTGGTTTGAGCAAAGATTTTTCCTGATACCGTAAAATGAATCCGATTCTCTTCAGGTAAATAGAACTGCAACTGCCCATCAAACACATGGTTCTTTCCAGCTTGATAGCCTGCCGCCAAAATCTTTTTAATGCCCTTTTTCTCTCCTGTTTCTGATACCTGACAGTAAAAATAAATCTTCCCTGACTGTTGAGGCAATGACGCAGACAACGTCCGGTATTGTTTTCCATCTTTTTCCACTAATTGGCCTGATTTGAGTTGGGCTTGACCAGGCAACCCGTTCGTTTCTTTTGGGAAAATAATTGCTTGAGAAACTGAAAGAGCTGATGGCTGATGCTGGTCTGGGAAGACTGCTCTGCTATGCCACCAGAATAATAAAACCATTAAACCGAAAATCGCAAGAAAAAACCAGAGGAGCTGTCGTTTTGTCATATCAACCTCTTTTCTAGTCCCTAAGTTTGGACAAGCGAATAGTTTTGTGGACTGTTATTTAACCCTAGTGTAACCGTTTTATAACTATTTCTCAAGTTCCATTTCTGGTAAGACTTCCTTTTGATTACTTGGCGGGTCATTTATGTTACAATAAAGAAAAAGGAGACTTAACATGACAACTGACCATCAACTACGAGAAGTTTCTTATCAATTACTGGCTGAACGAGGGGTTTCTTTAGAAGCTATCGCAGAGCTAGTACTTTTTTTGCAAAATAATTACATCCCCAATTTGACCATGGCAGAATGTTTAGAGAGCGTTGAGGCGGTGCTTGAAAAACGAGAAGTCCAAAACGCCATTATCACTGGGGTAGAATTGGATAGATTAGCTGAAGCCAACCAGCTGTCTGAGCCACTCCTTAGTATCTTAAAAACCGACCAAGGCCTGTATGGAATTGATGAAATCTTAGCCTTATCCATTGTTAACCTCTATGGTTCCATCGGCTTTACCAATTATGGGTATCTGGACAAGACAAAGCCAGGGATTGTTGATAAACTCAACCACAAAGACGGCAAGTCCTGCCATACCTTTTTAGATGACATTGTCAGCGCCATTGCTGCAGCAGCCGCCAGTCGTATTGCCCACAATGACCCCGCTAAAAGTGCTATTACCAACCAACAGTAAACACCATAACAATCAAAACCAGTCTAGAAATTGTATCCCTAGACTGGTTTTTTTACTCCTGTCAATGACTGCTAGTTTTAATGAGAGAAGGGTCAGCTCCATACGGAACCCACATCATATCGCCATCTCGTTTTCTCTAAGTACTTTTTAGCTTTTAAGAACTGAGGGGTGGGGCTAGTTCCTTCTCATCTCTTCAATAAGATAGGGATATAATTGGTAAGCTAGACAACTCAGTCTATCTCCAGCTTCAACCCCTTTAGCTGCCTAAATCAACTTTTCCTTAAAAGGCTGACTTACGTTAAGCTCTTTGTCATTATATAAAGATTGAAAGCAACCCATAAATTCTGCCCTCTTTTGCTGTCTTCTAAACATTTCATAAACCACCTTCTATTTCATAGTCCCAATACCTATGCTTTATTGCTGAATAAATTAATAGTAACAAAAGAAAAGCTCTTGTGCAATCAAAGTAAGAGACTGATTGACCTGTAAAAACCGCAAGGATTCACTGGTCTTGCGGTTTGTTTGATGATTAGAAAAATCTAGTTATCAATAGTTTTTAACCAACACGTCCCTATCGACTAGTGACATAGGCATCAACAGCAACCAAGGCTGCAGCCACATCTTCTGGACTGATAACAAATGGCATCTGGTGAATGGTTTCGCCTGCCATTGTGGCTTGGCGGCCAACTTTTAAGAAATCATCTGGACTAGCCGTGTCTAAATGCATTTCTTTGAGGGTTGTTGGCATGCCAATAGCTTGGTAAAAGTCAATGTAGCGGTCAATTTCTTCGCGCGAACGATTTTCCAAGAAGAGTTGCGTCAACGTGCCATAGGCGACTTTTTCACCATGAGTAAGGTGATGAATATCACCTGTCAACGCTGTAAAGCCATTGTGAATGGCGTGTGCAGCAGCCAGACCCGCACTTTCAAAACCAAGCCCACTAAGGAGTGTATTGGCTTCAATGACATTTTCCAAGGCTGGGGTCACGACTTGTCTGTCACAACTAGCCATCGCTTTTAGGCCATCTGCAAACAAGGTTCGTTCACAGGCTTGCGCAATAGCAACTCCTGCCAGCGTTTGATTGCCACCTGCCATGGTGTCTCCATTTTTTTGCATAACAGCACGTGCTTCTACCCATGTTGCTAACCCATCTGCAATCCCTGATGCCAATAACCGTTTTGGTGCCTGACAAATCACTTGTGTATCAACCAAAATAAGATCTGGATTCTTTGAATAGAAAATGTATTTTTCAAAGGCTCCTTCATCGGTGTAAATAACCGATAAGGCTGAGGTTGGGGCATCTGTTGAGGCAATGGTTGGGGCAATAATCACTGGAACAGTCAACACATCTGCAATAGCTTTAGCACTATCAATAGTTTTACCGCCACCAAGACCGATGATGACATTGCTACCATTGTCCTTGGCAATAGCAACCACACGGTTGATTTCATTATCAGAGGCTTCCCCATTAAAGGCTACGTGAACAGGGGTCATGCCCTTATCTTTCAAATAAGTTTCAAATGTTTTTCCGACGATACCATAAACCACGTCATCACAAAGTAAAATGGGGTTATCCCCTAGTTGTTTCAGGATTTCTGCATTGGTAAACAAGGCATTTTTACCTTGAATGTAACGAGATGGACTTGCAAATACTTTCATCGTTGAACTCCTTTATCTGTGATTAATACTGACGATATTCCTTAAATGCTCTTGCGGTGATGAATGGCTTCCCAATCCTTGCCAAAATCATCAACCGCTTTTTGAATAGACGGCATAGCAAATCCTGCTTCAAACACATCTGGCCCAGCAGTGATGGCTTGTGCTCCCAAGGCAAAGGATTTATTGATCTGAGCCACATTTTTAAAGCTTGCTGCTAATAGTTTACTGTCAGAACACTCACGGTCAATAGCTTCTGCCAATTGCCCAATCACGGCCTCTGGATCAATGTTAAGATTTTCCATACGATTGTAGTAAGGGGCTAAATAATCAGCACCAGCTTCAATGGCTAATAAACCTTGGAAAGTCGTATAAATAGCTGTCGCTGTAATATGATAGCCTTCAGCTTTCAAGGTTTTGATGGCCGCAAGCCCCTCTGTGGTGACAGGTACTTTGACATAAATATTATCCCCACATTGTTTACGAATTTCAGCAGCATCTTTTAAGATGCCTTTGTAATCTTGAGCAATCACTTGAACATGAATAGAAGCCTGATCACCGATAATGGCACGAACTTCTCGAATCCGTTCAAAGAAATCAATGTCACCTTCTTTTTTGGCAATAGAAGGGTTTGAGGTCACACCTGCAAGAGGCAAAATGTGATTCCATTTTTTAATGGCATCTAAATCTAAAGTGTCTAACATATATTCCATAAATATTCTTCTTTCTAAAGTGTGTGTTCCGTACGTTCAATAATGTCATCCTGGGTTGCTTTTGATAGAACATTGAAGAAAGCAGAATACCCAGCAACACGAACAATAAGGTCACGGTGTTTTTCCGGATGCTTTTGGGCATCAATCAAGGTCTCACGCGATACCACATTGTATTGAATATGGTAACCGTGGAGACGATTGAAGAAGGTGCGGAGCAAGGCCATTAATTTCAGTTTGTCCTCTTCTTTGGCCAGGGTTTGTGGGTTAACTTTTTGGTTCAAGAGAACACCTCCCACAATCTCATCAGTTGGTAATTTAGCAACAGATTTAAGGACAGATGTTGGGCCTTTTTTGTCCATGCTGTGTTCTGGTGAACAACCTTCTGCTAGTGGTGTGCCTGCATGGCGACCGTCTGGTGTCGCCAAGGTTCCTTTTCCTTGTCCGACATTGGCTGAGATTGATGAGGTCCCAGAATAGCGGATACCTCCGATTGGGCCACGGCCATAACGGGTATTTGGGTATTTGGCAATTTCATCAATGTAGGTATCGTAGGCTTCTACCACGAGACTATCTGCGTAGTCATCATCGTTACCATATTTTGGTGCGTCATTGATTAGCATTTGGCGGATTTCTTCTCCGCGTTCTCCAGCAAAGTCACTTTCAAGGGCCTGCCAGAGTTCCTCTGGGGTCAAGCGACCTTCTTCAAACACTAATTTTTTCAGCGCTGCTAAGGAATCAGATAGGTTGGCAATCCCGACTTGAAGGCCTGAGATGTAGTCGTAAACAGCTCCGCCTTCTTTTAAGGTCTTGCCCCTGCCGATACAATCATCTGTCAAGGCTGAGCACAAAATATCTGGCACTTCACGCTCGAGACCTAGGTCAATGGCATTCTCAACAATGACGCTCATGCGAGTAATTTCGCGCAGGGTGGCATCCCATGCTGCTTTTAATTCTTCATAAGATGTCATGTCCTTGAAATGACCGTGTCCTGTTGCAAAGCGCTTCCCTGATGCTGGGTCAATCCCGTCATTCATGGTAATCAGCAAGATTTTAGGGAAGTTGATGTAACTCATACCAGTGCAACGGTAGCCCCATTTCCCTGGAACTGCTGTTTCCACACAACCAATGGCTGAGTAATCGTAAGCATCTTCTTCTGAGACACCTTTTTTGATGAAGGATGGAATGATGATTTCATCGTTGTTCATGGCTGGCATGCCAAAACCAAGTTTCATGACCTCGATGCACTCGTTCATAAAGGTATTGTCTAGGCCTTTATGATAGCGAACAGTCAAGTTAGGTTGTGGTAATTTGGTTTGAGCCACACTCCGCAGGACAAGGTATGACAGTGGGTTGACCGCATCTTTTTTATCTCGTGTTTGACCACCAATAGTCACGTTTTGGTAAAGTGGACTACCTGCTGATGAGAAGGTGTGGGCTTGGCTCCGCACTTTGTTAATGGTCAAGGTCTTAATCCAGAGGTTGGTCAACCGTTCAACGATTGAGGTTTCTGTTTCACGGCCAGCCTCCAAATCAGCTTTGACATAAGGATACATGTACTGGTCAAAACGGCCATAAGAGAGGGAATGCCCATTTGATTCAATTTGCAAGATACACTGAATAAACCAGACGGATTGCACAGCTTCTGCAAACGTTTCTGCTGGTTCATAAGGCACTTTGTCACAAATGCGCGCGATGTCTAACAATTCTGCTCGACGTTCTGGCTTAGCCGTCTCTGCTAATTCTCTAGCCAATTGGGCATAGCGTTTGGCATAAGTTTTGACTGCATCAATGACAATAAAGACAGCATCGTAAAAATGGTATTTGTCAATATTTTCAGGAATAGTCAAATCAAGTGCAGCTTTGGCAGCTCGTGCCCGTTCTTCAAATCCCTTCAAGCCGTGTTCCAACACTTTTTGGTAATTGACAGCTAAATGGGCATCTCCCGAATTCATCTTGCCTTCCATGCCAAAGAAACCTGTTTCCATATACACTTGAACTTCTTCTGGAAGCAAGACTCCGCAGCGAGCACGGAGGTTATTGTTTTCCCAGAATGGGGCAATATCTCGCAGCTGTTGCTTGGTTTCTTCGGTAATGTAAAACACATCTCCATCTCGTTTTTCAAAAAGATCAAGTTCATTGAGGACAAATTCCAAAGTGTATTCTGGGAAAATCGGCGCATCTTTATTTGAAGAGGCCTGATTACCAGCAATGAGGCTTTCGTCTTCAATATAAATGGTCATGTTTTCCAAAATATTTTGCAACATGTAAGCCCGTTTCAGGTTGGCTGGTTTGTTTTGATGTTTTTGATAGGCTTCTGTTGCCAAAATGGCACGCTCAGCATCAATGTAAGGTTTCTTTTCTAACACTGCCTCGCGGTACTGGTTCATTCTATCTGTTAAGTTGCCAAAATAAGGGGTCTTTACGTCAGTCATTTTTTCTCCTTTGTTTCTTTCGTAAAAATAAATGTTTCTTTCGTAATTATTTTACCATATTCAGACCTTTTTTTAACACTGTCATATCAAATAATAATAAGCAAGTTTAATTTGCACAATAGTGCATATCTATAGTTGAAACACTTGATCTTTTTCCTAAAAAACCACCTCATCAGCTGAGATGGTCTTAAAGAAATCAAGGGTAAATAGAGTCTAAAAAGCAGTGTAACAAGGGCTTCCAAGAGGGAAATGAGGTCATAAACACGGGATAACTATGCGTTTTCAGCTGCCGCTTCGTTTTGGCAAGCGATTCTATCTTGGATCTTAAAGAATGGGAAATAAACTAAAGTAGACATGACAAGCACAAGGATTTGTACAAAAGCACCTTGCCAACCGCCAACCATGAACCCTGAAATAATGGCTGGTGTTGACCACGGAAGGGTTACTCCTGCAAAAGGCTGCATGAAACCAATAGCAATGGAGCCATAAACCATAAGAGCTGCCAAAACAGGAACCAGAATAAACGGCAGGAACATGACGGGATTCATCACAATTGGAAAGCCAAAGACGACAGGTTCATTAACATTGAAGAGGGCTGGAAAGGCTGCAACCTTGCCCAAAGCCTTGTATTGTTTGGACTTGGCCGCAAAAACCATGGCTACCACCAAACCAAAGGTAATTCCTGAACCAGAGAGAATCAAGAAAGAGTCTAAAAATTGTTGGGTCACAATATGGGCACCCTTGTCCAAAGACAGATTACCTGCTGCTAACAAGGCCTTATTGGCATCTAAATTTGATAAGAGAAGAGCTGTTACAATCCCATTGACCACGGATTGTCCATGCACCCCAAACCACCAAAGGAAAGAAATAAAGAAGGCAATGCCTAATGCACCATAAAGAGAGCCTGTCAATCCTTGCAGCGGCACTTGAATGACCCCATAAATCATTTCAATAAAAGTTCCGCCACCTGTCACTGACTTGGCAATAAGGTAAACAATCATTGACAAGGTAAAGATCACAAAGGCTGGAATCATGGCTTCAAATTGTTTGGCAATGGCTTGTGGCACTTGTTCTGGCATTTTGATAACAATGTGGCGACGGATAAATGCTGTATAGATAGCACCTACCGTTAGACCAATTAAAATAGCACCAATAATCCCTTGACCACCAAACCAAGCCTTGCTGATAGCATCACCGATAGCTTCGCCTTCTGCTGGAACATAAGATGATCTCAACAAAATAAAGAAGGCTGACAAGGATAAAACACCTGAAGGGAGAGGTTCAACACCTGAATTTTTAGCATAAGAATAGCCAATCGCAAAGCAGGAAATCAAGCCCATAATAGCAAAAGTACCTTGGTAAACTTGCATAAAGGGTTCTGTCCAGTCGGCACCAAACACACCTGCAATAGCATCATTGACCCCCTGAAAAGGAATCTGACCGGCAATAAGGAACAGACTTCCTACAACGGTCAAAGGTAAAATGGCTAACATGCCGTCTTTGAGGGCAATGATACCACGCATGTTAACAAATTTCATAATCGGCATGATGATTTTTTGCATATTCCTATTTGCCATGATTATCTCCTATTCTTTAACAAGGCTAAGGGCTAGGTCAAGCACCTTGTTGCCGTCTAACATTCCATAATCAGCCATGGGAATGACTGCAATGGGGATGCCATTGTCTTTACAGATAGTTTCTGATTTATCCAGAGTATAGGCAACCTGTGGGCCTAAAAGTGCTACATCAATGACAGGTGCATATTCTGCCAATTTCCCTTGGGCATAGGCATCAATCTGACAGTCAATTCCCTTTTTTTCAGCAGCTACTTTCATATTATTCACCAACATGCCTGTTGAAAACCCTGCTGCACAAAACAATCCAATCTTAATCATGTCAATCTCCTTTTTAGTAATAACATCTTATTTAGTTGCCAATTCTTTACGAAGGTCAATAATCTCCTTGATGAGATTAATTTCTGTAATGGTCGTCATCAAGTGATCCTGTGAATGAACAAAAAGAGCAGTAATTTCTGACTTATTACCACTAGCTTCTTGGGCAAGAAACTGGGTCTGTAAATTGTGGGCTTCCAACAAGGCATCATCTGCTAATGCCATCTCTTTTTCACTCGTATCATAGTCTTCAGCCTTGGCAAATTTCAAGGCCTGATAAATATGCTGCTTAGCATCGCCTGCATTTAGAATCAAACCCATAATGATCTGGTCTGGTACAATCAGTTCCATTGGTATCTCCTTTTCCTCATGTGATGTCATGGCAATAACTTTTTTCTTCGAAGATGGTTTTATTGCGTTTGTAATCGTTTACATTTCGTTGATAAGTTTATTGTATCATTTTTGTTCTTAGGGTCAATACGTTTTGTGCTATATTTCATTTTACGCACTTATGTGCATATTATTCTTTTACTCAATTGAGCAAAGGCCTTAAAGGACAACAAAAAAAGCCCTAGCCTCTTGGGCTTGGACTCCCTATCACTAAGATGATTTGTCATTAAAGAAAATCGTTCGTAAACTCTGCTGTCTCGTCTAAGGCTAAAACAGCCATCATGGTGTCTTTGTCAGTCACCAAATAATTAATAACTCCCGCCTTTAGCGCGGCCAAAATGGCTTTTGCCTTGTATTTTCCTGTGGCAACAGCAATGGTTTTAGGAATACGCGCCAGTTGTGCCAGAGAAATACCGATGGTTCGATCTTGCAAACCTTTGTGAACAGGACGACCCGCCTGATCAAAGAAACGGCAACAGACTTCACCAACAGCATTTTCCTGTTTGAGTTGCTGGTAATCGGCATCGGTTAACAAATCTCGCCATTGGCTTTCCTCGCGGCTGTTAGGCTCACCACCAATACCAACCAAAGCAAGGTCCAGCTGATCCCAACTGGCTAAAATGTCTTCAAAATATTTGGACTGTAAAATCCCCTTGGTTAATTGCTTGTCTTCTTGGATAACCATAGCATTGATAAAGGCACTATTCCCATGGAAAATACGTGCCAAACGATAGACGAGAGTATTGACATGGTATTTGGCATTAATATGGCTCGGGCCTCCTGCCAAAGGATAAATCAAAATATCCTTTATCATCTTAGGATCTAATTCATCAATCAAGCTAGAGAGGGTAGCCCCCCAGGACAGGCCAATTTTATCACCATCTTTTACCGCATGCCGCACGACCTCAGCTGCTGTCTTAGAGACTTTTACTAGAGTATCCGCTGGGGAATCTTCCACTTGGTTGGGAACAAGGTCTAGTTTTTCCAAGCCATACTGCTGGCGTACGTATTCTTCCAAGCCAAACAAATTAGCATCATAATCGGCAATGTCAATCCGAACAATACCTTCAGCCCTAGCCTTGGCCAGCATACGGCAGACGGTTGTTCGGTAAATATTCATCTCCTTTGAAATCAAGGTCTGGCTCTTACCTTGAATGTAATGCAAATAAGCCACCTTAGCAAGGAGCCGTCTGCGTTCCTCTTTCATCTGTCCACCTATTTTCTAAGAAACAAAATCAAGAACAAGACCACTAGCACTTAATAAGTCCTGTGTTTGCTTGTCCAGTGCTTGGTCTGTGATGACCCGATCAACATCTGCCAGAGACAACTGGTGCACCAAACTAGTTTTGGAAAATTTGCTGGAATCGGTCAATATCACCACTTCCTCAGCAGCATCTGCCATGTAACGCACCCCTTCTGAGCGCATCATGTCCTTGCCCATAAAGCCAAGGTCTGGATTGAAACCGTCCGTCCCCACAAAAACATGATTGACATGAAATAGGGAAATCATTTTTTTCAACAAAGGACCGACAGTCACCTCTGAATTGGGCTGGTAGTAGCCGCCTAGTAAAATGATTTGACAGCTACTATACTGACGAATGTAATTAGCGATAAAACAAGAATTGGTAATGATTTTAATATTTCGTTTGGTCTGGCAAAGCACTTCTGCCAAAAGGGCACAGGTTGACCCCGATTCAATCATAACGGTATCGTTATCTTGAACCAATTCAGCTGCTTTTTCTGCAATGCGTCGCTTAATGTTGTAATGGTAGGACAAGCGCACATTGAGGTCATCACCACTGTTTAACACCGCATAGCCATGTTCACGTCGCAACAAGCCCTTACTTTCAAGCTTATCAAGATCCTTACGAATGGTTACTTTCGAAACCTCTAATTGCTCTGATAAACTGTTAACATCTATTTTTTTCTTCTGGGAAACCAACTGGATAATACGCTCTAATCGATTCATAATTCACCTCCTTTTCATTGTAACAATTATTTCCCTAAAAGAAAAGTTAATTCTGCTTTCATTCGTAATTGATTTATTTACGTTTATCTGTTATGATGAGTTTACAACGAAAGGAATTCACACTTATGACTAATCGCGGCATTGTTTTCAATATCCAACATTTTAGCATTCATGACGGCCCTGGTATTCGGACAACCGTTTTTTTAAAAGGTTGCCCCTTGAGATGCCCTTGGTGTGCCAATCCCGAATCCCAACAAAAAGCACCTGAACAAATGTTAACAAGGGATGGCCTCCGAACTGAAATGGTTGGACAAGAAAAAACCGTGGAAGAGGTGATTGAGGAAGTTCTTAAAGACCTTGATTTTTACGAAGAATCAGGTGGAGGTATGACCCTGTCAGGAGGGGAAATCTTTGCCCAATTTGACTTTGCCTTAGCCCTGTTAAAAGCCGCCAAAGGAGCAGGGCTCCACACTGCAATTGAAACTACCGCCTTTGCCAAACACGAGCAATTTGCCACCCTTATTGACTACGTAGACTTTATCTACACTGATTTGAAACATTATGATCAGCTTAGGCACCGCAAGGTAACTGGAGTTCGCAATGACTTGATTATCAAAAATATTCATTACGCTTTTCAAGCTGGTAAAGAAATCGTCCTGCGCATTCCTGTTATTCCCAAATTTAATGATTCACTAGAAGATGCTAAAGCCTTCTCAGAACTCTTCAACCAGCTTGACATCGACCAAGTACAGTTGTTACCTTTCCACCAATTCGGAGAAAATAAGTATAAACTCTTAGGTAGAGATTATGAGATGGCTGAGGTCCAGGCCTATCACCCAGAGGACTTAAAAGACTATCAGGCTGTCTTTCTCAACCACAATATTCATTGCTACTTCTAAGATAAGAACTAGATAATTCTTCAACATAGGTAGTACCCAAAAGTCGCTCGCCAATTGAAGTCAGGATGTCTGGCTGGTAACAAAAAGTGTAGCCCATGCCTTATGCTATTCACTTAAAGAACCTCTCTAAAAGCCTTATCTTTGGTCAAAAAGCCACTCGCCATAGGGCGGGTGACTTTTATTTTAGTTTCAATTGTTTATCTGGAAACTTATTTTTCAGGAACGGTAATGTTTCCTTCAATAATGTCTTTTTTAGCAGCCTCAATAGCTGTCTTAGTATCATTCGGTAGCGTAGCTGTTGTGAGGCTAACCCCGCCTTCTTTTAACCCAAAAGTAGTGACTTGACCACCTGGGAATTTGCCCTTAGCTGTTTTGGTAGCGACTTTAGCAAGGGCTTGTCCTACTTCTTTGATACTTGATGTCAATACAAAGTTCGCTGCCTTGCCATCTTTTGAAGTGTATTTACCGTCTTCGCTTTGGTCACGGTCAACTCCGATAACCCAAACCTTGTCAGCTTCATCACGCTTTTCATTGATAGATTTTGCTTCGTTAAAGACACCGGCTCCTGTGCCGCCTGCTGCTTGATAAATAACATCTGCACCTTCGGCATATTGGGCTGCTGCAATGGTTTTCCCTTTAGCCGCATCCGCAAAGGAACCGGCATAGGATACTCTTACTTTGATGCTATCATCTACTGATTTAACCCCAGCTTCAAAGCCTTTTTCAAAGCGTTTAACCACAACACCTTCCATACCGCCTACAAAACCAACTTGTTTGGTTTTTGTCGTTTTAGCTGCAGCAACTCCTGCTAAATAAGCTGCTTCGTGGTCAGAGAAAGTGATGCTTGCTACATTTTTCTTGCCTTCGATCACATCATCGACAATGGCAAATTGACTTTCAGGGTTATCTGCTGCTGCTTTTTCTACGGCATCATGCAACGGAAAACCAATCCCAAACACTAGGTTATAGCCACTTGATACTGCTGAATCTAGGTTTGTGGTAAATTCTGATTCGTTAGCAGATTGGAAATAATCGTAACCCTTTCCTTTGTCAAGCTTATTTTCTTGGCCCCAAGCCTGCAACCCTTCCCAAGCTGATTGGTTGAATGATTTGTCATCAATCCCTGTCTGGTTTGTAATCATAGCAACCTTTAATGAGCTGTCAGCTTCTTTATTGGCAGAACGATTACTGCATGCTCCTAAAGTTAGTAGAGCTGTTGAAACAAGTCCAAGTGACATTACCTTTTTATTCATGTGATGAATGAACCTCCTAAATATTTAATGAAATAAAATGAATGATCTTTTCCTACGTTCTTTAGCTTTTTAAAGAACGGAAAACTTAGTATATCAAAAAAAATAGTTTTAACCTAATTTTTTATCAAAAAATGTCATTTTTAGAGCAAAATCCGAACATTGTCTCAAAATAAGCGAGTAGCAAGCTTGGTTTTTTACTAGATGACACTATGTTTAAGCATTAAAAAACAAAGAGCAAACAAAGGTACGGATTGCTTAAGAATCATTTCTTGCCATTATTAAAAAGAAGATAGGGAAGAAATGACTTGCGTCCCCCAAAGCAAGTCCAACTGTGCCATTAAGAACATGACAAAAGGAGCTGGACATCCTGTCCAACTCCTCTTTACTAACATTGGTTAAGCTAAATAGATGCCCAAACAGATTCAAGGATATTAGTCTGTTCACGTCCTGGCCCAACTGAGAAAGTAGAAATGCGAACGCCAACCAATTCTCCAACACGACGCACATAGTTGCGAGCATTTTCAGGCAATTCATCAAGGCTACGAACACCAGTAATGTCCTCTTGCCAGCCTGGCAATTCTTCGTAAATTGGTTTGCAACGCTTGAGTTGTTCAAGACTTGCTGGGTAGTGGTCGATACGCTCCCCATCAAGGTCGTAAGCGACACAGATTTTAACCGTATCAAGTCCTGAAAGAACGTCAATAGAATTGAGGGAGAGATTGGTAATCCCTGATACACGGCGGCTATGGCGCATAACGACTGAATCAAACCAGCCAACACGACGTGGACGACCTGTTGTTGTCCCATATTCGTGACCAACTTCACGGATACGTTCACCCACTTCATCAAAGAGCTCAGTTGGGAATGGCCCGTCACCAACACGGCTAGTGTAGGCTTTACATACACCAACAACTTTGTTGATTTTACTTGGGCCAACACCAGAACCGATGGTTACACCACCAGCAACTGGATTTGAAGACGTTACAAATGGGTAAGTTCCTTGGTCAATATCAAGCATGACCCCTTGAGCACCCTCGAATAGAACACGTTTACCAGCATCAAGCGCATCGTTTAAGATCACAGAAGTATCTGTCACATATTGTTTGATTTCTTGACCGTAAGCATAGTATTCTTCAAAAATAGCATCAAAATCAAGCGGGGTGCTGTCGTACATTTTTTCAAAGAGACGGTTTTTCTCAGCTAAGTTAACACGTAAGCGTTCTGCAAAGATATCCTTGTCCAACAAATCAGCAATACGGATACCAACACGCGCTGCCTTGTCCATGTAGGCTGGTCCTATGCCTTTGATGGTTGTCCCAATTTTATTGTCACCTTTGGCATCTTCTTGCAATTGGTCCAACTGAATGTGATAAGGCAAAATAACATGAGCGCGGTCTGAAATGCGAAGGTTATCTGTCGTCACTCCTTCGTCATGCAGGTAGGCCAACTCTTTGACCAATGATTTGGGATTAACCACAACGCCATTACCAATCACAGAGATTTTTTCTGGGAAGAAAATTCCTGATGGAATCAAATGCAACTTGAACTTTTTACGATCAATAACGATGGTATGTCCGGCATTGTCACCACCTTGATAACGCGCAATCACTTCTGCATCTGAAGATAAAAAGTCAGTGATTTTTCCTTTACCTTCATCACCCCATTGGGTACCGACGACTACTACTGATGTCATATCCTTGTCCTAACTTTCTGAAACACTTCTTCTCTCAAAAAAGCCAGATGAGCCCGCCAGACCAAGCCACTCCTAAAGGAGCCCTCTAGTAAAGCTAAGAGCCTATCTCTTTCTTTTTCAAAGAGAATGGGGCAGGAATCTCACCTGCAAGTATATATCTTACACCTCATTATAGCAAAAAATGTTTTTTTCTGCTAGATTTCCCTGGCAATATTCAGAAAAAAAGATAAAATAATTTTTTTAATCATTAAAATAAATAGAGAAAACGAACATTAGTTAGGTGAAGAAGGTCTCTTCTTTTAAAAATCGCTTGATTTTAAGCCATTAGAAAAGGGGCAATAATTACTCAGAAAACAGATCTTTTCTTTAAGAAATAAGACTTTTAAGGGAAAATAGAGGTTAAAAGAGCGACTGTAAAAGCGGGTAGAGAAAGTAGGAAATGATGAGACTTTATAATAATAGAAAAAGCCCATTCAGTTGGATTGAGACAATGATTACGCTTGTGATTATCACCAGTTTTTTGAGCGAGCTTTCCTTGGTAGAAATTGCTGAAAATGTTCTTCCTCTTCTAATTATTGGGTTATTGGAGGGACGGGCTATGCTATTTACCGTTTCAAGTCTCGTCAGAAACGGCTCGCAAAAACCACCCTTGCCAAGCCATTAGAAGACTTAAAAGCCAATATTCAACTGGCTGACCGTAAGGTCAAATTGTTGGACAGTTACTTAGCAGACAACGATGTTGCCCAATAGACTATTCTCGCTGGACAGTTTTGCCACAATTGAGTGACATTAGGACACAAGCCATTGCCCTAAACGGCAAGATGGATCCTACCATTTACCGCTGCCCAACTCAGTATGATGCAGCAATCGGTTAAATCTGGACTCACTACTGATGCCATTGCCAATGCTAATAATGCTGCTCTCCAAATGCTTGCAGAAAGCCATTCTAGCCCTAGAGCGCTCCGCACATACCTCCTACCATGTCCATCAAATCTGTTACTACCCTAGCAGAAAGCTTAGTGGCACAAAATAATGGCATCATCGCTGCTATTGATCAGGGCAGAAAAGAACGGGCGCAACTCGAAAACATCATTGTCAAATCTGCCAAGACCATCAATGATTCTGTTAGACGCCGTGATCAAAAAATTGTTCAAACCCTCCTCAAATGAAGGTAAGGAAACTCAAAAAGCTGTAGAAAACTAAAAGGCGGGCCTGGTAAAGCTACAGAACACAGCTGAACTCTATTTTTACAAGATGTCAATGACAATAATTTAATAATCATGACTTCAAGTAACCCTTGAAGCGCTTATGTTATCGTGTTTCAGGAGTTTTTCGTTTTTAGAAGAGCAAAAAAGATTGAAGAAAAATGATCCTAGATAGACTTTTTCTTCAATCTGGGGCTTAGTAAAGCCAATCTTTTCCTGACCATTGATGGGGCAACTCCCCTTCATCAACCATACTCCACAGAACAAACGATCGTTGAAGAGAACAAACCAAAAACTAGCTCATAGGGGTTACTTTGTTAAGAGGTGATTTTCATGATTCGAACAAGGCTAGCACGCTCGGCCTCTTCTAATTTCAACTCAATGTAGTGAATCGTTTCTTCCAGTTGAGGGATAATGGAATATTCTAAACCATTTACACGACGTCTGGTCTTTTCAATATCATCTGCCATTAATTGACAAGTTTTCTCAACTTCAGCTAATCTCAGAAGCTTGTCTAAGAGACCTTCTGTCTTTTGGATGGTATTATCCATCTCACTATTGGAACTGAGGTAACTATAAGCAAACTCGCCTTGTTCCTGCTCTCTTGCCGTATTAGACTGGACATGGAATTTAGGAACATTGACACTCATGATATTTTCAATATCAATCAATAAGGTCACGTCATGGACTGGAACAGCAAAGAGTTCTTCTACCATCAGACTATTTTCGGATGCTTTTGCCAAGACAAATTCCTTCATATTGGCAGCGAGCTCCTTTTCGATAGTTTGTCGAAGCTCATTGTTTTCACGAATTAAATCAACGAAGCGGCGCATCAATTCATCCCGCTTGTCCTTTAATAATTTATGACCTCTTGTAGCTGTCTTCAAGCGATTTTTTAAGTTGCTAAGCTCCATGCGTGTTGGTTTCACATTTAATCTTGCCACTGATAGGACTCCTTTCGCCAAGGACACGTGTTTGATTGGCCAGCTCAGCTATTTTCCAAAGAACCTTCCTTTTCAGACACTTCTTTTTGAGGTAAATAACGATCCAGCATGTCGTCTTTAATGCGTTTTAATTCGGTACGTGGCAAAATAGACAACAGTTCCCAACCCAAATCAAGACTTTCTTCAATGCTACGGTTGGTGTAAAATCCTTGGTTAATGTATTCTTCTTCAAATCGGTTGGTAAAGACCACATACAGTTTATCAGTCTCAGAAAGGGCTGATTCGCCAAGCACAACAGCCAATTCTTTAGCCTGTTTTCCTTGAGCATAGGCGGCAAAGAGCTGATTCATTGTTGCGGCATGGTCTTCTCGTGTCTTGCCTTCGCCTGATCCCTTGTCTTTTAAGCGAGACAGCGATGGTAAGACATTAATCGGTGGTCGATAACCGTTATGATACAGTTCCTGTGATAAAATAATCTGTCCCTCAGTAATATAGCCTGTCAAATCTGGAATAGGGTGCGTAATGTCATCTTCTGGCATGGTTAAAATAGGAATTTGAGTGACTGACCCTTTTTTCCCTATTAGACGACCAGCCCGTTCATATAGCGTAGACAAATTCGTGTAGAGGTAGCCAGGATAACCTCGTCTGCCTGGAACTTCTCTGCGAGCGGCAGAGACTTCGCGCAAGGCTTCACAATAATTTGTCATATCTGTCATGATGACCAAAACATGCATGCCTTTTTCATAGGCCAAGTATTCGGCTGTTGTCAAGGCAATACGTGGTGTCGCAATACGTTCAATAGCAGGGTCGTTGGCTAAATTAATAAACAGGACAGAACGATTAATGGCCCCCGTTTCACGCAAGTCATTCATAAAGAATTCTGCCTCTTCAAAGGTAATACCCATCGCTGCAAAAACCACCGCAAAGTTATCATCAGAGTTTAGAACAGTTGCCTGACGAGCAATCTGTGCTGCCAATTCATTATGGGGTAACCCTGAGCCTGAAAAAACTGGCAACTTTTGACCACGAACAAGGGTATTGAGGTGGTCAATGGCTGAAATCCCTGTCTGGATAAACTCGTCTGGGTAATCACGGGCAACCGGATTGATGGCCTGCCCATCAATGTCCATATACTTTTCAGGAATCAGCTCAGGACCACCATCTATGGGCTGCCCCATGCCATCAAAGATACGCCCTACCATATCTTCTGACACTGCCAATTCCAAAGGATGCCCTGTAAAGCGAACCTTGGTTTTGGCTAGGTTGATACCAGTTGATCCTTCAAACAGCTGTACCATGGCCTTGTCCCCTTGGACTTCTAGCACTTGACCTTTACGGCTGTCCCCATTATGCAAGGTAATGTCTACCAATTCATTGTAGTGAACGCCTGCCACCTGATCCACAATCATCAAAGGGCCAACCACTTCGCTAACCGTCCGATATTCTTTGAGAACGCTCATCTAAATTCCTCCCTTTGCTAAAACTTGGTGAATCGCTTCGGTAACCTTCTGACTAAGCCCTTTAATCTGCTCTAAGTTTTCTTCTGGAATAAATTTACTACGTGCGATACGATCACGTACCTGAGCAGTTCCTTCCATAATTTCTGTAAAATAAGCTCCCAAGGACAAGGCTTTGCTGGCTTCCTCATTAAAGGTCAAAATATTGGTCAACATGGCCTCCTGTTTCGGAAAGGAGGTAAAGGTATCCACCAAATCAAAGGCATTTTGTTGGAGGTAATCCTCCCGAATTTGCCTAGCAACAGCCATGGTCAGCCGATCTTGTTCTGACAGCGAATCAAGCCCAACCAAGCGAACAATCTCTTCCAGACTGGCTTCACGTTGCAAAATAGCCATGGCGCGAGTCACTTTTTGAGACCAAGATGATTGCTGCTTCTTATCAATATAGTTGCCAACCTCGTCTTTATACAAAGAATAAGAGGTCAACCAATTAATCGCTGGGAAGTGACGACGTTGGGCCAGGGGAGCGTCCAGTCCCCAAAAAACTTTGACAATGCGAAGGGTATTTTGGGTGACAGGTTCTGAAATATCCCCTCCGGGAGGAGAAACCGCTCCAATGGCTGTAATGGTACCTTCGCGTCTTTCGCTCCCTAGGACACGTGCTCGACCGGCACGTTCGTAATATTCGGCAATACGACTCCCTAAGTAAGCTGGGTAGCCTTCATCACCAGGCATTTCTTGTAAACGACCAGACATCTCGCGCAAGGCTTCTGCCCAACGTGACGTCGAATCCGCCATAATCGCGACGGAATAGCCCATGTCTCGGAAATATTCGGCAATGGTAATACCTGTGTAAATTGAAGCCTCACGAGCGGCCACTGGCATATTAGAGGTATTTGCAATTAATACCGTCCGTTCCATAATAGACTGGCCTGTATTTGGGTCAATCAATTCTGGAAACTCATTCAAAACGTCGGTCATCTCGTTGCCGCGTTCTCCACAACCAACATAAATAACAATGTCAACATTGGCAAATTTAGCAATTTGATGCTGCACAACAGTTTTTCCTGCTCCAAATGGCCCAGGCACAGCAGCCGCACCACCTTTTGTAACAGGGAAAAAGGTATCAATGACCCGCTGACCTGTGACCAAAGGCTCAACCGGAATGAGTTTTTGAGCAACTGGCCTCCCTTGGCGAACTGGCCAAGTCTGCATTAGGGTCCCTTGGTAAATGGAACCATCGGCTTGCTTGATTTCATAAATCGTATCTGTTACTGTGAAATCCCCTGAATAGATAGCCACCAAGGTCCCTGAAACCTTGTAAGGAACCATGATGCGATGTTCAATGACGGCTGTTTCTTGCACAGTTCCTAAAATATCACCCGGAACAACCTCTTGACCAATGGCTAATGTGGGGGTAAATGCCCATTTAGCCTCCCGATCTAGACTTGGAATAGCCACACCACGAACCAAAAAATCACTCTCTGTGGCTTTTTGAAAACGATCAAGAGGCCGCTGAATGCCGTCAAACATTTCTGAAATCAGACCTGGTCCCAGCTCTACTGACAAGGGGCGACCTGTGGTCACCACTGGTTCTCCTGGACCAATACCTGATGTTTCTTCATAAACTTGAATGGACGCCTGATCCCGTCGCATTTCAATAATTTCTCCAACCAAACCAAGATGGCCCACTCGGCAAATATCTTGTATATTAGCTTCTTGCATTCCAGAAGCCACTACAAGAGGGCCCGAAACGGTTATAATTTTTCCTTGGTTCACCTTTTTCCTCCTTTATTTTCCCCAAACAACTCTGATTGGTCTGTCACATCAAGGCCTGAGACTACGTTACAGACACTATTTCCTTAACCACTTTTTTTAAGACACCTCCAAAGACATAGGCCAAATAGTATTAACTACTAAGGCAACAGCTAAGGGGCGGCAAACCAGTTTTCCTTCCTTACTTCCTCTTGAAAACTCTTTTGCTCTTGATTAATAGGCTTAGCCTTATAAAATATTTCGCCCTACAGCCTTTTCCACCATATCTTGCACTCTCTGAAGCCCTAGTCCTTGTGTACCACGATGAGTTGGCAATAAAATGACTGCCGGTAGAACCTGATTATCATAGTGGGCAAGGGTCTCTGGAATAGCTGCCGCAATGTCTTCTGTCACATAAATAATGCCAAAGTCTTCCATAGCCAATTGGCGGAGCTGATTAACGGCTTCGTGTGCCTCTGTCACAGGAAAGGTTTGAAACCCAATCATCCGAAAAGGAAGAATCGCATCACGATTCCCAATTACTCCAACCTTATACATCTTTTTCGTCATCCTATTGGTCTCATTCTTTCTATCACGCGCTCTTTAGGCAAGTCATTGGCAAGTGCTGACGCTAAGAGGCGGAGATTCTTCACTTCAAATGTCTTGGCTAACAAGAAACGAGCCAGAACATAAGGCCCGTCCACCTGATATTTGGCCTGGGCAAACAAATGGTAAAGAAAATCATCAACAAGGTACTCTAAATCAATAGTTCTTAGTTTTCCTTGCCGCAGTTTTTCTTCATAAGATCTTAGGTCAACTGCATAGAGGTCAGGATTGAGGGTTTGAAACCAAGCCATCACATCCTGATCTTCTTCCAAGGTAATAAATTCCCCACTTGGACGGCTAGCCTCATCAGAGAGCAGTTGTTTCATAAAACCAATCGGTTTATTTTGCGCCTTAGCCCGTCTCACTGTAATCAGGTTATACAAGTCAATCATCACAAGAATGGCCTGTTGAAAAACAGCATCACCTAAGGGTTTTGCTATCCATTTTAAAGCCTTGAAATAAGCTAAATCTGCTCCAATTTCCAAGACACGCACGTCTTGATAATCTTCATATTCTGACCAAATGGATTGGATTTCTGAGACCACTTCTTCTGGAAATTCATCAGAAGTCAGGGTCGTCACCAAATGTTCCAAAGCCGCTAAAGGTTTGACACCGATCGGAATCAATAGGTGACTCAAATCCGTTTGGCTCGCCTTAGCTTTTAACAGGACTTTCACATTATGATAAGTGTAACGCAGTGTAAACAACTGCACGATTTCTGGCTGAGGAGATTCTGCAAAGGCCCACCGATAAGTTTTGATTAGCTCTGCCATTAAAACCGTCTCTACCTGATCTAAATCAGTCAAGGTTTGAGCATCTAAACGATAGACCGACGGCTGTAACAGTCGAGCCAAGGTCTCTGTGTCAGGCGCCTGCAAGAGCTTGTCAAATTGGTCCTTGGTCAATAAGTCTTTTTCTTTGACACTAATGGTTGTGTTGAGCTCTGAACATGTCGTCATCCTTGGTCACCCCTCCTATATCTCCGAAAAAATCGTCCTAATCATGTGAGAGCTTTCCTTTTTAAAGATTGCCTCTAAAAGATGACGGTACAAATAATTATCATCGACCTGTTCCAAACTGACTAAAAATCCAGCCTCCTGAGGAATCAATTCCTGATTATAACTGATTTGGGGAAAGGAAAGTCTCAGTTCAGCGCAATCGTAGGAACTGAGCTTCTGACCAGTCTTCTCCCCAAAAGTTACAAGGAGAGGCTGATCAGGATACTTAGATAAAACTTGTTTGAGAAAGGCTAATTCTTCTTCTTTAGAGAAGGCCTCTAATCGTTCTAAGGAAGCATCAAACAATTCTTGAATGCTATCGTGTTTTAATGCCAACAAGGCCTGTCGCTCTTGGTTCTTCAGTTCTTGTTGCTCTACTTGAAATTGCTGGTAAAGGGCATGTAGTTCCCCTTGACGCTTAGCTGCTAGTCGCTTTAACCCTTCCTGTCTTCGTACCTCAAAATCAGCTTCGAGGGAGACCGTCGCTGCCTCTAGGAGTCTTTCCCCTTCCTGGTGGGCTTTTTCAAGGACAGCCTCTTTTAACTGTGTTACATCACTCACCTAAATTCCCCCTTCTAATATCGCCATGAATAGCCCTGTTTCCTTTAGCTAAAATCATCACGGTAAAACTTATCCAATTTTATTAAGCAGGATAAAAGAGACCACAAAGGCAAGAATGGCATAAGTTTCAACCATGGCTGCTAAGATAACCCCTTTCATGAAGTCCTTAGGACGTTTGGCCAAAATCTGCATGCCTGCCACTGAGACATTCCCTTGATGCTTGGCAGAAAAATAACCCACAATCGCAACAGGAAGCGAAACTAAAAAGTAAGCGACCCCCTGATCTAAAGGAAGTTCAGGAGCCAATTTCATCCAAATCAAAATGCCAATGGCAAAGCCATAAATCCCCTGACTACCCGGTAATAATTGTAAGATAAGGGCAGATGTGAATTTTTCAGGCTCTTCTTTCAAGAGGGCTGCCGCTGCTTGACCACCTTTACCAACACCATAGGCCGATCCCATGCCACTAAGAGCGACTGCTAGAACAATTCCTAAAGCAGCGAAAAAGAGACCGCCATGTGCTGTAAAGTAGTTTGCTAAATGTTCCATATTAATTTTCCTCCAAATCCGTTTCTCCATTGACATTGACATATTTATCAGCTAAGGTTAGAGGGCTAAAGGCCCTACCTCCACCTTCATAGAATTTACCAAAAAATTCCACAAAAATGAGACGAGCACCGTGCACATAGCCCGACAGCATAGACAAGAAAATATTGATTGCATGCAACAGAATAAAAATAAAGACACCAACTGTAAAGCGCGTGACTGGTGGGAAAATCCCAACAATCATGTTAAAGGCTGATCCAATACTGGCTCCAGAAAGACCTAAAGCCATTAATCTTGTAAAGCTAACCAGGTCACTGAGATAAGAACTAATACCATAAAGATTATAAAGCCCGCTGCCAAGGCCTAACAAACTCTTGTTTTTAAGCACAGAGACCAACAAAATCCCCAGAGCATTACTAAGCGCCAGCCATTTCCCCAAAATCAAAAGGTAGGCTAAACCAGACAAATTCTTACCCACTACAAATAATAAGAGACCCAGTAAAATAAGTGCCCAAGCAGCTCCTGCCGTGTAGGCTGTAGCATAATCCTTCATTCTCACCTGCTGCCAAGTTCCCAATAATAAACCAAAGATAAGGGTAACAAAGCCAAAAAGTAAGGAGAGAACTAAAATCGTAATCACATCTGTTTTGGTTGATAAGAGCGCCACAGGCAAGTCAAAACCAAAACATGACCCATAAATAAGTCCCCAAATAGCTACTGAAATGGCTAAACGGTTAAAGAAGGTCATCAACCGCCTGCCTGATTTACGGAGATTAAAACAAATCAAAGCAAGCAGCGTGACAACATATAAGAGTAAGCCATAACCCAAATCAGCCACCATCATCCCAAAAAAGGTGATGTATAGAGGTGCTAAAAAGGGAGTGGGGTCTTTTTCTTGATACTTTGGCAAAGCATACATTTCGGTGACCAATTCAAAGGGAGCAAGGTAAGGATGATTGTGTAACTTGATAGGTACCTCTTCCCAGTCAGCTGGGGTGACGTCGTGGCTTTCTATATAAATAAGCTGTCCCAATTGTTCCGTCAAAAGTTCCTGTAATTTGTCTAGGCAAGCAGCTTCCACCCAACCTTCTAAGGCAATTAAATGGCCTGTGCTGACCAACTGCTTTTTGACTTCTTGACGTCGATACTGGCTAAGCACATAATCCGTCTCAACCTGTAACTGTACCAATACTTCTTGAGATTGTCCCAACTCTTCCAGCAAGGCTTCTTTTTCCGCCAGCCAATCCGCCATTAATGTTTGGTTAATCTGAAGTTGCTTTAAGGGGAGCTTTTGATTTTTATAGACCAACGGTTTAAAGTGGTAGTCTTCCAACGAAACAGCATTACTGGACTGCCAAAATAAGTAAAGCCCATATTCTAACTCCGTATGGTAAATCTCTTCAACAAAGATGTCCTTATTGGCTTTAAGCTGATGGTAAAAGCGATCATCTGCCGTGCTTGGAATGGTTCCAACCCTCGCCGTTAAAAAGTGAAAACCTGTTAAGTCTTGGGGCAAAACGGACAAGTTTTGCCACTTTTCTAAGTCACGACAAGTCTCAGCCATCTGATCGATGTCTCTTTGCAGTTGCTCTAGTCGATAAACTTTTTGATCAAGAGCCTTCAAAGCCTTCTGGGCTGTTTGCTGGCGCTGATTTTCCTCAAATTGACCAAACGAAAGAGATGGTGACCCCTGTCTCAAAGCAGCTAGTTTTCCTACTGGCGGTAAAAAGGGGGATAGGTTGGCTAGAGCGGCCTCTAGGTCTTGCTGCCTTTGCAAAAGATACTGCAAGGCCTCATCATCCACCAAGGATCGTTGACCACTTGCATCATATTGGATAATTTGTGGTAGTCTCACGTTTCCTTCTTCAAAGGCATCCTGCCAATGGTCTAGCCGTGCCATGTCACGGACCTCAACTAGCTGAGATTGTTGAAGCGTCTTTAGCACCAGATCAAGATGGTCTGTTCCAAAAACCAAAGACAGCTTTTTCATTTGACTAATGGCCATATATCTCCACCACCTTATCCACAATCTCAGTGACAAGCGCTGGCTTTTTTTCTGTCATCATGGTGTGAAGAGCCACTCTTTGCTTGCTTATGCTTTCTTGAGAGACTTCTTTTTCTTGATGATGAGTTGCCAGAAACTTGTCACGCTCCTCTTGTAAGAGAGCCTGAGTTTCTTGCTCATATACCGAGAACAACTCATTAAGGGTTGTCTCCTTTTGATCTGCCAGAGCTTTTTTCTTAGCATCGTAACTATCATAAATGTCTTTTGCTTCTTGTTCGATGCTACTCATTAGTGACAACATCGTATTCATCACACATCAACTCCTTAATTCTATTAGTTCTCATTTTAGGGACAAACCATATCCCGAAAGGAGAGCTTTTTCGTAGGTTATCAGCTGTCATCTGTGCCCTTTTAAGATTCCTATAAAAGTAAAAGGCTAGGAAGCGTGTACCAGTGTTATCCTTCAATATTATCTTTAGGTTACAAAAGACCTCTCTCTACCTGATAATACCCTTAAGTTCATTAAGCGCTTACATTTTTTGGCTAAAAAACGTGTCCTTGTATTCAAATAGAGATTATCTAAAAGCCTGTCAAACATGAGGTGGCTGCAAAGCTACGAGTACTTTCTCCCAGCTATAATCATGCTATCCTATTTTTCCAGGCATGTCATCAACTCACATTGGCTAAAAGATAAGAATCTCCCAGCCATTTATCATCTTCTTCAAAAGCAAGACCCTAGGATTTCTAGCAGATTGCCTGGCGCCTGCCGAGTCAAAATAAGACTCAAGCACTATCAGGCTATCCTTAAAAATCTGCCAGAAAATCGACTTGCTAATTTCTTGCTTGCAATTCTTGTTTTGTTACCAAACGGTAGTTTTTGAAAACTGAGCCTCCAATATAACCAGCAATCAAACTCAAAATAATACAACCAAAGGCTGTAATCAACACTTTCATCATCGGATTGTAGGCAAACATCACCGCAAAACCAGCAATTGGAGTAGCGGTTCCTGGGGTATCGTTGACCAATTTCATCAAAGCAATCAAGACACCACAAGCCGCACCACCAAAGAAATTCGTCACATAAATTGGAATTGGATTGGCTGAAGTAACATCGGCTTGAGTCAGCGGTTCAATGGCAAAGGCAATATTGTCTTTTCTTTCTCCAAGTTTTAGTCGGTGGAAAAGAACCCCATTCATAAAGGAAGATCCAAAAACAGATAGGGCGCCAATGGCCATTGGAATACCTGTTAAACCAAGCATAGCGGTCAAGGCCATTGATGAGAGAGGTGCTGTTGCAACCACCACAATGGTTCCACCTAAAATCATTCCCATAATAATCGGGTTACTATTAGCACTTGACGTTAAAATATCACCAATGGTTAACAGGGTGCTATTGATCACAGGAGTAATCAACTGAGCCAAGAAACGAGTCAAAGGTGCTCCGACAATAATAATCGCAATCAAATCAAGCCCACCAGGAATATTTTTTTCCATCCATTTGATTAAAAAAGATACCAAATACCCTGCGATAAAACCTGGGATAATCCCTGTTCCTGAAACGGACAAGCCAATCAAAACAGCATAACCTGGTGACACCCCAATGGCTATGGCAACTAAAATAGCTGCGGCAACACCTGACAAGGAACCGTTAGCGCCACCAACTTCACTTAAGAATTGGAAGCCCAAAACCTTCCCAAAAAAGGAATCCTGAAAGGCCTCTACTAAAAAGGATGCACAAGCTGCCGATGCCAAAGCTCCCATGGCCTTGGCACCATGAGGAGCCTTATAGTTAAATAAACTAAAAATAGCTAAAACAAGAATCAAAAGACCTGTTCCAATAATAATATCCATATTCTTTTCCACCAATCTATGTCATTACAAAACTACTACTGTTTCACTCTTGCCACAGCTTCGATTTCAACCAAAGCTTGCAGAGGAAGAGCTGACACTTGAACCGCCGTCCGAATGGGGTAGGGTTCCTCAAACAAATCACTCATCACGTGATTTAAGGTGTCAACATGACTCACATCTGATAAATACACGTTTAGTTTACAGATATGGCTCATAGCCACCTGCTGCTGCGCTAAAACGGATTCTAGATTGGTAAAAACCTGTCGACACTGCGCTTCAAAACCATCTGGCAACTGACCTGTCACTGGATTAAGAGGTAATTGCCCTGCAGTATATAGAAGATTTCCTTCAATCGTATAAGGTGAATAGGGTCCCATTGGTTCTGGGTAACTGTTCATATACGAACCTCCTCATTGATAATATAGTTAAATTTTACAGGAAACCGCATTCACAGTCAATAATAAATTATTGTTTTGATAAAAAATTATTATTGGTATAATTGCTCATTGTCTTTTAGTCTAAAATATATTACTATATTGATAAATAAGAAGATATAGGAAGTGCGACATGGATAAAGAAACGTTAAACTACTGGAAAACCGTTATCACATTTCTTCATGATGTCTTAGGTGATAACTACGAGATTATTTTACATGTCATTGATAAAAATGATATTTATATTGGAGAACTTGTTAATAGTCACATCAGTGGGCGCTCTAAAAATTCCCCTCTAACGAAGTTTGCCCTTGACTTGATTACCCAAAAGGTTTATCAAGAAAAAGATTTCGTGACCAATTATAAGGCCATTGTTAGCCCACAACACAAGGAAGTCCGCGGCTCCACCTTTTTTATTAAAGACAAAGACGGTAACCTTGAAGGCATGTTGTGTATTAATTTAGATATTTCTGCCTATCAAGGGGTGGCTAGCGAAGTGTTAAAACTGGCCAACCTCAATTTGGGAAATCTCATTCCTAATGCCACAGAAGCCAAACCACCAACAGCCCCACAAGAAGAAGCAGTTGAAATTTTAACCTCTAACATTCAAGACATTATCAGCGAAATCATAGACCCTTCATTGTTAAGACACAATGTTCACCTTAGCCAAGATGTCAAAATCGACATTGTGGCCAAACTCTCTGAAAAAGGGGTCTTTCAACTCAAAGGAGCGGTCTCAAAGGTTGCTGACATTCTTTGCATCTCTGAACCCAGTGTTTATCGCTACCTCAAAAAAATCGAGTCTGATTGATAGTACTAAAATACCTTATCAAACATCAGCCAGAAGTATTCCAGATTAGCATCACAATCTCTGGAATTCCTCTGGCTGAACTTTTTTTATCAAACTTTATTATGAGAAAGGACCAATGAGAACCGTAAATTTTAGCCTATCTTGTTCCCTGTTTTTGACCGCTTCCAGTAACTGACCTGTTCTTTCCCAGATTCTTAGAGCCACCTTTCCTAACATTAATACGAAAGAGACGCTTTAGTTTATTAAGAAATGAGTCACTGTGCTTAGGGATTAAGCTTCAAACATGCTCAAACGAACACCACTTGCTGCTTGAACCTCATCAAAGGTAAAGCCTTCACTGATTTCAATGACTTTGATTCCATCAGGAGTTACTTTAAACACACCCATTTCTGTAATGATCATATCGACAACTCCCCTTGCGGTTAAAGGCAGTGTGCATTCTTTTAAAAGCTTATGTCTACCTTTATTGGTATGTTCCATAGCTACGATAACTTTTTTAGCACCAACTAACAAATCCATCGCACCCCCCATACCAGGAACCATTTTCCCTGGAATGAGGTAGTTAGCAATATCCCCATTTTCTGCAATCTCTAAGGCACCCAATACTGTTAGGTCAACGTGTCCACCACGAATAATCCCAAAGGAATCTGCACTGTTAAAGAAAGCAGCACCTGGGTAAACGGTAACAGGCTGTCCACCTGCATTAACAATCGTTGAGTTGGGATCATCTGATTTAGGACCTAAACCAATAAAGCCATTTTCGGATTGGAAATAAACGGTCATATCATCAGGAACAAAATTAGCTACCTTGGTTGGTAACCCAATTCCTAGATTTACCAAAGAACCATCTGTCAATTCTTGTGCGACGCGTTTTGCAATACGATTTTGAATCTCTTCTTTACTTAATTCAATGGCCATAACTATGCTCCTTCTTCAACAATGTAGTCCACAAAAATATGTGGTGTGTGAACATGTTCGGGCTGTAAAGCACCGACTGCTACTACTTCTCTAGCTTGCACAATAGTAGTCTTGGCACAGGCTGCCATCAACTGGTTGAAATTGTTTTCTGAGCCACTGTATTGTAGATTTCCAAGCTCATCAGCCTTATTGGCAAAAATCAAGGCAACGTCTGCTTCAAATGGGTATTCTAGCAGATAAGTTCTTCCATTAATAACTTTTGTTTCTTTTCCTTCGGCTACCAAGGTTCCTACGCCAGTTGGTGTGTAAAACCCTCCAATACCATAAGCCCCAATACGAATCTTCTCAGCAAATGTTCCTTGGGGGATCAACTCTATAATGGTTTCTCCAGCTGTCATCTGACGACCAGCTTCTTTATTCAAACCGATATGGGTCGCATAAATCTTTTTGAATTGATGACCAGCAACCATTTTGCCGACTCCTCGATCAATGAACCCAGCATCATTACAAATCAAGGTTAAATCTTTTGTACCTTTTTCAACCAGTGCATCAATTAAGGCTTCTGGTGTTCCATTAGCCATAAAACCACCTACCATAATCGTATCGCCGTCTTTAATATGACTAATAGCTTCTGCCATTGAAATTGTTTTACTATTTTCCATAGGGTCACCTTCTATCTTGTTATAATCAAGCTTTGTCCTTGTCCACCACCGATACAGAGTGTCGCTAGACCATACTGCACCTCACGCTTAGACATTTCTGCTAATAGAGTTACTAAAATACGAGCACCAGAAGCTCCAATTGGGTGTCCTAGAGCAATTGCTCCACCATTGACATTGACCTTAGCATCATCAAAACCAAGGTCTTTAGAGACTGCCAAAGCCTGAGCAGCAAATGCTTCATTAGCTTCAATCAAGTCAATATCATCAATCGTAAGCTGTGCCTTTGCAAGAGCTTTTTGCGTAGCAGGAATAGGACCACATCCCATAACACTTGGATCTACACCTGCACTTGCATAACTAACAATTCTCGCCAAAATAGGAAGCCCTAGTTCTTCAGCTTTCTCTTTACTCATCAGTAAAATGGCTGCTGCACCATCATTAATTCCTGAAGCGTTACCAGCTGTTACTGTCCCCTTGTCCTTGATAAAAGCTGGTCTTAGTTTGGCCAACTGTTCAACCGTTGTTCCAAATTTAGGGTACTCATCTTGATCAACGACAAGCGGATCACCTTTACGCTGAGGAACCGTTACAGGAGCAATTTCATCTTTAAAGCGACCTTGCTCAATAGCTTTCTGTGCTTTTTGTTGGCTGTTAGCTGCAAATTGATCCTGTTCTTCTCTGGTGAAACCATATTTTTGAACGATATTTTCTGCGGTTATTCCCATATGATACCCTTCAAAGGCATCACTTAGACCATCTCTAAGCATGGTATCCACTACTTTAGCATCTCCCATACGAGAGCCCCAACGTTGATTTTGTAAAATATAAGGAGCTTGGCTCATGTTTTCCGTGCCACCAACCAAAACAATATCAGCATTTCCTGCTTGAATTTTTTGGGCACCTAACTCCACCGTTTTTAAACCTGACCCACAAACCATATCAATGGTAAAGGCTGGAGTTTCATAAGGAAGTCCTGAGTGAAGGGCGACTTGCCTAGCGACATTTTGCCCAAGTCCTGCATGCAAAACATTTCCAAAAATAACCTCATCAATAGCATTACTAGGAAGCTTTGTTTCTGCTAGAATTTTTTTAACAACTGTTACGCCCAAGTCAACCGCTGACACTGATTTAAAAGCACCTCCAAAATTTCCAATTGGGGTACGATAGGCTGATGTGATAACAACTTCTCTACTCATATGAGTCTCCTTTTTCATTATTGAAACGCTTACATTTTTATTATATAATGGAAACTATAATAAACAAATATCGTTTTATTATATATACTATAACTAAAAGTTATCGAAAAGAGGGCGTTATGAATATTTCAAGCTTGGTTTATTTTGTTGAGATTGTTAATTGTGACTTTAACCTGACGAAAGCGGCTCAAAAGAGCCATATTTCCCAGCCTGCTCTCAGTAGTTATATTAAAACCATCGAAAAAGATGAAGGTGTTGTTCTGTTCCATCGTCAAAAGGGGCGACTGGTGGGACTTACCTCGGTTGGTGAACGTTTTTTTGAAAATGCTAAAGTTGTCATCTCTTCACATGAACAATTAATGGCTGATTTGCGCAATGAATCAAAAAAATACAAAGGAGAGGTTACGATTGGGATTCCCCAATTAATTTCTGGCATTGTCTTTTCTGAGCTTATCCCAAAACTCATTGAAGAAAATCCAGATGTTAAGTTTAACATCATTGAGACCGGTGCCTACGAATTGCAACGAAAACTATTTGTAAAGGATGTCGACTTTGGCATCTTACTGACCCCAACAACACTGGACCCTAATATGGCTGACATCGAAGTACTATTAAGAGATCAACTTTGCCTTTATATGGGAGAAAAAACCTTCCGAGACAAATTTCATGGCAACCGGTATATTGGCATCAAAGATCTCCATCGAGAAAGCTTGGTGACTTTTGATTCAACCTTTATGATTAACCATCAGCTTGATACCCTGTTTAAAAAAGAACGCATCAGCCCCAAAATCAAGTATTACTCAGCTTCTTGGGATTTTTTACTGAATAGTACACGGTATTCCTCCTACCTGACGATTTTACCAAGACCCATCACCCACTTTGCCAACATGAATGGCCTTGTTGAAATACAGCTAGTCGAGCGTCCCAAATGGGAAGTTGTTCTCGCCTCACTCAAAAGTGATAAAACCAGTCACTTAAAAACCTATATTAAAAACAGTATTTTAGATTATTTCAGCAATCAACGCTTCTAAATCATATTCCCATCAAATTAAAAACGCCTGAATCAAAAGATTCAGACGTTTATTTCTGCTCAAGAACCATCTGTCTTCCCTAAAAGACAAGCAAGTAAATAATGACAATCCCTGTAACCACCAAGACACACGGAATCGTGTAAGCCACAATTTGATTAAATTTTAACTTAAAGTTTGAGAGATAAGACAAGGCCCAGAAAGGAACAATCAAGTTTGTTGTAGCATCTCCTAACTGATAAGCCTGTAAAATTTTACCTAAGTCATTCCCAACTTCAATCGTTGCCGGAACAATATATGGAGCTTCAATCACAAATTTTGAGCCTCCTGACGGCACCGCAATATTCAACAAAGCTGAATAAAGGTAAGCAAAGACTGGCCAAGTTGTTCCGTTTGAGATGGCTACAAAGAAATGTGAAATCTCTAGCCCTAGGCCTGTACTCTGGATAATTCCAAATATCCCAGCATAAAAAGGAAATTGAAGAACTAAGCCCCAAGATGACATCACACCGTCTTTAAACAAAGATCCATAGTATTCTGGTCCTTGCTGGCCACAGAGCAATAAACCAAGCCCAAGGAATAAAAAGTTAAAGCTATTCAAATCCAAGCCAGACAAGCCAACGACTGAAAAGTGATAAAGGCTGTAACTAACAATGACGCCACCCACAAGGTACATCACCACACGTGATGCATTCATTTTTTCAGCAGGTGTGTTTCTCGGAATCGCAATGCGAGAAGCGTCACTGATGCTATGGTGATAAATCTCATCATCAAGTTCCATGATTTTTGCATCATCTTTTGGGTGTGCCAATAATGCAAAGCAGAGCGGTACTAGCATACAAACGACTAAAAGACTAATAAAAGGTAAATTTAAAACTGATTCTGTCAGGGGAACACTTTCAGGGACGACCTGTTTATAAGCTTCCGCAACGCTATTGCGTAAATAATTAGGAGTGGCCGAATAAAGCACAGCTGCTCCTGATAAGCCTGATGTAGCTGGTAAAAAGGTGAAAAACAAGGTTGCAACAAACAGTGGTGTATGCACTTTAATGCCTTTTTGCCTAGCCTGTACCAATAGTTCTCTACCAAAAACGATAGCAACCATCATACCTAGTCCCCAGTGCAAAAAACCAAACGTGGAGCCTACAATGATAGAAAAAATAAAAATTTGTGTTCTCGTACGAGGTAATTTTGCAAGGGACTTAAACATTTTATGAGCAGGTGGCGAACTTGCCACGGCATTTCCTGTTGCTAATAGAACCGTCATTTGCATGGCAAACGATAAGAGTCCCCAAAAACCATTTACCCAGCCATAGATAATACCGCCGGTCTTTTCTGTACCAATAAAGGGGCTATCTGTCATCCAAAGAGACATAGCAACAACTAAAAAGGTTAAAATAAAACAGATAAATAGAGATTCTGGCATCCATTTCATAAAGCCATCAATATAGCGATCCATAAAACTTTTTTTCGTTTTGGTGTCATTCATGTTGTCATTTCCTTTCACATTGTCCAAAAGAGCCTTTTCCTCTTGCCTCCTGCTAAACCTCTGATAAAGCTGTAAGCGTCTCATCAAAATCTGTGTGATTATCAACAGGTAAAGTAAGAATTACCAAAAGGAAATCTCTTTTGTTACCCTTTTATTATGACAGCGCTTCCAAAAATAAACAACTACCTCTTTTTTATCATTCCCATAAACATTATTTATAGAAAGAAAGCAAGTCTCCCATTAAGCAACTGTCTCTCTGTCCTGGCTCAATGTTATTTTAATGTTTATTAGTTAATGATAAACAACTAAAAAATAATTTACTTTTTAATTTATATATTAGTATTAAAAGAAAAGTTTTTCATGATATGAAATAATGTGACAAATTCTCTTCACTTCACTGCTAGCAGTCTTGATGCTATTTAGTTCTCATAAGCCAGTACATGTCCATGATAACATTGATGAGATAGGGAAAGTACACCTTTACTAGCAGGGAAATTACTATGTTGATAACTATGTCGATTATACAAACACATTAACTGCAGATAGAAAGAGTGTGAATGGGTAGTAGTTTTTAATAACGCATTAGAAAAATAGACTTATCCTATTTTTTCAGTATTTCTACCCAAGGGCATGAAAGCTCCTGCGCAAATAACAATTCAAGAGCATTGGCAAAACAGAAAAATTGATTCAAGAACAGCACCAAATGCACAATGACATGATAATTTGGAAAGCCAAAAAACTAATTTTAAACAATAATTTGATAAATTCCCTGGTTATACTGATTGGAGTTCATCTCTAGATAAATTTTACAAACTAAAAGACGAAGGAAAATTCTCTCACGTTTTAGTAGACACCTAGGGTCGTCAATCACATACTTATTTTTCTCATAAACTTGTAGGGCGATTTACCACAGAATTAGAAGATAGCTATCAAGATAAATAGAATAAATTGCTATTTTTAGCAGATATTAAGCAGAATCATTCATTAGCAGTCTCATTCCCAAGCTACAAAGGAGAGAGTTCGGTGAGTAAATGAAACTGCTAGTTTGATTACCTTTTAATTAATATTGTTAGAGTCTGAGACAGCATGATTGCTCAGACTCTTTTTATTTCTTTTATTATACTTGAAGTGACCGAAGGAGGACCTCTGTACGACGTACCCATCGTACCCCAAAAAACTGGTGGGCAAGGTCCAGCAGTTTTTGTTACAATCTCTTAATTAACTATTACTTGTTTTTCTTAGCACTTACTCGCGAATACAGAAATACTAAAACAATAGCTATAACCACCCCGAAAACAGCACACAATAATTCTACCCACATTCTTGATTTATCCACTAGTTTTATGGCTTTTTGAGCTTTTTGATACTTTTTGTAATGATATGCAATTCTATGACCTCTTACCAATAGACGCTTGGTATTAACACCATATGGTGTGCAAGTAACTAGGGTGGCATAATCTTTTCCCACTACCCCAGAAAGTGATGTGACTTGATCTGGTTCAACAGTGAGTATCTGATCAACTTCATAAGCCAACACTTTATTTAACACACGAAAGTAAAAAGTATCTCCCTTTTTCACTAAATTCAAATTAGTGAACATTTCTGCCGATGGAAGCCCCCTGTGAGCTGAAATGACTGCGTGAGTTCCATCTCCACCAATAGGCAAAGCACTCCCAAATAAATGCCCAGCCCCTTTGGACAAGACCTTATCCGTTGTATAATGGTAGATTGGTAAAGTAACTTTTATGGAGGGAATCTCAACATATCCCATAATATCAACTTCATCAACATTCAGTAAACTTTCGTAAGTTTTGTCATGAATCCCATCTCTAAAAGAAAAGGCATCTGGTACTGGCTGAATCCCAAGTCTAGCATTATAGGCCTTAGCCTTTTGCCACATCTCTTCCGTTTCTGACGGCCTCTTTTTAGTCACTTGCCTGTGATAAGTTGATAACAATTGACGATCACGATAGGCATTCCACTGACTACTTATCGTAGGGTAAAGAAAAATGACTGTCCCCAATAAAAATAATAAGAGTATCCCTAAATTTTTTAGTTTTTCTATCACAGTGCCTCCTTATCATTAAAAAACGAGACTGTAGTTAGACAGTCTCGTTGTATTTTACTACTACTGAGATGGCTTTATGCTTTACGACGCTTCACAAGATAAATACCAATAGCACTAATCATTGCAGCCGAACCAATTGCTGTGAAGAGGTAAGTTCCAATGCTACCTGTAGAAGGAAGTTCGCCAAGTTTTGTGTTAGGAATGTCTTGATTTAACAAAACAGTTCCTGCTCCTTCGTTTTGATTTTCTTTAACTTCGGTTGTTGTAGACGCCTCTTCTGTAGATTTTTTGATATAGGCAGGTTTAGCATCTTTCCCTTCAGGCTTTTCTTTATAGAAGGCATTGTCTACCAACCAGCCTACTGAATTAGTCCCTGGAGATTTTTGACTTTCATCTGTTGTATAAATTGTCTCTGTGCGATTAGTGATAGAAGTCATCGTAGCTTTGTCCCATGAAGTTTCCACTGAATACACTTTTGTATTTAAAGAATAACCTTTAGGGGCTTTGATTTCTTTAATGTAGTAAGTGCCTTTGCCTACTTGGTTTGACGCTGCATAACCTTTTTCGTTTGTTACAACAATATCAACTAATTTTGTAGCTGTTTCATCTGAATAGATTCCAAAAACAGCACCAGCTAGCGGGGCATTATCTTTGCCTGTCTTCTTAAAAGCTACGCGATAAGTATAGACAACCTTTTTATCTGTTTTTTTAGAAATACTACCACCTTCTTGAGGTTTCTCAGTTGTTTTATGTGTCTCCCCTTTATTGGGATTATTTGAATAGTAATAATCTACGTTGTTGGAGTTACCATCTTTACCAACAATTGCCTTTTCATTCAAAAGAGCACTATAACTAACTTCTGGAGCATGGTTCTCAAGGTTATCATAATTAAAGTTCAGATTAAATCCATTATTTTCAACCTTAAGTTGAGCAATTACCTTATCTCCAGCTTTTAATTCTTCATTCACCTTTGTTAACGTTTGACCATTCCAGATAATCTTCAAACTTTTTGGAAGGAAAGTAAGTCCCTGAGACAATTTGTCAGTGATAAACACCGTTTTATTGATAGCATCTTTCGAATAACTTGGTAACTGAACAGTTAACTTGTAATCAACTTTTTCACCTACAGATGCTGTATCTTTATCACCATCTTTTGTGGATTTTGTAATTGACTTGCTAATTGTTGGTTGGCTAGATTTAGCAACTGCTTCTTCTCCAAAAAGATAATGACTAGTTGCGTCAATCTGCCCTCCCTTAAGTGGATTTTCCTCATCGTAAGAAGCTGTCAGTAAGATAGGGTTATAAGCACGTCCATCGGTAGCTCCAGTCAATATAGCCAAGTAAATACCTGCACCAGTTGTTGTATAACTATAAGTTGTACTAGCATGTTCTTTTGTATTAACTACTTCAGCCTTAACACTACCTTTATTAATACCATTAGCGATTTTATTTATTTCTTGAGATGTAGGTTTTGCCTTATTTAGCTCCACACCTTGCTTTAACTCAAACCCAATAAAGGAATCTCCTCGCTCGCTATACTTTCCTTCTCCTATTTTATAAAGTGTGACTGTTGGCCCACCTTGAATATTTGTTATCTTCAACTCCGCCTTATCATCTTTTGACAAAGCTGATACTCGTGTCATTCCAAACCCTACTACTGCTAAGATAGCTAAACAAGCTAGCATTAATTTTTTTGCTGTTATTAATATTTTCTCTCTCACTGTTTCTCTCCTATTTGTCAATAAATATGACCATTAATTTAATATTGCTTTTTCCTATGTTGGTGTCTATAAAATAATAATGCTATGGTTGCTGTCAGGCTACCAACTATAATGAAAATTTGACTTCCTCTTCCCCCAGACGATGGCAACTGATAAATCTTATGATTTTTAATCATGTAAGAGCCATCTTTTGACTTCAATTCACCTTCAATCGGGTGTTTTACTTTTATATCACCATTGTTAGCAATGGCAACTTCCCATGGGTTTTCTGGAAGTGTATACCCTATTCTGGCCTTAATCTCGTAAAGATAATAGGTTTTGCCTTTTTGAAGGTATTTAAACTCTAGTCTACCGTTTGAATCTGTTGTCCCCGTTTCCCAAACTGTTTTCTTGTCCTCTTTACGAAGTTCAAATTCAACACCTGCAAGTTTTTTCTGGCTGTTGTCAGCATCTACTTTAGTAAACGTGATTGGTACTGTTTTGACCTGAATCACTGGGTGCTTATAAGGTAACTTCTGTTCACGGCCATCTGCCATATAATTAACCGAAGCATCTGAATTAGAAGGCAATCCACCTTTTCCAGAACTGGTTTGATTACCTGAATAGTCCGTATCATTATCACCATTCACTGAATACGTTCCTTGCATATCCTTATATGCTTCATAAGCTTTATCAGATGCTTTGACATTGAAAGAAAGCGTATAGGTATATTCATCATCAACCTTATAATCAGGTTTAAAAGTTAAAGTAACTTTACCTTTTGGTTGCATATCAGCTTTTGGAGTGAACAAGACTTTATCAACAATGTCTTTCCCCTCATTAGTTATCTGCTTATCTTTAAATAGCGTTTGAACTTCTTTTGTAGACTTTGAAGTTCTAGTAACAAGTAAGTCAGGTTGTTGCTCATAGTAGTCCACATACCGGCTTAAGCTATCGGAAATCTCTAGCTGTGATATCTTACTGTCTTCAACAATTTTATTTAAGGTATCTTCTAATTGCTGAGTATCTGAAATACCATAGTAATGGTCTTTACCAGATAAATAGTTCAAAACAACAGGACTAGAACTAGCTGTATCGCTATTAATATCTTTTGAAACACCTAGAGAATAGAGGGAAAGGTTCGGATATTTTCGTTTAAATTCATCTATCGCAAGCTTACTACCTACTTGAGAATTAATAATATTATTCTCATCACTCGTTGTACCATTCCCTGAACGATATTTATCTGTTCCAAAATAAAATGTCGGTACACCATCACTAATAAAAAGCATAATCTTTCGATGCCCATTATTAGCTACTTTTTGTAACATTTCATCAGCTTTTAATAATCCCGCATGATAATTAGTACCATTATTTGAAAGATAGGAAAGACTCTCCGAATCTAAGGTGGCTGAATTTTCCCAATTTTTTAGTATATCAGCATCTTTACTGGTTTCAATACTTGGTTGATACATAATTGTATTCCAAGGAGTTCGCTCAAGCTTTTCGTCATAATATCTATGAGCCACACTTCCTTGAAATCCAACAACAGCAAGTTGATTTTGAGGATTAATATCTAAAAATTTCTGCAGAAGTCCTGTTGAGCCAAGTAAAGCATCTTTAACAGCCTGATCTCTCCTCGTACCAGAGGATACGGATTCTTTCGAACGATAAGTGTAAGAAGTGAATCTGTCAGGTTGGTAGGTAGGACCAAAATATTCATCAAAATACACTGCACCAACACTTATCCAAGTCTGATAATACTGATCATATCGAGATTCCCAATATTTATATTTCTCTATTGACCCAATTCCTTCTCGCATACTGCCAGACTTATCAACAATAAGAAGAATATCCAATGGTTGCTTTTTACCTGTCATATCCAAATAAAGACGATAAAGGTCCGAAGTGTCGTGCTGGCTATCCGCATTATCAACTGTAGTATCAGGGTTATCCTGCTGAGTGCTTTGATTATCTCCTAAATAGTCAATCCGCTTATGGTGCTCCAATTCACTCTTGGGTTCTTCGATTGGGGCAGACCTCCTCATTCTAGCTGATCTGGGGGTCAAGGAGCGAAAAGGACGTGGCTGGTTTGCTACCGGTGTTGCTCCCATTGGTTTTAAACCAAGCGGTTTTATTGAGCGGATATAAATGTTAATCGTGTTGCTATGGTCTTTAGCCGTGACTAGAGGCTCGACAGCGTATTCTCCAAACAAAATGTCTCGTATTTGTGGAACGCTGTCTTTAGTCGATTGGTAGTCAGTTTTTAAAACTTCGTATTGTTTGGAAATAAAATCCAAGAGATAAAACTGATCGTCCCAAGTGTAGAGATTGTCAATCGTTTTAACGATTTCAAAATCTTTAGAATCAAGCGAACTTTCCATTGAGGATAACTTTGGCTTTAAGATATTTACTGTGATTGGCTTGCTGTAAGGGGGCCTATCTTTCTGGTTGAGTTCAACAGCTCCATCAATGACTAATTCTCCATAAGAATCTAACGCAATTGATTGTTCTTCTTTTAGATGAGCTGTACTAGCGATTAGGAGCTGATCCCCAAGCTGGCCTGTAAAAACAAGACTCTTAACTTTACCATCTGCTTCTTGTTTGACAGTAGGTCTTATTATTTGAACGGTATCATTGGGATTTACGATACCTACTCTTACATTCGGGTTATTTATTTCGGTTGAAACACCTTCTAAAGATAAGCCATTCTTAAAAGTTAAGGTTGTTGTGACATCGTTTCTTTGGTTGGTAGAAGACTGGATTCTAATTATTTTGGCATCGATGATTGATAGCTCTTGCTTTCTCAATTCTAATGCCATAGTAGCGATAGCTTGAATTACGCTACGTTGATTATTATCTTCTTTGGATTCTGTATCCAAAGAAGCATCAAGCGTAGCATCTTGTTCAAAACCCGATTCTCTTTTAAGGGCTACTTTTAAGCTACTATTTTCTGACTCTAATTCTTGTTTCGTTGCGACTACCTGAGCTCCCTTGTCTTCTTGAATAACAGTCTCTTGAGGTTCTTTGGTATGTGTAAAAACCATCTGCAAGCCTAGTTGCCCTATAGGTAAAACTAACTGCGAAAAAATTAGGCTTATAACAACTATTAGCCTAACAACTCTATATAATCTATTTGGGGGTATCATGCTCTCTCTATCCTTAATAAAATCAGTAACAGATTATCTGTTATCTATACAATCATTCATTATACCCTCTTGTTCGTTTAATTTTCATTACCCCTCTAATACAAATCGGTTTGTACATATATTTTTGTATTTATCATTTAGTCTGTTTATTATTAAGTTTAAATGCATAGGTAAATTGCCATTGTTAAAAAAATCACTTAACTTTATTTACTAAATGACTAATAGTATAATTAGTAAGAGAGAGATGATGGAGAGAGTTGCGCTATTGCTACGTTTTTTAGTGTGCCTAAAAATCAGTTGTTTTCATCATTGATATTACTTATAACTTTTATAGTCCTAAAAGAGTTGTACATTTAATGATGAAAGCAGGTTTATCAAAATGGTTACATTCGATTTTAAATATGTTCAAACATTGCATAACTTATCTCAACTGCCTATTTCAGTCATGTCGCTGGATAAGGAACTGATTCAGGTCTATGGTAATGAAGACTATTTATTGCCTTACCATCAAATATTGAAGCGTCTGGTTATCCCTCATGATGCCGAAGACATCAGTTTTTATGAGGGACTTTTTGAAGAGTCCTTTTTGATTTTTCCGATTCGACAACAGATTGTCGTTATTGGACCTTTTTACCCTTATTCCCTTGATAAGGCCTACCATGAAAAATTGGCAGATCAGTTTTTAGAGCTCTTTTCTGAACGCACTAAAGAAGAGCTTATAACTTATATGGGGCTTGTGCCATTTTTTCCAATTAACAATATGCGCAGCCTTTTGATAACTATTGATGCCTTTTTTAATACTCAGTTTGAGATTACTTGCCAGCAAGTTATTAATCAATTGTCGGAGCATTCGAAACAGATTGTGGCAGATTCTAAGCTTATTCATCAGCTCAAACATGAAAACAAACCTACTTTTCAGTTGCCTACTATGTTAGAACATCTTAATCATATTATCAGTCTCGTCAGGTTAGGCAATCCACAATTGCTCCAGCAAGAAATCAATCGTATTCCCCTATCCACTGTGACGTCCTCTTCGATTCCAGCACTGAGGGCTGAAAAAAATCTGTCTGTTATTTATTTCACCAGATTATTAGAGTTAAGCTTTGAGGAAAACACTGATGTCGCCAAGAATTACACTCTTGTGAAACATTATATGGCCTTGAATGAAGAAGCTCGAGATTTAATCGACGTTTTAAGGATTCGTTGCGCTGCTATTATCAGTTTTTCCGAATCTATAGTCAATAAAAGCATTTCTGATAAGCGTCAAATGTATAACAGTGTCCTCCATTATGTAGATAGTCACCTTTATTCCAAGCTCAAGGTCTCTGATATTGCTAGTCACTTATATGTATCAGAGTCTCATTTACGTTCTGTTTTCAAAAAATACTCTGATATTTCCTTGCAAAGCCATATTCTCAAGGCTAAGATTCAAGAAGCACAGCTGCTCTTGCAAAGAGGGATGCCTGTCGGAGAGGTGGCTAAAGTTTTGCATTTCTACGACACCACGCATTTCCTCAAGACATTTAAAAAATACACAGGCATGTCATCCAACGAGTATCTCGCCAAATACCGTGACACTGCTCCAAAATGATTTCCTTGTGCAATTGTTCAGGCCAATCATCTGAGTTAGACAGCTAACCTCACAAACCTTTCAATGCCCCTTCTCGCTCAGGCGGGAAGGGGTTCAATTCCCTGTTAGAATCGCTGGCGCTGCTAAGGCGTCAAAGCAAAATTTTCAGGTCATTCCCCCTCTCGAAGTGAGGCCTTTATGCTATAATATGAGTTATGGATAACATTATTAAATCAATTTCTCAATCAGGTGCTTTTAGGGCTTATGTTCTTGATAGCACTGAAACAGTTAAAGCGGCTCAGGAAAAACACAATACCCTGTCATCATCAACAGTGGCCCTTGGTCGTACCTTGATTGCTAATCAACTATTAGCGGCCAACCAAAAAGGCGACAGCAAAATCACCGTCAAAGTGATTGGTGATTCTTCCTTTGGACACATTATTTCTGTGGCAGATACCAAAGGGCATGTGAAAGGTTACATTCAAAATACTGGTGTCGACATCAAAAAAACAGCAACAGGTGAAGTCCTTGTTGGACCTTTTATGGGAAATGGTCATTTTGTGACCATCATCGACTATGGCACAGGTAACCCTTACACCTCAACAACTCCTCTTATTACTGGGGAAATTGGTGAGGACTTTGCCTATTATTTGACCGAATCAGAGCAAATACCATCTGCTGTTGGGCTTAATGTGCTGCTCGATGAGAATGATAAGGTCAAAGTTGCTGGCGGTTTTATGGTGCAGGTGCTACCAGGCGCTTCTGAGGAAGAGATTGCTCGCTATGAAAAACGTCTACAAGAAATGCCTGCTATTTCTCAACTGCTAACTTCCGAAAATCATGTGGATGCTCTTTTGGAGGCCATCTATGGAGACGAGCCTTACAAACGTCTCTCCGAAGAACCTCTGAGTTTTCAGTGTGACTGTTCTAGAGAGCGCTTTGAGACAGCCTTAATGACCTTGCCTAAAGCAGATTTGCAGGCCATGATTGATGAAGATAAAGGTGCTGAGATTGTTTGCCAATTCTGCGGCACCAAGTACCAATTTAACGAAAATGATTTGGAGGTCCTCATCAATGACAAAGCTTAATTCTTCCTTTATGATTGGTGATGTGGAAATCCCTCACCGCACCGTACTTGCTCCCATGGCGGGAGTGACCAATTCTGCCTTTCGTACCATCGCCAAAGAATTTGGTGCTGGTTTAGTGGTTATGGAAATGATTTCCGAAAAAGGGCTTCTCTACAATAACGAAAAGACCCTCCACATGCTCCACATTGACGAGAATGAGCACCCTATGTCCATTCAATTATTTGGTGGTGATGCGGAAGGATTGAAACGTGCCGCTGATTTCATTCAAACCAACACTAAGGCCGATATTGTTGATATTAATATGGGCTGCCCTGTTAATAAGGTTGTCAAAAACGAGGCTGGTGCGAAATGGCTGCGTGACCCGGATAAGATTTACCACATTGTCAAGGAAGTCACTTCTGTTTTAGACATTCCACTGACTGTCAAAATGCGTACAGGCTGGGCGGATAGTTCGCTTGCTGTTGAAAATGCCCTTGCGGCTGAAGCAGCCGGTGTCTCTGCTCTTGCCATGCACGGCCGCACCCGTGAACAAATGTATACAGGAACCTGCGACCATGACACACTGGCTCGAGTTTCTAAAGCTATTACCAAGATTCCTTTTATTGGAAATGGGGACGTGCGTTCCGTTCAAGACGCCAAATTTATGATTGAAGAAATCGGTGTGGATGCCGTGATGATTGGCCGCGCAGCCATGAACAATCCTTACCTTTTCACTCAGATCAATCATTTCTTTGAGACTGGGCAAGAATTGCCTGATCTTCCCTTTGCCAAAAAACTAGACATCGCCGAAGATCACCTCAAACGCTTGATTAACCTCAAAGGTGAAACCATTGCTGTTCGGGAATTCCGTGGCTTAGCGCCACACTATCTTCGTGGAACAGCTGGTGCTGCCAAGGTTCGTGGTGCTGTTTCACGCGCTGAGACTCTAGCTGAGGTTGAAGCGATTTTTGCACAAGTACGCTAAACACATTAGAAGGAGACACATGTTGATTGTACTAGCAGGAACAATTGGTGCTGGCAAGAGTTCTCTTGCTGCGGCACTTGGAGAGCATTTGGGGACTGAAGTCTTTTACGAAGCGGTTGACAACAATCCCGTACTTGACCTTTATTACCAAGACCCTAAAAAATACGCCTTTTTACTTCAAATTTTCTTTTTAAATAAACGGTTTAAATCCATCAAAGAGGCTTATCAGGCTGACAATAATATCCTCGACCGTTCCATTTTTGAAGACGAACTCTTTTTAAAACTCAACTACAAAAATGGGAATGTCACTAAGACAGAACTCGAAATCTACCAAGAATTACTCGCAAATATGCTTGAGGAGCTAGAGGGCATGCCTAAGAAACGCCCTGACCTTCTCATTTATATTGATGTATCCTTTGATAAAATGCTTGAACGCATTGAAAAACGCGGCCGAAGTTTTGAACAGGTTGATGATAATCCTGACTTAGAATACTACTACCATCAAGTACATGGTGAATACCCAACCTGGTACGAAGACTACAAGATCTCTCCCAAAATGAAAATTGATGGCAACTCTCTTGACTTCGTTCAAAATCCAGATGACTTAGCAACCGTGTTACAACTGGTTGATGATAAACTCAAAGCCTTAGGTTTGTTGTAGTCGTTTTCGGCCAAAGACTTGAATCACATCTAGGGTCGTTACAGCATGTCTAATTCCGCTGACTATCTAGAATAATCATGACCACCCGTTAGACGGGTGGTTTGTACACCGCCTATAAGGCGATAATTTCCAGCGGCGTCTAAAGACGCTCGCTGAACTTCGTTCAGGTTATGCTTTCGTTACTTGACTGATGCCCGTAATAACGGGCTTTTATCGTGTTCTAAATCCACCATCTGAAAACGGATCTTCGTATTCTTTTACACTCAATTTATCAAGAGATATGTCATTCCTCTCTTGCTCACGTATGTATTTCGCTACCGTTTTTTCGTTCAATCCAACTGTACTGACGTAGTATCCCCTCGCCCAAAACTTGCGATTTCCGTATTTATACTTTAATTTCGCATGTTTATCAAATATCATAAGAGCACTCTTACTCTTCAGATAGCCCATAAAATCGGAAATCGCAACTTTTGGTGGTATTAACACTAACATATGAACATGATCTGGCATCATGTGTCCTTCAATTATCTCCACGCCTTTATACTGACATAGATGTCGAAAAATCTCAATTAAATCTTTTCTTATTGTGTAGTAGATAGATTTTCGACGATACTTTGGTGTAAAGACAATATGATATTTGCACATCCACTTGGTATGTGATAGACTGTAACTGGTTTTAGCCATTTATTTTTCCTCCTTTGTCTAACCTGAACAATTAGATTATACTAAGAAAAATAAATGGAAGCTATAAGCCTTATCAGCCACCAGCTTAGCTGGTGGTTTTCTTATTTTTCTCTTCGAGAAAAACTGGCTTGAAGCCATAATAAAAATAAGACCATTTAGCATTACCTAAATGGTCTTATACGTGTAAGGGTATCACAAAATACGCGCTGTATGGTGTCCACCTAGATATATCATCTATGCGGACAAACAACTCAAATAGCCATAGCCTCATAGATACAAACGTAACGTTCACCGTGTTTGTACCCATATTTCCCATGTCTACAAACACTATCTAAAGAAGCTATAGTAATAACGATTAATCATCGTGTAAGTTGTGCTATTTAATACCATATCAGCACCTCCTGTTTTCTTCCATTTTAATTGTTTAACATTCTAACTCTCTTTCTAAACACTGTCAAGGTTTTTGTTATTAATGGAATTTTCGATTTCTTAATAATATTCTGACAAGTTGAAAAAGTAGTTGAACCTGCTAAATAACAGGATTTTTAAGACAAATTGTTAGGAAAAAATACTCACAGTGGAACTGCGTGCAAGACATTTCCTAAATCACTCGGCTACTACTGCTTAAAAAGGCAAGTCCTCCTCTTCCAAGACCAAATCCACCAAGTCACTGGCCACATTATTTTCTCGCATTGCACGCTGAGCACGACTTTCTAATAACTGAAAGGACTGACATAGCACTTCCGTCACATAATGCACTTGCCCATCTTTATCATATTTGCGGGTTCTAAGCTCGCCATCAATAGACATCAAACTACCTTTACTGGCATAAGAAACCAGAGTTTCTGCCAACTTTCCCCAGACAACAACAGAAATAAAATCAGCTTCTCGCTCTCCTGAAGCATTCTTGAACCTCCGATTAACAGCCAAAGATAGACGCGCCACATGCTTATCCGTAGCTGTTTTTACCAATTCAGGTTTAGCCACCAAACGACCAATCATGATTACTTTATTATACATACTGACCTCCTTATCTTATTATTCGTAAAAATTGTGGTAAAACAAGTTTCATTTTAAACGTTTTTGAACATATAAGAAAAAAGGATTAGGATCTCCTAAACCTTGCTTCTGGTCATTTAGTTAAATACAGTCCTATTTCAGCTGATCTTTCTAACCTTTCCAATGTGTAGCCGGGTCAAAAGCTTCTCCTACTACAGCTGACTCATCAAGCTCAATAATACCACGTTTTTGCGGTGCATTTGGCAAGGCTAACTCACGTGGAGAGCACATCATGCCATAACTCTCTTCGCCACGCAGTTGACCTGAGAAGATGAGGCTACCATTTGGCATCATGGCACCTGGTAGGGCAACAATCGTTTTTAAGCCCAATGCAGCATTTGGTGCCCCAGCTACGATTTGAACTGTTTTATTCTCACCAATAGCTACTTGACAAATATTAAGGTGATCGCTATCTGGATGAGCTACCATCTCAATGATTTGACCAACCACAAAAACAGGGGGCGCAGTATTCTCCAGTTTTTCTGAAAAGCCTTCTTTAGCAAGTTCAGCATTTAGTGTTGCAACGTCCTCATCTGTCAAAAAGACCTGTCCATTGCCCTCAACAGCAATCAGGCTTGATGCTTCAAAGATATTCCAAGCAAGGGTCTTACCACTTTCTTCTGCAAAAACACGGGCAACTTTTCCTCGACGCTCCACTTGACGCTTAATATCTTTGGTATCTTGGAAGATAACCATCAACACGTCCCCAACTTGTTCTTTATTATATGCAAAAATCATTTATCTCTTCCTTCTCTCTTAATGATGGTCAGCTAAAAAACTGTTGATTTCAGCCTTCGTTTTTCTCAATTTGTTAACCAAACGACCCACTTCTTGACCACTTTCAATCACCACAAAACTAGGAATCCCAAAAATATTCCATTCTTGTGCCACTTCGATAAATTGGTCGCGATTCACACGGACAAAGGTCATACTCGCATGCTCTGCTTCAATGTCTGGCATTACAGGGTAGATAAATTGACAATCTGGACACCAGTCAGCTGTGAAAAACAAAACGAGCTTATCTTCATTTTCAATAAGAGCTGCTAGCTCCTCGTAAGTTGTTGGTGTAATCATCTCTATTCCTCCTCAAAGCTAATATGCCCATTATGATAGGTGTACAGATACTGTTTGCCACCTGTCATGACAACACCACCCGAAATCGGCTCAGAACTATTCTTTACAGTAGTCACATATAAAACGTCAATTTGCCCCAGTTTTGAAAAAAAAGCACGTAAGTCTCTTGTTACTTGTTGACGTTCTTTCTCCTGATAATAATCATTTATCATTATTCCGAGACCGATAACCAAGCCTGCTCCAAGTAATCCTGAAATAATACCTATTTTCTTTTTACTCATACCTTTCATTTTATCATAAAAAAGGCAAGATAAGCTAGCCTAAAATCAACCATGACGGGCATAAATCAGCTAAAATTAAAAATTTTATCCAATCACTACTTGACAAAAAAGGCAAAAGTGCTTAGACTGAAATTACATTTATTAAGCATGGTTTATTTTTAAATTAAACAACCCATGCTTTTGATAATTTCTAGAAAATAGAAGGTTCCTCTTATGACCCCATTATCCTTACTTTTCGCCAGTGGAGAGTCTTTTCGTACTATAAGTGCCCTACTATTCTTACTGACCAGCCTTTGCTTTATCATCTTAATGATCACCTTACTTCCTAAAAAAACAGCTTACGGCAAAAAGACAAGCACTCCTCACAAAAGTCCTAGAGAATCCTAATCTCTAGGTTTTTTGTTTGCCTTTAATGTTCCTGATTTTTTACACGCTATCAGTCGAAAACGGCTTCAAGACCTGTAGGGTCTGGAAATCGTAACCCATTCTTGCTTAAAAAGTGGTAAAATATAAGATAGATGACCGTGTTGAACTGGTCTGAAACCTTATTAATGGAGCAAAAAAATGACAGATTTATTTTCAAAAATCAAAGAAGTAACTGAACTGGATGGTATTGCTGGCTACGAACATAGTGTCCGTGATTACCTCCGCACCAAAATAACCCCACTGGTTGACCGTGTTGAAACAGATGGGCTTGGTGGGATTTTTGGTATTAGAGACAGTAAAGCTGAGCAAGCACCTCGTATTTTAGTAGCTGCGCACATGGACGAAGTTGGGTTTATGGTGAGCGATGTCAAAGCTGACGGAACCCTGCGCGTGGTTGGTATCGGTGGCTGGAACCCACTTGTTGTCAGCTCACAACGGTTTACTCTTTACACACGCACTGGTCAAGCTATTCCCCTTATTTCAGGATCAGTACCACCTCATTTTTTACGTGGGGCAAATGGCTCTGCTAGCCTACCTAACATTGAAGATATTGTGTTTGATGGTGGCTTTACAGATAAGGCAGAAGCTGAAAGCTTTGGCATTACACCGGGAGATATTATTGTCCCTCAATCTGAAACTATCCTAACAGCCAATCAAAAAAATATCATTTCAAAAGCTTGGGATAATCGCTATGGCGTTCTCATGGTAACAGAAATGCTTGAAACTCTGAAAGGACAAGACCTTAACAACACCCTAATTGCAGGTGCTAACGTTCAAGAAGAAGTTGGTCTGCGCGGAGCCCACGTCTCAACCACCAAGTTCAACCCTGAACTCTTTTTTGCAGTAGATTGTTCGCCTGCTGGCGATATTTATGGCAATCCTGGGACAATCGGAGATGGCACCTTGTTGCGTTTCTACGACCCAGGCCATGTCATGCTCAAAGATATGCGTGATTTCTTACTCACAACGGCTGAGGAAGCTGGTGTCAATTTCCAATACTATTGTGGCAAGGGAGGCACAGATGCAGGTGCTGCACACCTTCAAAATGATGGTGTTCCATCAACAACTATTGGGGTTTGTGCACGCTATATTCACTCTCACCAAACCCTCTACGCCATGGACGATTTCGTAGAAGCCCAAGCCTTCTTACAAGCCATTGTCAAAAAACTGGATCGCTCAACCGTTGACTTGATTAAACATTACTAAATTAGTGTTAGCCTGACTAACCACAATATCCCATGAGGAGCAACAGCATGAAAATTGGAATTATTGGTGTTGGCAAAATGGCTAGCGCTATCATCAAAGGCCTTAAACAAACGCCCCATGAACTTATCATTTCAGGATCATCTTTAGAACGGTCTAAGGAACTTGCTGAGCAATTAACACTGCCTTATGCCATGTCCCATCAAGACCTTATTGACCAAGTTGACCTTGTTATTTTAGGCATCAAGCCTCAATTATTTGAAATGGTCCTCAAACCACTTCACTTCAAACAACCTGTTATATCTATGGCAGCAGGCATTTCTCTCCAAAGACTGGCAACATTAGTAGGAGAAGACCTCCCTTTGCTACGTATCATGCCAAACATGAACGCACAGATTCTCCAAAGCAGCACCGCTTTAACTGGAAACGCTTTGGTGTCTCAGGAATTACAAGAACGTGTTCGAGACTTAACAGATAGCTTTGGCAGCACTTTTGTTATCAGTGAAAAGGATTTTGACACCTTTACCGCTTTAGCAGGGTCAAGTCCCGCCTATATTTACCTCTTTATTGAGGCCTTGGCTAAGGCTGGTGTCAAGAATGGCATTCCTAAAGCAAAGGCGTTGGAGATTGTTACCCAGACAGTCTTGGCAAGCGCCAACAATCTCTTAGCCAGCTCTCAAAGTCCTCACGACTTTATCGATGCCATCTGCAGTCCTGGTGGAACAACTATTGCTGGGCTATTAGAATTAGAACGCCTTGGCCTCACAGCTACTGTCAGCTCTGCCATTGACAAAACCATTGATAAGGCTAAACAGTTACAAAAATAGGTACTACCATGTACCTCATTTAGCAAAACATCCCCGTTCAAGGACAAGTCACTTAACTGTTAGACAAAACATCTAACAAGGAAGTTAAACTGTTCTCAAACAGGGGTGTTTTCTTGTCTTTAGAATGTTTAGAATGGGATTACATTTTTTTAGAAACCCAATGTCTAAGGAAGAAATAAAGATAAGTCAAAATCAAAGGCAATTTATACGACACAAGGTCTCGAATAGTTAATTGGGGAAAAAAAGCATAAAACAATAAAAAGATTAATGATCACGTAAAAGCAGTAGACCTGTGTCTGTTTTCGAATGGCACGATTACGCTCATCGTGCAGAGCCACCAAATAATTTTTTAAATCAGTAGGTTCTGTAAACACATAAAAGAAAAAGGTTGAAGCAATCAAAAACAAGGGGGCAAGGAAAAAGAACAGAGTTCCCTGTCTCATATTTCCACGTGTCATTGACCAAATACCCCAAGTCGCGGATAAAAAGCCTAAAGCAACCAATACATGGCCAATTCGAGTATAGACCTTTTCCCAGTACTGGCATTTTTGTTTAAGTGAAGGTTCCTTTTTCATACCTCAATCTCCTTATGTTAAGAAATCATCGTTGTCGCAAGAGTCATCACTATCAGGGCTATGCCGTTATTCAAAAAGTGAACCAGCAGGACGTGTGCTCGTTTTTGTATTTTGCGATAACAGAACCCAAAATAAGCCCCATACCGCCGTAAATAACCTAATCGTCTTGATTAAGATCAAACAAGAAAATCTCTTCAATACTTAGTTGAAAAAAAATAGCAAGTTTGTAGGCTAATTCAAGCGAAGCATTATAACGACCTTTTTCTAAAGAAATAATGGTCTGTCTCGTGACATTCATAGCATCAGCAAGTTCTGCCTGGCTAATATGTCTAGCCTTACGGAGTTCCTGAATACGATTATCCATCTTATCCTCCAAAATATTGTCAAGTTAACTTTACATTTATAGTATAGTTTCCTTTACATTTTTTGTCAATAGTTTTCTCACTTATTTGTCATTTTAAACATAGTTTTGCTAGAGATTATCTTCTAGTAGCCCAGAGCCATATCTCTCTTTATCATAATACTATCTCAACGCGCCACCTTAGATACTCCATCCACCAATCTTTCTTCACTACTTGGCTGTAATGAGAGCGGCAACGGAAAATTGTTAGAAGACTATCAAAAAAACCAAGTAGGGAAATCAATCGCTTTACCTTACTTGGTTATTTATTGAAACTTAGCCTCTTTTATTTTGTATTTTTTAAGCGTTCAACATCACGCGCAATGCATAATTCTTCATCTGTTGAGATAACAAGAACCTTCACTTTTGACTCAGGTGTTGAAATATCACCACGGTATCCGAAAACATTTTTCTCAGGGTCAATTTCCATGCCAAACCATGACAAGCCACCGATAACATCTTGGCGCATCAATGGTGCATTTTCACCCATACCAGCGGTGAAGACCAAAGCATCTGCTCCATTCAAAACAGCGAAATATTGACCAATGAATTTTTTAATACGATCAATGAAGATATTGTAAGCTAAAACGGCATCTGGATCTTTCTCTTGCAAACCAGCTTCAATATCACGCATATCACTAGAAATGCCTGACACCCCACCAAGACCTGATGTCTTGTTTAACATATTCACAACATCAGCAGCGTCTTTTAGCTCTGGGTCTTGCTCAATTAAATAAGGAATAATAGCTGGGTCAATGTCACCAGAACGTGTTCCCATCATAGGACCAGCAAGTGGTGTGAATCCCATTGAAGTGTCAACGGATTGTCCATGGTAGTTGGCTGTAATTGACACACCATTTCCGATATGAGCAGTGATTAGTTTCAACTCTTCTAATGGACGACCTAGCATTTTAGCAGCTTCTTGCGCCACATACTTATGACTTGTTCCGTGTGCCCCATATTTACGAACCTTATAGTCAGTGTAATATTTTTGAGGAATTGGGTAAAGATAAGTATGTTTTTGCATGCTTGTGTGAAATGATGTGTCAAACACACAAACACTAGTAATATCTGGCAAAATATCACGGAAAGCACGAATACCTGCTGCTGCTCCAGGATTGTGAAGCGGTGCTAAAGCTGACAATTCTTCAACCTGCTCAACAACCGTGTCGTCCACGACAACAGATTCTTTAAAGTATTCGCCACCCGCAACGATACGGTGCCCAACACCTGTGATTTCATCATAGGCTGCAATGATTCCAAAGTGAATCAAATCATTCAACAAGATTTTAACAGCTTCTGTATGGTCGTGAATATCAAGAATTTGCTCTTCTTTTTTGCCATCGTACTTAACTGTTGAAATAGAATCCTTGAGACCGATACGCTCAATAATCCCTTGTGCTAACACTTCTTCTTCTGGCATCTGATAAAGTTGCCATTTTAAACTGGAACTACCTGCATTAATTGCAATTGTCTTTGACATTTTTAACCTCTCTTGAAATCGTTTTCTGTGATGCTATTTTATTATAACAAAAAATCAGTTAATTGACATTATCCAGTTTCCACTTTTTGAAATTATCCATAAGAGCATGAATATTCTCTGCAAGTTTCAAGTCCCGAATTGGATAAACAAAGGTTTCCATTGGGCGGTCTGTTTGTTTTTGCAAGACAATAATAGACTTGGCATTGGATGGATGACCAAAAATGGTGTCTGGTAGAGTAATTAGAGCCACCACCTGAGCATATCCTTTTAACCAATGTTTCAATAACTGGCTCTGAGGGCTCGTCAATAAATTGACTGGTGCCAGAAAAATCGCAAAGCCATCTTTTTTCAAGTATTTTAGAGACTGTTCCATTAATAAATGGTGAGCATACGTATGCTCATCTGAACTAGCCACCTTGTAACGTTTGGCAATAGCATCGTTAGGATAATAGCCAACTGGCAAGTCACTGATGACAACATCACTTTCTTTCAATAATTGAGGTCTTACTGCATCTTCTTGAATAAAATGAGCTGAAGAATCCATCACCTCTGCAATGCTGGCTGACAAATCAATCAAGAGATCATCAAGTTCAATTCCTACATAATCAAGAGACTTGCTCGTGTTGTTGAGAAGGGTTTGAGCTAGGTTCCCTGTTCCACTCCCAATTTCAAGCACCTCTAAGCTATCTTTATCGCTCAATTGTTCCAACAGATAGAGAAGAATAAAACCAATAGTATCTGGTGTGAACTGATGGTTGGCTTGCAGTTGTTCAGTCTGAGCTGCCTTAATAAAAATAAACTGGTAGGCTCTGCGCCATTCTTCTTTTGTCAGGCACAAGGCTTTCAGTTTATCAATGTTTTGAGCCACCTGAGGACTGGCTCCCTCTGCCCCTAAATAAAAGGAGTTTTGTTCAACAATGGCATCATAAATATGGGTTTTTAAGTCATTTTCAATCAGTTGGCTATTCTCTAAAAGCAACTGATAAGCTTCTTCAATTTTTTCAAAATTCATATACCTATCATATCAAATTCCACCTTAAATGAAAAGAAATCCCGTTCCATCAGTTTAAAGGAGATGAGGGGGCTAAGTGAGAAGAATTGGTTCTGCTCGTATTTTCTTTGGCTTCCTCCTCAGTTCGTTTAGGATATTGGAACTGGTAGCGCCTCTTGTGACCCAAGTCGATAGTAATAAGTTGTTGTCCTTTTCGACAAGTATAAGTGGCTTCTCCTTCTTTGAAAGAAAGATGACCAGAAGGTTGAGAAGGGTTTTGATGAATCATTTCTGCCATTAACCTGGCTTTCACATAGGCTGTTTGTGCCTGATATTCCTTATGAAACTGCGTCATTTGGGATAGGTAAACTTGTAAAACCAACAAAAAAACACTGGCCATCAACATAGCATATAAGAGGATACCCGCTTTAAGGTTGGTCTTGAAACGCATAATAAAAAGTCCTTTCTAAGCCACTTTTCCATTTTAACTTAATGCTAACATAGGACTGGTCTGCCTGAATTTTAGTATGAGACAGACCAAATAACATGGGTTGGTAACCTTGACCATTACTAGCTGATTTCCGAAAATCATGGCTTTTAGATTGACCTAAAGCTAAGGTTTTCTTTCCCTTTTTAATATAGAGTTTGTTATTTGTTACTTTTTGAAACCTAGCTCCATCTAATTCTTCACGTAACTGCTGGGAAAACAAAAGCCAATGATCTTGGTCATGATTCGCCAGATAGTGGCTGTGCTTGAGGAGAGTTTTAGTTAGCCCTTGATACACTAATAGCGATCCTGATATAACGAGCAGAGCAATTAAAGCTTCTAAAAAAGTAAACGCTCTAACCCTATTTGTCCTTTTGTTCAATCCTAATCACTTCTCCTTTATCGTCCTGAATACTAATCTGATGTTCCGTTCTCCGAACAGTAATATGACAGCCATTGAGTGTGACTTCTTCACGGCCTGTCTGTACTGCCATCAGCGCCAAATTCAGTTTTTCTTGTTGATTGCGATAATGGGTTAGGGCGACCTGACCTTGCTGTAAACTAGTCAAAACTAGGATAACAATGGAAAATAAGAGCCCTGTCGCCATCACACTTTCAAGGGCTATGTAACCTTTCACTTGTTTTTTGATAATTTCCACTCCCCAGATAAAATTGGTAGCTGAGACGTTGTTCCCCTGTCTCAAAAGTTAACTTGGTCAACGAATGATTGCCTCCCATGTGATCAAGGACTAGCTGGCGACTACTTTTAACCCTTATCGAATCAGGTACTTTTAAGCCCTCATCTTCTGTCCTAATTTCTTTAGAAGAAATCGTTAGAACCCGTTTTTCTTGCTGTAAAATGGCCACCTTTTGCTGATGCCGGTAAAGGTGCTCAAAACGGGTGAAAAATAAATGCTCTTGAACTCTCCGATAACTACTTGTCACTGGAAAAGATAAGCCCAGTACGATAAAGCTCATCACTGACAGACTCAGTAAAGTTTCAAGTAGCGTAAAAGCTTTAATCATTAAGACTGGCTTTTTCATCTTTATGTTTGCCATAATAGTCGCGATAAGCTTTTTCTTGTTTGTCAGTGATGCTACCATCTTCCTTCAGTTGGCTCAAACTTGGTTTTGAACCCTGAGATAATTCATATAGCTCCGCTTGATTCTCCACTAATTTAACAACAGCGGTATGACCTGTCTCGGTAACCCTGTCTTTTTGCTTGCTTAAATTTGGCACAAATAATAGCATCAAAACACTGATGACAAGAATCACCAATAACATTTCAAGAAGAGTAAATCCTTTTAGCTTCTTGTGTCGTAAGTTGTTCCATTGGTTTGTCATAGTTAAATAAGGCCTCCCATATCTTGATAAATTGGTAATAAGATTGCCGCATAAATCATGACGATTATTAAGGCAATCATTAAAAAAATAACTGGTTGAATAAACTGCGTTGCTTGATGAAGCTGGCTGAAAAAGCGAGCCCAACTTTCTTGAGCATAGATTTCAAGCTCCTGACCTAGTTTGGATTTGATTTCTCCATATTCAATCATCAAACTTAATTCTTTTTTAAAGAAAGGGTAAGTGGCTACTTTGGTAGGAAAAGCCTGTCCTGCCAGTAAACTAGCCCTAATATCCTCAGCCAACTCTTGCATCAGTGAGGATTTCTCGGTTGCCATAATGTCTAGAATCATCGGTAACTCAAGGCCCTGCCCTATCAAAGTGCCCCATTCCCTTGCATAATAGGCGGTTAGGTATTGTTGTAATAGTTTTCCCAGAAAGGGAAAGGTGCTTAGGTGGCTTAAACAGTTTAAACGGCTTTGAGACCGCCATCTCAGCCACCCCACTCCCAAAAGTAACACAAGAGCCAAACCAAAACCCAAAAAGTAGGTCGGAAAATGATTGAGAAAGTCAGTTATTTGGTTTGTCTCTTCTAATTGGGGCACTAAATAGTGTCTCAATCCTAGCATGATGACAAAGAGAAAAAGCAACAGCATTATTGGATAGGTTATTACTTCAATGGTCTTTCGCTTGAGCTGGGTCATTTGCTTCAGGTAATTCTGAATGTTAAACAGCGTCTTCTTAATATCTCCGTGCCCATCTGCTAGGCTAATCTGAGTCAAGATGGCATCCGAAAATCCCAGACCAGCTAACATATCTGCTAAGCCTCGTCCCTTTAAAAGGGAATCTTCCATACTAAGAACATACTGGAGTTTCACAAGCTGACTTTTCTTTAAAAAAGCAATAATATCTGTCAACTGAAATCCTGCTGATAGAAGATTAGTCAACAACTGAATAAGCTTATATTGCTCTTTACTGGACAATTTTTTCAAGCCTTGCTTGTTTCGGACTGAGATGTCCTGCTGCAAGTAACTGATCAAGCTGCTGATTCCACCGGTCTGGTAGGTAGTGTTCAAAGTTTTTTTGAGTTGCGTCAATCAATGCTCCTCCATTAAGCAAACGTTGGTAGGCAATTAAGGCCAAACAATTATCCAGTTCTGCCCTTGTTACCCCAAGTTCTAGCAATCTAGCATAGACTCCTGAAATACTTTTGGCATGCACCGTTGAAAAGACCATGGCCCCTGTTAGACTGGCTCTAATAACTGCTCTAGCTGTCTGGCTATCTCGAATTTCACCAATGACCAAAATATCTGGTCGATGCCGCAAGGACAGTTTGATTAAATTGTCGTAAGTCATGCCAATATCATCATTGACTTGCAATTGTAAGGCCTGCTGGTTTTTAATTTCCACTGGATCTTCAATGCTAATCACCTGTGCTTCCTGATAATGATCTGCAATAAGCTGATGCATCAAAGTTGTTTTCCCTGATCCGACTGGACCTGCAAAAAGGTAGAGGCCTCGACCTCCAATCTGACTCGCTACTTTAGTTAATCCATCAAACCAGTAACGTAACTCCTTTTTCTGATGATGTAGCAGACGAATGACTAAACTTTCTTGACCACGGTAATCTCCAACACTGGATAAACGTAAGGACAATCGCGTGTCTTCATCAAGGTCATAATCACAAGAACCAACCTGACAACGTCTTTTTTCACCAACGGTCATTCCTGCAACGAATTTAAAGTGACTAATAAGATGAGCCATCCGATCGCCCCGATAAACATCTACTAATCTCCTTTCATCTCCTATTCTTAAAAAGAGCTCGTACTGGTCTGCTCGTGGCAGAATATAAATATCTTGAGCCTGAACTTGCTCTGCTTCTTTCAAAATTGATTTTGCTAATGCTTGTACCATAATGCCCCCTCATTGATTTATTCGTAAACCAAAAAAGAAAATGCCCATTCAATGACATTTTCTCAGATTCTTCTGTTTAGAAAAGGTTATAGTTTCAATTTACAAAGGTAGGTGGTTTGGGGCGAATCATTGCGTTGTTCAAAATGAGACAAGTAGTGCGTGTTAGGGACAATATCTCTATTTTTCAAGAGTAAAAGAGAATGGTATTGTTGCAAATCATCATCACAGTCTTCACACCACCGGGTATCGTTTTTCTCCCAAAAGGTGGCCAATAAGTTTTTTTGACTATGGTAACTTGGAAAGCGATTTCTCATGCTCTGCCATTCTTGCTCAAAGTAAGCAAGGGCCTCTTGCCAATCATCAAACCGTTCTTCTGCTACAATATCATCCTGCCATCCTTCAATGAACCACCATGGTTCCCAATCGCCATACATTTTTATTACTTGATACATAACACCTTTTCCTCTTATCCATATTATAGCTAAATCAGAGGCATTTTGAAAAATATCTGCTCATTGGGACTAAGACCGAGCGTCAAGACTTGTTACTGTCAACAAACTCAGACAAAAAAAGAGCCCTAAGGACTCTTTCAGTGTTTTATTTTGCTTCAGTTGTAGCAACTGTTTCTTCTAAAAGCTCAGCATTGTCAATAACTTCAATATCATTGATAGCTTGTGGTTCGATGTTACGGTAACGTGCCATACCAGTACCAGCTGGAATGATTTTACCGATGATAACATTTTCTTTAAGACCAAGAAGATGGTCTTTTTTACCACGGATTGCAGCATCTGTAAGGACACGAGTTGTTTCCTGGAAGGATGCAGCTGACAAGAAGGAATTGGTTTCAAGTGAAGCTTTGGTAATTCCCATAAGAACTGGACGAGAGGTCGCAGGAATGCCACCAGAAATAACAATTTCTTTATTAGCATCGGTAAAGTCTGCAATGTCAAGTAGAGTTCCTGGAAGAAGATCGGTATCCCCTGGATCCATCACACGAACTTTACGAAGCATTTGGCGAACCATTACCTCAACGTGTTTATCTCCGATTTCTACCCCTTGGCTACGGTAAACTTTTTGCACTTCTGCAAGAAGATAAGTTTCAACGGACAAGGTATCACGTACTTCAAGAAGACGTTTCGGTTGAATAGAGCCTTCTGTCAGAGCAGCTCCGCGATTAACTTCGTCGCCGACTTCAACCTTCATACGTGCTGTAAATGGTACGACGTATTCGCCCATGCCAGTTTGACCTTGAACGTAAACTTTCTTAGTACGTGTTGAGGCATCTTCTTCAATCTCAACGACATTACCTTTCACTTCAGTAATGACCGCTTCCCCTTTAGGGTTACGTGCTTCAAAGATTTCTTGGATACGAGGAAGACCCTGTGTGATGTCAGTATTTGAGGCTACACCACCCGTGTGGAAGGTACGCATGGTAAGCTGAGTACCAGGCTCACCGATAGATTGGGCAGCGATAGTACCGACTGCTTCACCCACTTCAACGGCATCGCCAGTTGCAAGGTTGATACCATAACAATGACGGCAGACACCGTGACGTGTCGCACAGGTAAAGACAGAACGAATGGTCACTTCTTCAACACCTGCATCAACAATCTTACGAGCCATGTCTTCAGTGATTAATTGGTCAGCACCAATCAAGACTTCACCAGTTTCAGGATGTTTGACTGATTTACGTGTGTAACGACCTTGAAGACGTTCTTCAAGGGTTTCGGTAACTTCCTTACCATCTGTAATAGCACGGATAAGAAGTCCACGGTCAGTACCACAGTCGTCTTCACGAATGATAACATCTTGGGCAACGTCAACCAAACGACGAGTAAGGTAACCTGAGTCGGCTGTTTTAAGGGCCGTATCGGTCATCCCTTTACGTGCACCGTGGGTTGAGAAGAACATTTCCAAAACGCTCAAACCTTCACGGAAGTTTGACAAGATAGGAAGTTCCATGATGCGTCCGTTAGGAGCAGCCATCAAACCACGCATACCCGCAAGCTGTGAGAAGTTAGAGATGTTACCACGAGCTCCTGAGTCCATCATCATAACGATTGGGTTCTTAGGATCTTGTGTTTCAATCAGACGTTTTTCAAGGGCTTCTTTAGCTTCACGCCATGTTGTTGTAACGGCAACATAACGGTCATCATCTGTCATCAAACCACGACGGAAAGCCTTATTGATTTCTTCAACACGATGGTGAGCAGCATCAATGATTTCAGCTTTATTATCAATAACAGGAATGTCAGCGATACCCACTGTCAAACCAGCAAGGGTTGAATGGTAGTAACCAAGGTCTTTCAAGCGGTCAAGGAAGGCTGATGTTTCTGTTGTACGGAAACGTTTGAAGGTTTCTGCGATGATGTTACCAAGGTTTTTCTTCTTGAATGGCACATTGATGTCCAAGCGATCGATGACTTCTTGGATATCTTGACCAGGTTCAAGGAAGTATTTATCAGGTGTTCCTTCTGTCAAGTTGGCATTGTTTGGCTCTTGGAGGTAAGGAAGGTCTTCTGGCATGATGTCGTTAAACAAAATCTTACCAACAGTTGTCACCATGATTTTTTGTCTTTGGCTATCTTTCCAAGGTTTTTTGGGCATGCTGTCAACAGCGATACCCACACGACTATGCAAGTGAGCATAACCATTACGATATGCCATCACAGCTTCGTCTTTATCCTTGAAGATCATGCCTTCACCTTCGCGACCAGCATCTTCCATCGTAAGGTAATAATTACCCAACACCATATCCTGAGATGGGGTAACAACAGGTTTACCGTCTTTAGGATTCAAGATGTGCTCTGCGGCAAGCATTAAGAGACGAGCTTCAGCTTGTGCTTCTTCAGACAATGGCACGTGGATGGCCATTTGGTCTCCATCGAAGTCGGCATTGTAGGCCTCACACACAAGTGGGTGAAGACGAAGTGCCTTACCATCAATCAGAACGGGCTCAAAGGCCTGAATACCAAGTCTGTGAAGGGTCGGTGCACGGTTAAGGAGAACTGGGTGTTCTTTGATAACCTCTTCTAAGATATCCCAGATGCGTTCGTCACCACGTTCAACCATACGCTTAGCTGCCTTAACGTTACCAGCATATTCTTTGGCAACAATTTCGCGCATGACAAATGGTTTAAAGAGCTCAATAGCCATTTCACGTGGCACACCACATTGGTACATTTTTAGGGTTGGACCTACGGCGATAACGGAACGGCCAGAAAAGTCTACACGTTTACCAAGCAAGTTTTGACGGAAACGACCTTGTTTCCCTTTAAGCATGTGGCTCAAAGATTTCAATGGACGACTACCTGGTCCAGTGATTGGACGACCACGACGACCGTTATCAATCAAAGCATCAACGGCTTCTTGAAGCATCCGTTTTTCATTTTGAACGATAATACCTGGGGCATTAAGTTCCAACAAACGTGCCAAACGGTTGTTACGGTTAATCACACGACGGTACAAGTCATTCAAGTCAGATGCGGCGAAACGGCCACCATCTAATTGAACCATTGGGCGTAAATCTGGTGGAATAACTGGCAAGATGTTAAGTACCATCCATTCTGGTTTATTTCCAGATTTGTGGAAGGCATCAAGCACATCCAAACGACGAACTGCCTTAATTCGTTTTTGACCAGAAGCAGATTTTAACTCTTCTTTTAATTCAGCGATTTCAGCTGCCAAGTCCACACGTTTCAAGAGATCTTGAATGGCTTCCGCACCCATTTTAGCGACAAATGAACCGTGTCCATACTCTTGCAGTTTTTCACGGTATTCACGCTCTGTTAATAATGATTTTGGTTCAAGCGGTGTATCCTTTGGATCGATGACCACATAAGCCGCAAAGTAGATAACTTCCTCAAGAGCACGAGGACTCATATCAAGAGTCAATCCCATACGTGATGGGATCCCTTTGAAATACCAGATATGTGACACAGGAGCCTTTAACTCGATGTGCCCCATACGTTCGCGACGAACTTTAGCACGAGTTACTTCAACCCCACAGCGGTCACACACGATACCTTTATAACGGATACGTTTGTATTTACCACACGCACATTCCCAGTCTTTTGTTGGACCAAAGATGACTTCGTCAAAGAGTCCTTCACGTTCTGGTTTCAATGTACGGTAGTTGATTGTTTCAGGTTTTTTAACTTCACCATACGACCATGAACGGACCTTACTTGGTGAGGCTAATGTGATTTGCATACTTTTAAAACGATTTACGTCAACCACTAGTTTTACCTTTCTGCCTTTGATGACTTTACCAGTCTAAGGGCAAGACTCGCCTGCCCTCAACTCGTAAATAATTGTTTATAAGAATTGATTGCTTATTTGTCGTCAGTTGTTCCAAAAACCTCTTGGGTTTCTTGAGCTTGTTTTTCACGCGCTTTTTCAAGATCGTCAACGTGCATCACATCATCGTCTTCGCCTTCATCAAGGTCACGAAGTTCAACTTCATTGTCGTCCTCGTCAAGCACACGCATGTCAAGACCAAGAGATTGCAATTCTTTCACAAGAACGCGGAAGGATTCTGGCACACCTGGTTTTGGAATCGGTTTACCTTTGGTAATCGCTTCATAAGCTTTCAAACGTCCAGTCACATCATCTGACTTGTAGGTCAAGATTTCTTGAAGGACATTTGAGGCACCATAAGCTTCAAGGGCCCAAACCTCCATTTCACCGAAACGTTGCCCACCAAATTGAGCTTTACCCCCAAGTGGCTGTTGGGTAACAAGTGAGTATGGTCCGACTGAACGCGCATGAAGTTTATCATCAACCATGTGGTGGAGCTTGATCATGTACATGACCCCAACTGACACACGGTTGTCAAATGGTTCACCAGTACGTCCATCATAAAGAACAGTCTTGGCATCTGAATCCATACCAGCTTCACGAACAGTGTCCCAAAGGTCTTCTGATGAGGCACCGTCAAAGACTGGTGTTGCAATATGGATACCCAAGTTACGAGCAGCCATACCCAAGTGAAGTTCCATAACTTGTCCGATGTTCATACGTGATGGCACCCCAAGAGGGTTCAACATGATATCAACTGGTGTTCCATCTGGAAGGTACGGCATGTCTTCAACTGGTACAATACGTGAAACGACACCTTTGTTTCCGTGACGACCGGCCATTTTATCTCCAACTTTGATCTTACGTTTTTGAGCGATGTAAACACGCACAAGCATGTTAACGCCTGATTGTAACTCATCACCGTTAGCACGTGTAAAGATCTTCACATCACGAACGATACCATCTCCACCGTGAGGCACACGAAGTGAGGTATCACGAACTTCACGTGATTTATCCCCAAAGATGGCATGCAAGAGACGTTCTTCAGCAGAGAGGTCTTTTTCACCTTTAGGTGTGACTTTACCTACTAAGATGTCGCCTTCTTTAACCTCAGCACCAATACGAATAATGCCCATCTCGTCAAGGTCTTTGAGGGCTTCTTCACCAACGTTTGGTACTTCGCGAGTGATTTCTTCAGGCCCAAGCTTTGTATCACGCGTTTCTGATTCAAATTCTTCCAAGTGAACAGATGTATAAACATCTTCTTTCACAAGGCGCTCACTCATGATAACGGCATCCTCAAAGTTATAACCTTCCCAAGTCATGTAAGCAACGACTGGGTTTTGTCCAAGGGCCATTTCACCATTTTCCATAGATGGTCCATCAGCGATGAAGTCACCTTTTTCAACAATGTCTCCTACTTTAACAAGAGTGCGTTGGTTATAGGCAGTTCCTGAGTTGGAGCGACGGAATTTGGTAATGTGGTAAACATCAAGTGAACCATCTTTACGACGGACTTCAACTTTTTCAGCATCAGAAAAGACAACTTTACCATTGTGCTGAGCAATAACCGCAGCACCAGAGTCATGGGCAGCTTGATATTCCATACCAGTCCCAACAAACGGTGCTTTGGGATCAATCAATGGCACAGCCTGACGTTGCATGTTGGCACCCATGAGGGCACGGTTGGAGTCATCATTTTCCAAGAAAGGAATACATGCCGTCGCAACAGCAACTACCTGTTTAGGTGAAACGTCAACGAAATCCACAATACTTGCAGAAAATTCTTGGTTATTCCCTTGGTGACGACCCATAACGATTTCTTCTGCAAAAGTGCCATCTTCGTTTAATTTAGAATTGGCCTGTGCAACTGTATATTCGTCTTCTTCGTCGGCAGTCAACCAAACAATCTCGTTAGTTACCTTACCAGTCGCACGGTCAACCTTACGGTAAGGTGTTTGAATGAAACCATATTTATTAAGATGTCCAAATGAAGACAAGTTGTTAATCAAACCAATGTTTGGTCCTTCAGGTGTTTCAATCGGACACATACGACCATAGTGCGTGTAATGCACGTCACGAACCTCATAACCAGCACGGTCACGTGTCAAACCACCAGGTCCTAAGGCAGATAAACGACGTTTATGAGACAACTCTGACAATGGGTTGTGTTGGTCCATGAACTGTGACAACTGAGAAGAACCAAAGAATTCTTTGACAGCTGCTGTGACAGGACGGATATTGATGATTTGTTGTGGTGTTAACACATCGTTGTCTTGGACAGACATACGCTCACGCACGTTACGCTCCATACGAGCAAGACCGATACGGAATTGGTTGGCAAGCAGCTCACCAACAGCACGAATACGACGGTTACCCAAGTGGTCAATATCGTCAACTTTTCCAATACCTTCAGCAAGGTTCAAGAAGTAAGACATTTCTGCTAAAATATCAGCAGGGGTAAGAGCACGAACCTTATCATCTGGATTAGCATTACCTACAATAGTAACGACACGATCAGGGTCGATTGGAGATACCACCTTGAATTTTTGAAGAATAACAGGCTCTGTCACTACCGCATAATCATTTGGTGTGTAAACAAACTTGTTCAAATCACCATCAAGATGTTCCTCAATAGATTCAATCACACTGCGTGTCATCTCAGTTCCAGCTTCTACTAAAATTTCGCCAGTTTCAGCATCTACAAGATTTTCAGCAATGATTTGGTTTAAAAGACGAGTCTTGATATTAAGTTTTTTGTTTACTTTGTAACGACCAACTGCAGCTAAATCGTATCGACGAGCATCAAAGAAACGCGCAATCAAGAGACTACGTGAACTGTCAGCAGTCTTTGGCTCACCTGGACGAAGACGCTCGTAAATTTCTTTAAGAGCCTCATCTGTACGAGAATCGCTTGGATTTTTGTGAATATCTTTTTCAATAGTATTACGAACAAGATCGCTTTCCCCAAAAATATCAACGATTTCGTCATCACCTGAGAAACCAAGAGCACGAACCAAGGTTGTGAATGGAATCTTACGGGTACGGTCAATACGAGTGTAAGCAATGTCCTTTGAGTCAGTTTCTAGCTCTAACCAAGCCCCACGATTAGGGATAACAGTTGAGCCATACCCCACTTTACCGTTTTTATCTACTTTATCATTGAAGTAGACACCTGGTGAACGCACCAACTGAGAAACGATGATACGTTCACCACCGTTGATGATAAAGGTCCCCATTTCCGTCATGATTGGGAAATCACCAAAGAAGACTTCTTGAGTTTTAATCTCACCAGTTTCTTTATTGACCAAACGGAAGGTAACAAAGATTGGTGCAGAATAACTTGCATCGTGGATACGAGCTTCTTCAAGGGTGTATTTAGGTTCCTTGAATTCGTAACCAACAAATTCAAGTTCCATGGTATCCGTAAAATTTGAAATAGGAAGTACATCTTCAAATACTTCTTTCAACCCTGAATCGAGGAAATCTTGGAATGAGTCAGTTTGAATTTCAATCAAATTTGGTAAATCAAGAACTTCTTTGATTCTTGAAAAGCTACGACGTGTACGGTGTTTTCCGTATCGAACTTCATGTCCTGCCAAGTTTTTAGCTCCTTCTTCTTTCTTAAGCTTTGCCGTTTCAGCAAATCGCAACTAAGTTATCATTTGTCCTAAATGTGAATTTTTAGAATCTTTAAATATGGATTACAAACCCTATTTTTCCTAAAAATAGGCACAAAAAGAGCAGCTAAATCTGACTTCATCAGTGTGATTTAACTGCTGTTCTTCCTAGCTGGACAATATTTCAGCTAGATTGGACGACAAATAGTTACTAAAATTGTACACTATTTGTCGACAAAATGCAACTTAATTTCTCTTACCTCCAAAACTTGCCCAGGCCTTTTGATAATCAGCATCTGTTCCTCCGATAGCAAATCGGTAAGTCATAGCTCCTGGTCCTTTTTGAGCCCACAAGCTAGTCGTCATCTCTCCTCCAACAGAGAAGGTTCGACCGTTGACATTGACTGTCCCTGGTTGTAATCCTGTTGACTTCAAGACATTAGCCTTAATGACTCCTGAATCTAAGTGGAAACGTTGCCCGCCACCAAGAACATTAGGGTCCGCCTGATTAATGGCATTAGCTAAATAAGCCAGGTAATTAGAATTATTGTTATAACCGGTCAACGGAGCAAGCGAGGTATTGTCATCATGACCTGCCCAGCCTCCCAAAGTTGCCTTTGGCGTAGCAAGCACCAACCAAACGTCGGTATAATTTTCAGTTGTTCCTGTCTTACCAATCCAATCTGCATTGGCTAGACTAGGATTGATAGCTGCCAAACGACTCTTGAAAGTGGTCGTTGCACCTGAAGAGATTGGCCCTCTCAGTAAATCCTGTAAAATAGTTGCAGTTGGTGCAGAGAAAATACGGACTGGCTTGTTTTCGTGTTGGTAAACAACAGTGCCATCACTAGCTGTGATTTTATCAACAATATATTGTTTTTGGAACAAGCCATTATTTGAAATCATCTGATAAGCATTGGTTTGTTGGGCAACAGATACCTCGATACCACCGCCGAGAGGCAGACTCTCAATAGAATAATCTGCGATTTTATAGCCCATTTTGGTCATATAATCTTTCACATCGACCCCTTTTTCCCGCAATAATTTCTGCGTCCAAAAGGCTGGAATATTCCACGACGTATTGAGCGCTTCTTGAAGAGACATCATGGCTGTCCCTTCGCTGTCAGCGTGCATGATTTTTTGACCACTCGAGTAAGTCGTTGGGTAATTAGACAAGACGCTGGCGCTTCCCATCAATCCTTGGTCAATAGCAGGGCCATAAGAAATAATAGGTTTAATGCTAGAACCTGGAGAACGCACAGTATCAAAGGCATGGTTATTCTGGTTAAGGGCATAGTCTCTACCCCCAACAAAGCCTAAAACGGCACCCGTCGCATTGTCCGTCAAGACATTTCCCATTTGAACTGTACCTGTCCCATCATCTAACAAGCCACCAAACTGAGCTGCCGCTGTCTGCATCGCATTGTAAATAGGCTTATTAATGGTTGTGGTGATGGTATAACCACCCTGTTGCAATTCTGTTAAGGCCCTCTCTTCATAGGCAGCCTTAGTCTCGTCGTTTTTCAGGTCACGACTAGACACCTTATCTCGCTTAATCAAATAGCTATACATAGCTTTCTTAGCATCCGCTAGCACCGTGTAATAAAGGTAATCGTGATTTTTTACCGTAGCACTTCCCGGTTGGATAAAATCCTTCTGAATCGGATAAGCCTTATAGTCCTCGTATTCTTTTTTTGTCAGGGCACCTGTACGGTACATGTTATAGAGAACATTTTGCTGTCGCTTGATGCCATAAGCCATGTCCTCTTCTGACTTCAGTTGTCCCGTTGACAAATAAGGAGAGTAAACAATTGGACTCTGCGGAAGCCCCGCCAAAAATGCTGCCTGTGGAACCGTTAAATCCTTAGCAGATACTCCAAAAATACCACGCGCTGCTTCTTCAACACCTGCGATATTTTGACCTTTGTTATTGCGACCAAAAGGAGAAACATTCAAGTAGTGAGACAAAATGTCATCTTTGGACATGTAACGTTCCAAAGCAAGAGCATAGATAATTTCTCTTGATTTTCGTTTAAAAGTTGGATCATCTCCCAAAACTTGTTGCTTGATTAACTGCTGTGTCAAGGTTGAACCACCACTGGATTCGCCAAATCCCAAAACGGAGGCTAAGGTCGCTCGAAAAACAGCCTTAGGCACCACACCTTTGTGTTCTTGAAAATGCTCATCTTCTGTAGAGACAATGGCTCTTTTAATATTATCTGAAATGGCATCATTAGCCACAGGAGTTCTAAGTAAATCAGTATCAAGAGTAGCAATCAAGCTATTATCAGAGTAATTCATCTGTGACATCATGGTTAAGGACTCAACCTGCTTGACTAAACTTGCTTTACTGGGAACTTTGACAGAATCAACCTGACTAGCCAAATAGCCCAGAGCCATACCGGCTCCCATCATTCCAAAAAGGAAAATGACAATATAAAAAAAATTAGACATGAGTTTCAGGGTACGCAAAAGGACAGGTCCCAAATCTAAGAGACCTAATTTCTGCTCACCTTTGCTTTTGTGTTTCGTGTTCCATTTCACCATAAAATACCTCACCTTCTATTATACCAAACTTTGATAAAGCTTGCATAGCCACAACAGTTTTTGGTATAATGATTTCCGAAACTATAAAGGAAAACGGAGAAAGCCTATGAATATTTTTGAAGAACTCAAAGCACGTGGCTTGGTCTTTCAGACAACTGATGAAGAAACCCTAGTCAAAGCATTAACAGAAGGGCAAGTATCCTATTACACTGGTTATGATCCAACCGCTGACAGCCTTCATCTTGGTCACTTGGTTGCTATCTTAACATCTCGTCGCTTACAATTAGCAGGGCATAAGCCATATGCGCTAGTTGGTGGAGCAACTGGTCTGATTGGTGACCCTTCTTTCAAAGATGCCGAACGTAGCCTGCAAACAAAAGAAACCGTTCTCAACTGGAGTGACAAAATCAAAGGTCAACTGTCTCGCTTTCTGGATTTTGAGAATGGAGACAACAAGGCAGAACTTGTCAACAATTACGACTGGTTCTCGCAAATCAGCTTTATTGACTTCCTCCGTGATGTCGGCAAATACTTCACCGTTAACTACATGATGAGCAAGGACTCTGTTAAAAAACGTATTGAAACAGGAATTTCTTACACTGAGTTTGCTTACCAAATCATGCAAGGCTACGACTTCTACGAACTCAATGCCAAGCATAACGTAACCTTACAAATTGGTGGCTCAGATCAATGGGGTAATATGACCGCAGGAACCGAATTGCTTCGCAGAAAAGCTGACAAGACTGGTCACGTCATGACCGTACCACTCATCACCGATTCAACCGGGAAAAAATTCGGTAAATCAGAAGGCAATGCTGTCTGGCTTGATGCCGACAAAACTTCCCCTTACGAGATGTACCAATTCTGGTTAAACGTCATGGACGATGACGCCGTACGATTCTTAAAAATCTTTACATTCTTATCTTTAGATGAGATTGCAGAAATTGAAACCCACTTTAATGCCGCTCGTCACGAGCGCCTCGCTCAAAAAACCTTGGCGCGCGAAGTGGTTACTTTGGTTCATGGCAAAGAAGCTTACAAACAAGCGCTTAACATCACTGAGCAACTCTTTGCTGGTGCTATTAAAAATCTTTCTGCCAGCGAGTTAAAGCAGGGCTTAAGCAATGTGCCTAACTATCAGGTAAAAGCCGAAGACAACCTTAACCTTGTTGACATTCTCGTGACCGCAGGCATTTCCCCATCAAAACGCCAAGCACGTGAAGATGTGCAAAACGGTGCGATTTACATCAATGGCGACCGTGTTCAAGAGTTGGATTACACCTTATCAGATACCGATAAAATCGACAACCAACTAACTGTGGTTCGCCGCGGTAAGAAAAAATACGCTGTTCTAAAATTTAACTAACCTTAAACGTCTTTAAATCGCCTTAACTACTGATATGACAACGTTTCTAGGGATTTCCTATAACTTTAATTATCCTTAGATATTCCTTCAAAGTCCACAAAAAAGTCCACAAATTTTGACACTAAAAAAGCTATCAACTCAATGTTTGATAGCCTAAAACAGTAGTAAAAGGTGAACAAATTTTAATAAGTTCAGCAGGCAAGAAACTAGCACCCGGTAAAGGTGCTTTTTAGTTTGCTGTAAATCTATTGTAACATGTTATTATGCGTTTTTATTTTTTCTTAAACAGTCTGATATAGTCTTGTTTGCTATGGATAATGTCAGATACAAAAACGGCTTTTCCGTCTTCTAAAATGTGATAAAAAGCTAGATAGTCCCCTAAAACAATGCAACGGGTATTATGTGGCGGGTAAATAGTTTCTCCTACTCTGTCATCTGCGTTAAATCCTGCTTCTGGGAAAAATTCAAGACGTTCTAGCCCGTAAAGAATATTGTTGACGGTGTTAGCTCCTGCTTGCTCCGAAAAGTAAGTAGTTTCAATATAGCTTTTTATTGCCCGTAGCTGTTCCTGTACGGTTTCGGGGATAATAAGGCTATGGGTTTTATTATCAGATACCAAGGTTAGCCCTCACTTCACTAGCGTTGTATACCCGCCCATGCTCTAAATCGTCAAAACTTTTAGCAATTTCAGCACGTAAACCTGCAAGTAGTTCAGCCCGTTCTTTATCGGTGTCAGTCTCAAAAGGTAAGGCTTTATTTTGTACAATGTTTTCTAAAAACAAATTAAAGCTAGCTGTCATGTCAAGGTTTTGGGCCGCGATAATAGCTTTAGCTTTTTCTAGTAAATCGCTGTTAGTCTTAAAGTTGACCTGCGTATTTTTTTCTAAAACGTGCATAGTAGCACCTCCTTAATGATATTATATCACTTTTAACTATACCTGTATAGTTGCATATAGCTGAGTGCCTATGCTGTTGTTATTAACACACCATTTCTATAACTCTGGGCGAATTCAAGCAAGGCTCTTTTCTTGGTCTCATAGTACCGACTTTCAGAGCGTTTGAGTTGCGTCATGATCTTCTGGTTAGATAGCTTCTCACTAATCAAATAACACTCAATCAGTATTTGTCTGTATTCTATCTTAGACAGTTGATTGATGGCATGTTTAATAGCATCTAGTTCCTCTAAGGCACATTCTCGGCTTATTTCAAGGTGTTCTCTGCGTGTGGAATGGCAATCTATATCAAACTGGTAACGCTCGTTATAGCTTAAATCAAGGCTATTGGCGATACGTTGCCATCTATGAAACTCTTTTAGTTTACGAATAGCGTTCTTATGGTTCATCTAATACCTCTAAAGCTTCTCTATGTAATTTAAAAACGGTATTCCTTGAATAACCTAGTTTATCAGGTATCTCATCCCATGATAAGCCATCCACGTATCTAGCTTTGATAACAGCAATCTGTCTCTCATCTTGCAATGTGGCAATCATGGCCAGTCTCTTGTCACGTTCCTTAGCTAAATATAAGAGTTGTTTAGCTGTACCTTTTTCGATGCCATTTAGTAACTCAGGATTACGAAAAGCATTCATTAGCTTGATGTCCTTGTCTCGTTGTTCCTCAAATAAGGTCATTAAAGCAAAGAGCGGTTTCAATTCTTTAAGTTGTTCTTTGGCGTTCATTAAAGCCCCCAGTGTGGTATAATTGTGTTAACAGATATAACCAAGGAGGCGTTCGCATGGACGTCTTTTTGTTTTGTTCGTTTTGTAAACTAGATATTTTTTGTAGTACTTCGCTTTTCGCTTCTAAAATCGTTTCTAAGCGCTTTTTAGAGTTTATAATATAAATCATCAACCTTTTAGACAGAAGCGTTAAAACCATGCTTTATTTTAGTCTGAGAGTGTTATTCTGTGTGGTAGGCTTCCTAGCTAAAACTAGAGGTTAAATCCTTTCGCGCCAAGCTTTTTAATCTTCGTCAAAAATTTCAAAAAGGGAATTTTTTTCACGGAAAAGGGCGCGTTCTTTGTTTTCCGAACAATATAGCCCCGTTTAAAAATGAAGGGGGTAGTTTCCGAATGTTATAGCCAGTACCTGTCCCCCTTATCCATATAGTAATGAAATCTCTTCCAGTGATACAAGTATTTAGCTATTCTCATGTACTTAGGACGCTTAGGAAAGTCATCATGACTATAATAACCATGTTTGTGTTTGGCTTTTGGATCTACTTTCAAACACTCTTTAAAGGCTAATCGCCAATAGTATTGACAATCTGTCTTGCTTCGATTGAGTGTGGCTTGATGAACCTTCTGACAAGAACCACAAGCAAAATCATGAGAAGCCTTAAATAACTTCCGGCAACGTCTCTCACAGTCAGGACACAAGAAGAAGTAACGTTTACCACCATAAGTTCCTGGTATCGTTTCAAGTAAGAGCTCTTGCCCCTCATAATGAACGATTAGCCCATCTAGGTCTATACGGATAGCTTGGCCATTTATTGTTCCTGTAACTCTAGTCTTCTCCTGTGTCTTCATTGGTTTAATGATACTCTCAATAGCTAGTTCTAACATTCTTTCTCCTTAACACTCACACAACCCAAAACTATTGATAAAACGACAAAAAGAGGGAAAACCCTCTGATTGTTTATTTAACGAGTAACTGACCTTCAACAACCATATCATACAACTGGTTAAAGGCTTGACTGATAGACTCAAGGATGGCCCCTAAGTCTTCTGGCGTCATCTCTTTATAATTCATAGAGAGGTGTTCAGCCAGTTGGTTGTGGTCTGAAATGAAAGTCATAAATGTGTCTCGATCGTTAACTTTCTCTTGGGTACTTTTAGATAAAGAAACCACGCGCTGATCATCAAGTTCTTCAACTTCCTTGATTAATTCGTTTTCTTGAGCCATGTCATCAAGTTCTCCATCCGTCATATCCTCAGGTTGGTTGTAATAGTCCTTGAAGCTGTCACAGATACGCTTGAAGACCTTGCTTAACTTTCTGTCTTCGGCATATTCTAAGACTAACTGATTAGCATAACCACCTTGGTCATCATTGTGATAAGTTGCGTCAATCACTGGTTGCTCATAGGTTCCAGTCATATAGCCTAAAATAGCATGACAAGCCACTTGTGCGGTGTCAAAGTCTTTAAACGTGTAGTGGAAGGTGAATGTTTTTGGTGTGTCTGAAAATGTTCTCATATTATTTCTCCTTTGTGATTGCTATAATGTCTGATAAATTGATGATGGCAGAAGGAGATGCTACCCAGTTTGGTTGTTTGCCAGATAAAAGATATTTGACCAACTCATTATAAAGGGTGCGGTCACCTTGAATGGTGATGGTGTTACCACCTCGTGTGTGTAATTTTAGTTTCATACCAGTTACCTGTACAAGACCAATAAAGAAGTTGTGGTAGCCATGTCTTCATAATTGCCAGAAGTGGCTTCTGAAAATTTGATGTCTATCACAGATACCGATAGGGTAAATTGATTGACCCGATATTCAAAATCGTCTAGTGATTCATTGTGTTTTTGATAAAATAGTTTGATTTTCAATTTTTTTAGCTCCTTTTCTTTAATTTGTTACCTTCTTTAGTGTTTTTGTTACCTTCTAGGTAACATAGCTCCGCCTTACTGCCACAAGGGGTTAGGCCGCTTTGTTACCATGTTGACCTTCTTTCTAACTCCTTACCCTTATATATAAATACTGCTTTTTTCCTATATAGAGAGTTAAAAAGAAGGTAACAAGGTCAACATAACAGCTATAAAGCTATATATATCAAGGGTCTAGGTGCGTTACCTTCTTTCTAAACAAGGTAACAAGAAGGGCAACAATGTTTGTAAAATCCTAGTAACTGCAAGGGTTTAGGCCATCAAAAGAAGGTCAACATTATTCTTTTTTTGTTATAGCGTGATTTACTCTCCCCAGTTTTGGCCTCTCAAACTCCAACGGATCCAGTTTGTCATAATCTTCAACCTTAACACGCGCTTTTTTTAGTTGGTACTTATTTGGCGTTAACTGCTGTAAGTGCCTGATTGTCTCCTTACCAGCACCGTAAACATTTGGCTTAGGTATTCCCATATCTTCGGCATAATGCTTCAAGGATCTTGTAGCGATAAAAACGGGTACTACGTCCAGCTCGTGCCAACCTCTTTCCATGTACTCATGTTTTACCCAAGATAACAAGTAATCATTATCTTCCTGGTATTCCTCTAACAGGCCTTTGACTGCCTGCGGTTCGATAAAATGAGTAAATGGTTTCTGGTTGATAGCTTTATAAAGGGCGTACTCTAATACCTCTTTATTGGCCAAAAAATCATTTTTTATCCAGGGCTTTTCTTTCTCACCGTTAAAGTCAGCATTGAAGGGGACAATCATAATACGCCTATACCAGCCCTTTGTCTTATTTCCACCGTTGGGGATATAGTTTCCTGAAAAGATATTAAAGAGTTTGAAGGTCGCTTCAAAAGCTGGGCGCCCCTTTGGATTGACTAGCACGGTGTCCCCACTGGTAATACTCATTAGGTCAGACGGATTTTTTAAGTATTCATTAGGTGTCTCGTCTCCAATATTGCAAACTTTACCTACTAGCGTTTCCAGGTTATGCTTTTCAGCAAACTGTGCGGGCTTCAATGCTGATACGTTACTTTCTCCTATCAGATTGATAAGGAACCGCTGAAATGTCCCTTTTCCGTTGTTACCGTCCCCGTAAAAGATAGCAAATTTATTCCGTGTATGGTTGGGGTTGATAGCCTCCAGGATAATCTGCCAAAACAATGTTACCAGCTCACTATCATTGCAAGCGATAGAGTTTAACCAATCGTCAAATGTCTTCCCCTCCCTATCGGTTGGGACCCGTTTAGGCGCGTGATAAGCTGTGCTGATTTTGCTTGTAATCACATATTTAGGGCTGAAAGGAAGTAGCTCTTTAGTCCTTAAGTCAATTATGCCATTCTGTACAGGGATAAGGTAGGCGCTCTCCAGCGGTTTCTTTATCCTTGTCAATGTCCTAACCATTAGCTTAATCTGGGGCCATTCCCTAGGCTTAATCCTCACGTCAAAAGTCTTACAAAATCGGTTAAATAGGTCATTACTAGCCGTATATATGCCCTCATCTAAATCATAGATATAGAGTAGGCTATAATCAGGTACGTTGCTTTTGCTGATAAAAGTAAAGGTGATAATTTCGCTTAGCATTTTGGCAACTGTGAAAACCTGGGGCATGGCCACCTTTTCGGTAACGTCCCCTGTACTTTCATTTATTTTGGTTTCCGTGTGTTCTTCCCGCCATTGTTCACCAGCTTGAAAGATACGGCTTTCCAATTCCTTCATTGTCCTGGGCGGTTGCTCATTTTCACGCGCCTCTAAGATTTCACTTTCCAGGCTTTTCAATTCTTCCTTTTCTATGGTTCTATCCTCTCTTTCTAAATTCTGCTCTTGCTATACTTTCAAAAGTCCTATCTAGCTCCCTCTCTGATAGGGGATTAGCCGTCACGCTGTTAGCAATCTTTGTTAATTCGTAAGCTGTTTCTAAATCACAATCAACCCACTTATTAAATAGCAAGCCAACAAACTTAGTTAGGGCCACGTTACGCCCACCTTCGTCTCCAAAACCATTAAACAAGGTATCTATGACCCTCATGGTGATAGAACGCTGACTTCTAGGGCGTGGCGTGTAAGTAGTAACAACTTGTCTGTTTGGCGTGCTACCATTTTTAGGAACAGGATAATCAAGACCATGGTTCACATAGCGCTGATAGCCCTCTGGGTCGCCTGTTGTAACAGGTAAGCCTTGTAATTGTGACCAGGTAAGGCTAGCTAAATCAAACGGCAGTCCAATCTTATCGGCTATCTCCTTGACCACTTGTTTATAAGTTGCTTCAGTCATCACGTCACTAGGCTTCACGACAAGCCGATAGCGTGGCTTCTCAGCGGTGTGTTTAATCGTTGGATAAATAATATAGCTGTATTCCCAAAGCGTCTGAGAAACGATTTTAGGTAGGTTGACGCCTGTTTCTATCTCGTCATAGTCAAGAAAAATCAAATCGCGATAAACTAAACTAGCATTATTGCGCTTATAGCTATCGTTTTTCTCTGCTGTGACCTTGCCACTTAGGCAGTAGGGGGCTTGTGTTCGCTTGTATTCTTCAATATCGATAGCCTCAGGCGGTTTCAAAGGTTTAAACTGCGCAATATAGTCAAATGGTTCTAAAGGTCCTTTGTAGGGGTACAAATAAGAGCTAAAGCCTCTTGCTTCATAAATAGCCATCTACACATTTACCCCCAAAAAGATAAGAATATCACTGACCTTGTAATAATGTTTCCTGGTGTCTTCTAGTGGTGGTTGGTATCGTCTTAACCCAGCATTTTCCCACCGTTTTAGGGTTTTACCTTTGATATTTAATTCCTCTTTGACCTGTTCAGCCGTGATCAATCCTAAAACTCTTGGTTTAGGTTTCTGGTAGGCTTCCAAAAAGCGATTAAAAGCGGTCAGGTTTTGTTCTAAGAGTTTTGCTTCATAATCTTGACTAAATACGTTCATACCTAACCTCCTTTGAGTAGTTCTTTGTAACTGGTTAAATCGGCATTCAATAACACACTTAGGCGTTCTTGTTCCTTTTGTACTTGATTATAAAAGGCTTTAGCACCATCTAGTAATTCTTCTTTGTTAGCTGGGATAAAGTACCCACGATTGAATCCGTGTCTAATGCCGATAATAGGGACGTTATAGCGCGTGATTAAGCTACTGATGATACTTTGGACGGAGCGTTCTTCAAGTTTCAGTATTAAGCCAATCTCTGCCCCTGTAATGGGGTTGTCTGCCCCCACCTTAATCAGATTAAGGACACGTCTATAATTTTCTGGTAGTGTCATTCAGTTCCTCCCTAATTGTAATAATGGTTCTGTGCTTGAATATAAGCCCCATAGTTTGCGTTCTGACTTGGCTTAGGTACTTGGGTATCTTCTGGTAAGTCAATCTCTATTAATGACTTAGAAAGGCTAAGAAGGAGCCCTAAGAGACCTAAAACAATGAATAAAATAAGTGTCTGTGTTGGGGTGAGGTTAAGTTCATTAGGCATTCTGTTCTCCTTTGGATAATTCAGCATAAAATATTGGGGCTGGAGTTGATAAGAGTCCGTGCTTTTGCATGTCCTCCCTCACCAGACGTAACAGAAAGTCATGAATATTACATTCTGCGCTCTTCGCACATTCAGGGTCAGTAAGTCTGACATATCGGTCAAGATAGCGAAAAAGAGTCGTTTCTATTTTGTTTTTTTCAAAAACATTTGCAGAGGCTTTTTTATCTTTTATCAGCGCCCCAAGTAGATACTTGATATTAGATTCTACAATTTGTTCATGTCCTTGTTCTTGCTCAATATAGGCTCTTCGTAGATCTTCAAACCCAACCCAAGTCTCTGTAATGGTAAGTTGTATTGTTTCAAGCATATCGCTTGCGCCTATATTATCTTTACTCAAAAGCCATTGATTCAAGATTTCAAGTTTTTCTTCAATAGTTTTTAATTCAAATTCAAAACGTTCAAAAAGTTTTTCCATGGTAGTATCCTTTATTTTCTGTGTAGTATTCTTATTGATTGCTTGTTTCTTATACTAGATTCATGCTAGTTTTAAGGGGTAGCGCCCTGCGTATGGTCAAAATAGCTTCAATATGCTATAATTTAAGACATAAAACCCCTTTAATAATAGCTTGCCTGCTTTATTAATTGAGTTTAGTTATACTAGTTAAAGGCTTGGAAGTTTGGTCGCTGTCAAAGCCTTTTTTGTTGTTCTGGGTTATTGATTAATAATTACCTTGTTCAATGTCATTCAAACGCTTTTGCTCTGCTTTGCGATCATAGATTAGCACTTTGTCATCAAGCATAAGCGATACGCCTTCCAATACGTTGAAAATTTCCTGTGTGACTGCTTCAAATTGTTCACGATCCACACTAGGTACTTTATCAGCGTAACCCTGTGCTAGTTCAGCAAAATCAACACCTTCATCAATCCATTTCTTTAACTCTTTGTAAGTTGTTGCTTTCATAGTATTTTCTCCTTTATCCATAGAGTTCCGTTAGTTCTTTAAAATACTGATCAGGAATTTCATCCATAGCCACTTGTTGTAATTGAATGGCCTTTAAACGATTGGTGTCGCTAGCAGTCGGTTTATTAATAATTTCAGCCGTTGCCTGTACTTGCTTGAAATACTCTTCAAGCTTAAGTTGCCTTCCTGCGGAAACTTCTTCGGATATGGCTTTTCTGTTATTGATAATTTCAAAGGTATCAATTTCACCGTTTGCCATGGTGTAATCAATGTTATTTCGATACCGCCAAGCTGCCAGCCTAAGCTTGATGTCTTTTTCAGGCCAATCGGGGAGCCGTTCAGCAATCAGCTCTATGCTCATTGTTCCTGTATCGTCAAATATCTGATGTAATAATTCTTGTGTAAATGGTGTTCTAGCCATTTTTTATTTACCTACCTTTCTTAATGGGTTGCTCTACTGTAAATAGCGTTTGAAACACTGATACCAAGGTCAAATTTATCCTTGATTACCATAAGTTCAACGGTATCATCTAATAACTGCTCTCTATCTTTTAACATTTGTTCAGTCATTTGAGATTTGCCAATCATCTTTGGTAATCCATACTTATTAGATACCGCTTTATTGGCAATCGTGTTGGCTTTGATAAGGTCAGTCTGTTTAACCTGTTCTAAGCCATTAACCAGTCTATTCATTGCCTGCTTCTGATGTTCTTTATCTAACATTCTAAACACTTGGAAGCCCTCTAGGCCTGTGCTTTGTCTTAACTGTTTAATGGTTTCAAATACCCATAATTTAAAGGTTTTGGCTTCCTTCTTACGGCTTGAGAAGATAGTTTCATAAATGCCAAACTCATTAACGATTAACATTTCTTGTTGACGCCCTAAACTGTCTGCGACGTGGTTGTTTGAAACAACCTCATCTCCCAAACGTTGTTTAATAAATTTTGGCTTCAGATCTAGTGCTTTAGCAATATCAGCTAGCACCGCCCACCATTCGCCATTATGCTCTACAAATCGGATAGTATATCCGTTCCATGTTTCTGTTCTCAATAAGTTGTCCTTTCAACTCTTCTGGTGTTAGTTCTATTTTTTTCGTACTATCACCTAAAAAAATATCATCTAACTTAACATGATACAACTCTGACAAGTCTTTCAACAGCTCAAAAGGAATTAGAGTACTATCTTTTTCGTACTTTGAGATGGTCTGAAAATTCTTGCCTACTTTTTTTGCTACCTGTCGCAAGGTATAACCTGCATTTACTCGACACGCTTTTAGTGTCCATTGTGTCATTTTTTAACTCCTTTCAAAAGTGATAAAACAATAGTACTATTATTTTCGTACTTGGTCAAGTGCTTTTGAACAAAAGTTTTATTTTTTTCGTACTATGTCGTTTTTTGTGTTATAATCAAAATAGAAAATTAGTGAAATGGAGGGGAATCACTTGGCAAAGAATAGCCCGCAGGATATAAAAAATAGGGAATACTTTTCTGATAATCTTAACAGAATTATGAAAGAAAAAGGAGTCCGGCAAATTGATTTACATAATAATACAGATATCCCAAAAAGCACGATAACTGGGTACGTAAAGGGAAAATCCTTGCCTACACCGGGGAATCTTCAAAAAATAGCTGATTTTTTAAATATAAAAAAATCCGATTTAGATTTACGTTTTAATCCAAGGGAGGAAAATCCACAAATAAAATTAATTGATTCATGGTTGAATGGTCTAATGGAGTTATCTAACATCGAAAGTTCGGTTACTGAAAACGGCGATGCTTCTTCCAAGACTGTGGGAGAGATGCTTGATTACTACAGCAAAGTAAGCATTATCGGATTAGAATTTATAAGAGCATTTGAAAACGGTGAAACAAAAATAGAGGCTGAAAAAAGATTATCTAAAAAATACACGAAAAAAGATATTGTGGTTGCTTTGCGACTTTTGAAAAATATGGCTCTCCATCACTCGAGTGATAAAGTAGACTAACCCACGCGCCACGGTGTGAAAATCCTAAATACCTAATCAGTTTATTTCTGAATTAGAGGTTTTTAGAGATTTCTGCGCGTGCTTCCCTCATGCTTCAGCAAGTCCGCTGGCCTTGTCTAAACCTTGTCACTTTTTAGGGTGGATAAAATGGCCGATTTTCTTTTTAAGACGTCAGCAATGTCATCTTTTCAAGGTGTCTAAAATTACTATGATACTTTGCTATTAAGAAATACATAATAAAGAAAGTGTGAAAATATGGATGAATTAATGCAACAAATGGCTGATAAATTCGGTGACATGGTCCAGGCTGTAATCATTGAAAAAATAAAAGTCATTGATATTGATCAGACATTACCCATGGAACTTAACCAAAAACAATTGGCAACTTTGCTCGGTTGTTCTACAAGTCGTTTACCTGAATTTATTTATCGGAAAGATTTTCCTAAGATTGATAGAGGATATGGAAGAAGATTAGCCTTTCCAAGAGATGCCGTGAGAGAATGGTATAACAATAACTGGCACAAGTTATAAACAAATTAACTAAGATGATTTTTAAACTTTCCCGCGCGTGTGCGAATGTGTGTGCGAATTGATTGTTATCGACAAATCCTTTAATAACGCCTTTTTCTAACAGGAAACAAACTTATTAGTCTGCGCGTGTGCGAATGCGTGTGCGAATGCGTGTGCGAATTGATTGGAGAAAAAATGAGAAAATACGATATACAAAAATTGTTATTATCAGGGGAGAATCAAAGTGTCGAATTTAAAGAAGCTAAAAATTCTTTCCCTAAAGACGGTATGAAAACAATTTGTTCCTTCGCTAATACAAATAATGGTCTGTTAATTCTAGGGGTCTCAGAAAACACAAAGAGTAAAGATTTTTATATTTCCGGCGTTAATGATTCCGATAAAGTACTGGACGAATTATATAGTTTACTTAATAACCCTAAGAAAATTAATAGAAATGTGATTAATGAAGAAAGTGTTGAAGTCACAAATATAAAAGGAAAAGAGATTATCATTATCTCTGTTAACAAGGTTGACTACAAGGATAAACCTATATATCTTAATGACAATATAGCATCTACCTATTTTCGTCAGGGGACTGGTGATTTTAGGTGTTCACAAGAACAAATCAATGCGATGCTAAGAGATTCTGCAAAAGAAAGTTTTGATAGTACACTTGTTCAGGATTTCTCTATTTTAGATTTAGATAGAGAAACAATAAACCGTTATAGAGAAAAGTTCGATAATATTAATGCTGAACACCCTTTTTCCAAATTAGACACCGAGCAATTTCTCTTAAAAATAAACGCTCTACGAAGAGATCGTACAGACAATAAAATAAAACCAACTGTGGCTGGATTATTAATTTTTGGAACACATAATGCCATAAAAGAGTTTATTCCTCACTATAACGTAGAATATGTTTTAAAAGAATTTACCGAAAATAATCGATTTAAAGACCGAGTAATTTATGATGGTACGTGGGGAGAAGATAATCTTTTTAATTTCTTTCACCTAGTTATCGAAAAATTGTATCTAACTTTAAATGACAACTCTAACATTCAAGAAAATTCTATGAATAGAATTGGGATTTCAAAGTTACGAATTGCAATTCGTGAGGCATTCGTTAACAGCCTTATTCATAGTGATTATAAAAGCGAAAAAGGGATAATGGTAATTAGATATTCTGATAGATATATATTCACAAATGGCGGAACACTTAGAATTGACCTAAAGGACTTTTTTAGTGGGGCACATTCTGATCCAAGAAACTACTTAATACAAGAAACTTTTAGGTTTTTAAATTTATGTGAAAAAGCGGGAACTGGTATCCCTAAAATAATGGAAGCAGTTAAAGAGAGTCATTTAAAGTATCCCAAATTACGAACTGAATTAGACTCAGTTGAACTTACATTATGGGATACTTCCCTTATAGATAACCTAGATATTGATAACGAATATGAGAAAAAAATATTAGAGTTAATAATCGAAAACCGTTTCATAACAAGAGAGACTTTGGAAGAAAAACTAAAAATCCATAAAAATACAATTTTAAAATATTTAAAAAAATTAGTGGAAAAACAAGCTATCAATAAATTCAAATCTGGTAGACAATACGTATACTTTATTGCACAAAACCAAGATCCTGAATTTCAAAAATATAACCACATTGATGCTATGTATTCTCTACTAGAAGAAATGAAACGAAAATAAAGACCTTCTCGTAAGCCCTGACATGATATAAACCTAAAACCCTTTTAATAATAGCTTGCCTGCTGATGGAAAGGTTTATGATCATGAAGATAACAGAACATAAAAAAAAAAACGGTACAATCGTTTATCGTGCCAGTATTTATCTAGGTATTGACCAGGTAACAGGTAAGAGAGTAAAAACCAGTCTCACCGGAAGGATACAGACAGAAGTTAAGCAAAAAGCCAAACACACGCAGTTTGACTTCCTGTCTAATGGTTCTACAATACATAAAGAAGCACAGATTAGGAATTATCAAGAGTTGGCAGAACTATGGCTAAAGAGTTATCAGCTCACCGTTAAGCCACAGACTTATGAAAGCACTAAATTGCTGCTTAAAAATCATATTCTGCCCGTTTTCGGTAATATGAAGTTAGAAAGGATAACTCCTAGCTTTGTTCAACAATTTGCCAATAAACTAGCACACACCTTAGTAAATTTTAAGGTTGCTTGCTCTATTAACCGCAGAATTCTCCAATATGCGGTACTATTGCAACTTATTCCTTATAATCCAGCTAGGGAAATCATTATCCCTAAAAAGCAAAAGAAATCAGCCGATAGGGTAAAATTTATTAATCCTCAAAATCTAAAAGCATTGCTCGACTATATGGAAACATTAGCACCAACCAAATATCAATATTATTATGATAACGTCCTTTATCGCTTTTTGTTAGCCACTGGTTGCCGTTTTGGTGAAGCGGTAGCTCTCGAATGGTCTGATATTGATTTAGAAGCTGGTACCGTTAGTATCTCAAAGACGTATAACCGACAAATCAATCAAATCAGCACACCCAAGACAAAATCCGGTAAGCGTATCATTAGTATTGATAACAAACTAGTCCTACTGTTAAAACAATATAGGAATAGACAAAGATTAATTTTTATAGAAATCGGTGCGCATGCTCCTAAAGTCATTTTTGCTAGTCCAACCCTAACATACGCGAGTAGTGACGTTAGATCAAAAGCATTAGCACACCGCTGCAAAGAAATAGGTATCCCTCGCTTTACCTTTCACGCTTTTAGACATACTCACGCTAGTTTATTGCTGAACGCCGGTATCAGTTACAAAGAACTACAACACCGATTAGGTCACTCCAATATCAAAATGACCTTAGACACGTACGGACATATCTCAAAAGAAAAAGAAAAGGAAGCTGTTTCCTATTTTGAGAAAGCTATAAATAACCTGTAAGTCCACAAAAATAAAAATAAGAAGACCGAAACCACTCAAACACTTGTTTTATAAGGGTTTGTAACAACAGTAAGTAAAGTTACGCTGTTCTCACTTACTAGATAACCCATTAAACGAGCTCTGGCTCGGTTTTTCATAAGGAGATTCACCTATGACAGAATGTAACTTTTGCCATCAGCTCAAAGCAAGTCAGCTACTGACTCAAAGTCGCTATTTCAAGGTTGTTTTTGATATTGATCCTATCCAAAAAGGGCACCTTTTACTGATTTCCAAAGACCATTACACTAGTTTGACACAACTGCCAAAGGAAGTGCGCTATGATCTCATCGACTTACAAACCGCTCTAGTTGCTAAGCTAGAGCAGCACCTTCCCATTTCAGGCGTCACTAGCGTCAGCAATGACAAGGAGTTGATGGATGAGGGGACTCATTTTCACCTTCATTTGATCCCTCGCTTAACTAATGATAGCTTTTGGGAGGGCATCACCATTAATCAAGAAAATTGGGATCTTACGCCTTTTTTAACACATTTATAAATAAATCCTCACATGTTAAACATGTGAGGATTTTTTCTGATTAAACTAACCGTTTTTTAAGCATTCCACTTAGACTAACTATGAGGAAAATACTAATGAAAATCATGGTAATGGTGGCACTAGCTGGCGTTTCAAAGAAATAAGATAAGAAAATGCCAGATAACATACCGCTAAAACCGATGACAATTCCTAGTAAGATAACTGTTTTAAAGTTTTTCCCCAGTCTCATGGCAATGCTTGCTGGCAAAACCATAATAGTAGAAACCAAAAGTGCTCCTGCTGCTGGAATGGTCAAAGCAATAGCAACCCCAGTAACGATATTGAATAAGACAGACATCAGACGCACCGGCAGACCATCTACAAAAGCAGTATCTTCATCAAAGGTCAGAATGTACATCGGCCTGATGAAAAGAATGGTTAAGACCAAAATAATCACTGCAATAACGAACAAAGCAAAAACCTGCTCCATACTAATGGTGATAATAGATCCAAAAAGATATTGTTCCAAACTCATGTTGGAGGAGCTGGTTGACTTGCTCATGATAATCAAGGATAAGGCCAAACCAAGCGACATCAAAATAGCCGTCGAAATTTCCATGTAGTGTTTATAAACCACACGCAAGTACTCTAACAAAATAGCGGCCAAAACAACAACAATAATGGTTGTGATGGTTGGGGAAATACCAAGGACTACTCCAAATGCTACCCCGGCCAAAGAAACGTGGCTAAGGGTATCACTCATCAAACTCTGACGACGCAAAATGAGAAAAATTCCCAAAATTGGAGCAAAAATACTGATTGCCACAACAGCCATTACCGCCCTTTGCATAAAGTCATAGGACAAAATATCAAGCATGAACATGACCTCCTTTGTCACCATCTGCATCAACATCATGAATGTTGAAACACCGCCAAGGAAGGTTTTGATTCCTGATTAAGTGGATATTACGATCAGCATAAGCCTTCACTTCTTCTGGGTCATGGGTAATCATTAATACCGCTTTCCCATGTTGATGGGCATTGTGGTGCATCAATTCGTAAAAAGTATCCGTCGTTCCACTGTCCATCCCTGTTGTCGGCTCATCTAGCACAAAAATATCAGGGTCAGAAGCAAACATACGGGCAATAACCACACGTTGTTTTTGACCACCTGATAAACTACCAATTCTCTTATGACGGTTTTCCCACATGCCAACAGCTTCTAAGCTGGCTTGCACATGCTCTTCATCATGTTTGTTCAAAGGTCTGAACCAACCACTACGTGGGTAACGACCAGACTTCACAAACTCATAAACTGTGGAAGGAAAACCAGCATTAAAACTAGCCACCTGCTGTGGCAAATAAGCAATTCTTAATTTTTTACCATCTTTATTTTTCTTAGCAATGGTAACCTGACCAACTTTTGGTTTTAAAATGCCCAAAGTTGCCTTAATCAAGGTTGACTTTGCAGCACCATTTTCGCCAGTCATGGTGACAAATTCTCCACTATCTAAATGATAAGTGATGCCTTCTAAAACTGGATCACTCTCATATTGAAAGGAGAGATTTTCCACTGATATATATCGCATGGACTACCCTTCTAATTCCTCCGCAAAAACTGTTAAAAATTTGTCAACAACCTCTTGCTCTTCTGCGGAGAATTTCTTTAGCAAACGGTTGTAAACATTTAAGGTCTCATCATGATGGTGGGTGTGTTCTTTAGCAATCGGTTTGGCTAACTCGGTTAATTCAAAGTAAGTCACCCTAGCATCAACAGTATCTTTAGTTCCTGCTAGCATGTCTTGTTTGACCAAACTTTTAATAGCTTTAGTGACTGCTGCTTGACTAATGTTTAATTTTCTAGCCAAGTCGGTATTGGTTAGACGGTCCTGTGACAAAAGCATTAAAATGTGCTCTTGTGTATTGGTGAGTTTGACCTCACTTTGGCAAGCACCAAACAACAGCTCGTGCTGATTTTCAGCTTTCATCAAAATAGCATTCACTAAACTATCAAGTTTTTTTTCTAAAGTCCCCATAAGTACCCTCTTTCGTTAACCAGTTAATTATAACACGAAGCCTCTAAAGAAGCAAACTTAGCACAGTTTTACAAGGTTCTCACCTTATAAACTTCCTTGCAAAATCCTTTTAAACTATTGACCACTCGGTTAGCCTGTTTTTCAGTTTTACACAGGGCAAACACCGTTGGGCCACTGCCTGTCATCAAGGCTGCATCAGCACCAGCTTGCAGCATTTTATCCTTTATTTTTTGGATAAAAGGACGCTTGGCAATGGAAATATCTTCTAAAGAATTGCCCATTGTCAGTAGTAATCCCTCATAGTCATCTGCTTCAATAGCAGCAACCAATCCATCAATGGATACTCGTGAAATGGTGTCGCAATTAATATCTGAAAATACCGTTCGCGTTGAAATGCCAAACTCTGGTTTTACTAAAACCACCCAAGACGATAACTGGCCAGCAATTTGACTGACCACTTCCCCTTTACCAGATACTTGGGCACAACCTGCAACTAAACAATAAGGGACATCACTACCGATCTGCATGCCAATATCAATCATGTCCTCGCAGCTAAGGTTAAGTTGCCACAATTGATTCAAGGCTCTGATGGTGGCAGCAGCGTCACTAGAACCTCCACCCATACCAGCACAAACAGGAATGCGTTTTTCCAAGAAAATGGAAAGACCTGTTTTTATCTGAAAGCGGTCTTTCATCAGCTGCGCTGCTTTATAAACATCATTAGTTTGATTAACAGGCATTTTAGGACAGTTTGAGGTAAAGACAATCTTGTCTTCGTTCAAATGATCGACTGTCACATAGTCACACAAGTCAACACTGACCATAACCATTGACAAATCATGATAACCATCTGGTCGTTTTCCCCGAATGTCCAAGCCCAAATTGATTTTTGCAGGAGCTCTCTCAATGATTGTTACCATAATACTCCTTACTCTCATACCAGTACACTATCAAATATACACAAACCTCAGGAAAAATTCAAATAAATGTATGCTTTCTAACAAATGATTGGCCTATTCAGCCTTGGGGTAACCTCGTCAAGCGTTTCTAACAGAATGTCTTTTTCGACTGCAACCTTGAGGGTATTCCTTTTTTTTAAAAGCTTATGACTTATCAATTCTAATCCTAGTCATCCTGCCTGAAATGCGGTAAAATAAAGAAATAAAGTAAGCAAGGAGTATGGCTATGTCTTCGTTTTGGAGCAAAAATCCTCGTATGCAGGCTAAAATCAACCACATTTGTGACCTTATTGCTGAGCGGGTCGCTGTTAGAAACCCTGCTATTGAAACGGCTATTGTTGACTTGAGCACCGCCGGTGGCAAATACCTCCGCCCTGCCTTTTTTTACCTTTTTTCCGAATTTGGACAGACTGAGGCTAAAAATGAAGGCAAGCTCCTCAAAATTGCCACTTCCCTTGAAATCTTACACATGGCAACCCTGATTCACGATGATATTATCGATGATTCGCCTCTCAGACGAGGGCAAAAAACCATTCAAAGTCGCTTTGGAAAAGATGTCGCCGTTTACACAGGAGACTTACTCTTCACTGTCTTTTTTGAATTGATTTTAGAAAGCATGGTAGACACTCCCTATATGACCATTAACGCTAAAACCATGAAAAAGATCCTCATGGGAGAGCTCAACCAGATGCACTTGCAATTTAATCAAGACCAATCCATCCGTAGCTATCTCCATTCTATTTCCGGTAAAACAGCTGCGCTTTTTAGACTGGCTAGTAAAGAGGGGGCCTATTTTGGAGGAGCAGATACCAAAGTCGTGGCATTAGCTGGCAAAATTGGTTTCAATATTGGCATGGCTTTTCAGATTTTAGACGATATTTTAGACTACACAGCCAATCAGAACACCTTTAACAAACCTGTCTTAGAAGACTTAACCACCGGTGTTTACAGCCTGCCTCTCTTGTTAGCTCTACAAAAAGAGCCTCAAACTTTTAAGCCCTTCTTGGATAAGAAAAACACAATCAGCCTCACCGAACGACAGCTGGTCGCCCAAAAAGTCATTGACCTTGGTGGTATCAAAGCCGCTCGACAATTAGCCAGACGGTTCACCGAAAAAGGGTTGACTGACATCGAGAAATTGCCTAGCGTCAAAGCCCAAAAACAACTCTTCCAGCTGACCAACCATTTACTCAAACGCCATATTTAACCATTCCCCTTTATTGTAGGTATCTTCAAAAAACCAAAAAGTCTGAAATAGCACATAATGCTATCTCAGACTTTTTTCCTTAGATTACCATTTGCCATCATCAATGGCTTTAAGGCGACGATACCTCTCGCTAGTGTTAAACAACTCCGTAGGACTTCCTACCATTTCAAGTTTTCCGTTTTCCAGAAAAATGACCCGATCAGCGTGTTCAATACCTTTCAAATGATGCGTAATCCAAATCAAGGTTTTGCCTTCCAAGGCTTCCATAAAGGTTGCTAGCAAAGTCTGTTCCGTAATCGGATCCAACCCAACGGTTGGCTCATCTAGTAAGACAATCGGCACTTCTTGAAGCAAGATACGAGCCAATGCTAGACGATGTCTTTCCCCACCCGAAAAACGCAAACCTGCTTCATCGACCATAGTGTTCAGTCCATCTGGCAGATTTTCCACCATTTTGCGCAAGCCAACTCGATCTAAAACATCCCAGACCTGAGATAAGCTGGCCTCCTCATTTCCCAAACGCAGGTTATTAAGCAAGCTAGTATGAAAGAGATAAGGGGCTTGTTGAATCACACCAATATAATCAGCAACCTGATCTCCCAACTGATTAACAGGGACACCTCCTAACAAGACTTGCCCCTCTTCAGCCAGTAAATCACCACGTAACAGGGTAGCTAGGGTGCTCTTCCCAGAACCACTGCGCCCTAGAATAGCTAATTTTTCACCAGCCTTAATGTCTAGACTAAACTGATCCAAGACTTTTTTCTCCCCTGACCCATAACGGAATGTCAGATTTTCAATATGAAAATCAAGAGGCTCCTGAGGTAAGGAAGGCTGATCTTCTCTTTCTTTAGGCTGAGGCAAGCCATTCAAGCGACTAATCGAATCAGCATAAACATTAGTTTCTTGACTCGCCGCTGATAAACCAGCAAAGGCGTCCACTAAAGGAAAAACGGATAAGACAAAGGCCGCAATCCAATTGGCTTGACCTCCATGATCCCCAGAAAAGGTCATAGAAGTCCAGATAATAGTCAAAACCACTAAACAGCCGAAAACCAATTCAAATAAAAGGCTTCGCACATGATGAAAATGACGCATTTGCTGCTGCACAGCTTGCAAGTCTGCCTGTGACGCTTCATGCAACTGCACGTAATCCTGCCCCCGTTGACTAAAAATCCAATCAGAAATTCCCATGACATTATCAGTTAGGTCTGTATAGAGTGTATTCTTCAAAGCCTTTTCCCGCTTTTGTCTGGCTCCATTAACCAACACTGACCACAAGGGAAAGAGCACTAAACTAATCAAAAAATAGAGTGCCATCACAACCGCAAAGAAAGGAGAGAAAAAGCCAAGTCCGATAATAATAGCAAAATAGAGTGACCAGGCGATAATGGTTGGAAAAATTGTTCGCAAGTAAAGGTTCTGAAGATGATTAATGTCTTCAGCAAGTAACCCCATGACATCACCCAAACGGTAATCACGTTTCATAAAAACAGCGTCCTGTTCAATCGCTTTGTAAAGTTTTAGGTGAAGTTTAGAGGTCATTTTCAATACCCAATTATGACTCGTCAATCGCTCCAAGTATCTAAAAACAGGACGACCAATTCCAAAGGCACGGGTCAAAACGATGGGAATGTAAACCAGTAAAATATTGGTCGGCAAAGAAGCCGATTTACTAATTAAAAAGCCAGAGTTAAACATCAAAGCCGCAGCTGAAAAGAAGGTACAAAATCCTAAAAACAAGGCTAAAATCAGTGGGACTCGGTACTGTTTCAAATAAGGTTTTACCCAGTCATCATGCTTCAGGGCATCACGTAAGGGAATTTTCATCACACATCACCTCCCATAGCTGCTGTCAACTGATACAACTGGCCTTTTTGTCCCATAAGACTATCATAGTCTCCCATTTCAACCAAGCGGCCATCTTCAAGCACCAAAATCACATCCATCTGATTGAGCCAATGCAGCCGGTGAGTTGCAAAAAAGACCAGACGATTTTCCATTAAAGGAATCATTTTTTCTTTCAATTCCAGTTCTGTCTCAATATCAAGGTGAGCTGTCGGTTCATCGAAAATCATAACCCGACGGCTTTTATCCAAAAAAGCACGCGCTAGGGCAATCCGTTGTGCCTGACCGCCACTTAGGGGTCTTGCTCCATTTCCGATACGTGTGTCCAAACCGTCTGGCAATTCTGTTACCAATTCTTCCAAACCAACCACCCGAATGGCTTCTAAAACCTCATCTTCACCAGCATCTGGCGTGTAAAAGGTTATGTTGTTTCTGAGACTAGTTTCAAAAACATATGGGTTTTGAGGAATATACAATAACTGCTGACGCCAAGTCTCCTGATCAAGGTTATCAAGCACTTGATCTCCCAAACGAATCTGACCAGCAATCGTTTCTAAAAAACCACTCAGCAGATTAATCAAACTCGTTTTCCCTGAACCACTCATGCCAATAATACCAACCTTTTGAAAACCACTAACGGTAAAATGAGTTCCTTCTAGTAAACTTTTAGACCCGTACTGAATGGCAACATTATCCAAGACCAACTGACTGTCTGCACTCCATCTTGGAAGCTCTAGTTGCGCCTTACGATGACTTGGACGATTAAGAATCTTCTGAATAGCCTGAAAGGCATTTTTACCATCCAAAGTCGCATGATAATCGCTAGAAAAATCACGTACTGGTAAAAAATATTCTGGCGACAAAATCAGCACCGTCAAGGCTGGAAAGAGTAAAATCTCCCCTTTAATCAAACGAAGCCCCAAAAGGACAGCAACAATGGCAATCGATAAGGTTGAGAAGAAATCCAAGGCAAAAGTGGATAAAATCCCAATCCGTAAACTACTCATGGTTGCCTTACGAAAAGCTTCGCTACTCCGATAAATGCTTTTGCCATAACGCTTACTAATACCAAAAAATGTCAAGGTGTCAATGCCGCGCAACGAATCCAAAAAATGATTAGACAACAGTTGATAAGAAGCATACTGACGATCAGCCTTTGCTTGCGCTGCAAATCCCAAAACAATCATAAACACAATGATCAAAGGAAAGACCAGCAATAAGACCAAGCCAGATTCCCAATCCAAATAAAAGATAACTGCGAGAATAAACCAAGGAATGATACTCATCTTAATCATTTTACTCAAAATCAGATGGAGGTAGTTTTCGACTAACCCAATGCCATCAAGTGCCATGGTGATGACATTCCCAGTGCCTTCTTCTTGAACAATGTGGGGACCAAGTTCAAATAATTTTCCTAATAATTGCTTTCTTAGCTGACTGGATTCTCGTCTGGCAAAGTGATCCAAACACTCATCTTTGAAATAAGTTAAGACATGCCTACCCGCATAAGATAGCATAAACAACAATACTGCAGGTAATTGCGTTGATAGAACTTCTCCTTGCCACAAACCAGTAATAGCACGACTTAAAAAATAAGCTTGTCCGATAATAAAGATTGCCTGAAGAACATCCAGCCCCACAAGCAATCCCATAATCTTATGAATACCTGACAAGCGCATAACCGCTTTATCTAGCATTATTTGTCTCCTGTCACAATCACTGGAAGGCTAACACGTTTTCTAAAAATATAGTAAGCCCAAACAGTATAGGCCAAAACAAATGGCACTAGACTAATCGCCACAATAGACATGATTTTAAGAGTATAAGGTGACGATGACGCATGTTGAATCAACAAATCGTATTTCGAACTAATGGAGCTAATCATTACCCTTGGGAAAAGTCCTTGGAACAAGAGCGCAACCAAAGCAACAAAGGTAAGCCCACTTGCTAGAAAAGCAGACATTTCATGTTGCTTAAAGACACTAGCATGCGCAAAAAGGGACAAAGCCACAATCACTACTAATAAAACGAGTGTCCCTAAAGCATGTTGACTAAAGAAATCTGTTTTAAGGAACAAGAGGAGGGCAAAAACAAGCAAACCAAGGTACAAGACCCAGTATAAAAAGGCTGCATAATTACGAGCACGGTCTCTAACAGGACCAGTCGTTTTTAAGCTGATGTAGTTCAAACCATGCAAGTAAGACAAGAGTAACACGGCCACCCCGCCAACAAGTGAAAAGAGATTAATGTAATCCCCGAAGTGAGCCATCATATTCCCCTTAGCATCAAGAGGCACACCTTGAATCAAGCTAATAAACATAAGCCCAAAGAAGAATGGCACAAGGGCTGAACCAATGGTTAAGGTCCAATTCCAGATGTTTTTTTGCTCTGCTGGAACCTTGTGTCTAAATTCAAAGGAAACCCCACGAATAATCAAACCACACAAAATGATTAGTAGAATCAAGTAATAGCCACTAAATAAAGAAGCGTACCAATAAGGGAATGAGGCAAACATAGCACCGCCTGCCGTTAACAACCAAACCTCATTACCATCCCATACAGGGCCGATAGTTTCGACAATCTGGTCTTTTTCATGCTCATTATGAGCCAAGGTCTGCACAGCCATCCCAACACCAAAATCAAATCCTTCTAAGAAGAAAAAACCTGCAAACAAGAGACCAATAAGAAAGAACCAAAAGAATTGTAATGCCGTCATTTAATATGCCCCCTTCTCAAATGGATCAATAGAAGATTGACTGGCTACTGGTAAGTGCGCCTCTTCGTGTTCAGGACCCTTATGCAATTCTCGAATCACTAAACTTACCATCATCGCACCAAGCCCACTGAATAAGACAAAATAAACACTATTTGACACTAAGAGTGATGCCACAGAAACATTAGGTGACACACTATCTTTAATCGTAAACAAGCCATAAACAGTCCAAGGATAACGCCCTTGCTCAGTAATAATCCAACCAAGTGTATTAGCAATAAATGGTGCAAAGGTAGTCAATGCCATAACGCGTAACAGCCACTTGTGTTGATAAAGCACTGGCTTTTTCTTTCGTGTCAAGAATAAACCAAGTACGGATACCCCAAGCATTAACATCCCAAAACCAGCCATCAAACGGAAACTGTAAAACAAGAGGTTAACCATAGGAAAATAGTTGCGTTCCCCGTACTTTTTAACCAAGTCTTTATTAGCAGTGTTCATTCCAGGAACTGCACCAGAGGGTTTGCCATAAGACAAAATACTTAGCATGTAAGGTACTTTAATCCCAAACACTTGTTTTTTATCTGCCTCATTAGCCCAAGCAACAACTGTCCAGGCAGCCGGATCGCCAGAATCTTCATAATCACCTTCCATAGCAGCAAATTTCATAGGCTGATCATGAAGCAAAGCTTTCATTTGCAAATCCCCTGCTCCCATAACTGCCAAAGAACCAAAAAGTGAAATGACTAGACCAATCCGAACAGATTTTTTGTACAGAGCTACTGTTGTGTCTTTCAAAGTCTCTTTTTTCAATAATTTGAAAGCTGACATCCCTGCAACCAAGATACCACCCATGGTAATAGCACCCGTAATCACATGACTGTATTCATAGAAAAATTGGGGATTCGTCATCAGCGCAAAGAAGTCTGTCATTTGAGCACGACCATTTTCAATGGTGTAACCAACAGGATGCTGCATAAAGCTATTGGCAATCAAAATCCACATCGCAGACATCAAAGAACCAAAGACAACCAACCAAATAAAGCTCAAATGCACTTTCTTGCTGACTTTTTGATTGTCCCAGGTAAACATCCAGAGTCCTAAGAAGGTTGATTCCATAAAGAAAGCCAATAAGGCCTCAACTGCAAGAGGTGCTCCAAAAATATCCCCCACAAAACGTGAATAATCTGACCAGTTCATTCCAAACTGAAATTCCTGAATAATCCCCGTTACAACTCCGACCGCAAAACTCAAGAGCATCATATTACCCCAGAATTTTGTCAATTTTTTGTAGTCCTCATTTTTAGTGACCACATAACAGGTTTCCAAAACAGCAACAATTAAACACATTCCAATCGAAAAAGGAACAAAGAAAAAGTGAAAAATAGTTGTCATCGCAAATTGAAAACGCGCCAACGCTTCAATAGTCATAAAATTCCTCCCGTTTCAAATCGGTTCAGACCGATTAGCCGTAACTTAACCACAAGTATCATCTGCTCAGCCGACCACTCCTAGTATAGGAAATCGCAGAGCAGACTATTTTATTAATGGTACAAGTCAAAACGCCCCTTAGCCAATAACTCCTTCAAGCCTCCAATATCCAACAGCGACTTGTTCATGATACTCTTTTTAATAACAGAAGCAGGATAAGACTTCACTGGCAGCTTACCAACCAAACCAAAGGCACGTGTATTTCCTACCGATGCCACTGTTCCCAAAGGTTGATAGCTAAAGTCTTCTGTCGCTTCCCCTCTTAATTGATGGAGCACATTTTTAGCCGCATGTGTTCCCATGCGTGTTGCAATTTGTGCAGTCGTTGGGAACGGACGGTTACAAGACGTGTCCATAAAGGCTGACACATCTCCAATCACATAAACATTGTCATAATCAGGATCACGCAAATCACTATTTACCATCACACGTCCACGACGTTGATTAAATCCAGACTGCCCCATTACTGGGCTACCACTCACACCCGTAGTCCAAATAATTGTCCCAGCAGCAATGGTGTGTAACCTACTATCCTCAGAGCCAGCCGCGTAGCATACCTGACCAGATTGAATGTCTTTAATCGTGCAGCCAAGCATCAACTTCACACCGAGTTTCTTTAATAAATCAGCCCCATGCTGAGCAAGAGCATCGTCAAACATTGGTAAAATACGATTAGCTGCTTCCACACAAATAATCTCAATCTGCTCAGGAGCAACACCAGCAAGTTCGGCATAGCGGTGACGTTCATCCACAAAGGCACCTGCCAATTCAATTCCTGTAAACCCAGCCCCGCAAATCAACAGACGAAGAGAAGTCTCATCTTTAGTCTCGCGGTAACTCGCCACCGTTTTTAAAATATGCTCATGAACAGCTTCAGCCGTATCAATATTGACCATCTGAAGTGCATTTTCTTGTGCCCCAGGAATACCAAAGGTTTCTGACGTAAAACCTAATGACACAATCAAATAGTCGTAAGCCAAAGCCCCATTTTGCTTAACGGTTACCGTCTGAGCATCACGATCAACTTGCACCACTTCATCTTGTAAAAAAGTCACCTTATCAGGATTAATAACATCCAAAATCGGATAAGAAATTTTGTCCCTCGAATGTGACCCTGCTGCCACCTCATGAAGTTCTGTCGCCTCATAATGATAACTATTGCGGTCAATCAAGGTAATGTGAAAATCATCTTTTTGTTTTTGTAATTGTCGCACTGCTTTTAAGCCAGCATAGCCTGCGCCTAAAACTAAGACTTCTTGCATTGTTACATGTCTCCTCTATAAAATAATACCGATAACGTAAGTCAAGGCTTGTAGAGTAGAACCCAAAGCCAAAATACGAATCGCACAGCTAAACGTCTCTTTTTTAATTTGTTTCAACCACAATAGCTTGGTCTGTTTATAGATAAACGGAATCAATAACAAGGTCAATAAAATAGTAGCTGGAGCAAGTCCAAAAAGAAATGCTAACACAATTGCACAAAGAGCTAAAATATTGCTCAGAGAAAATAATAATAAGCCTCCTCTAGTTCCCGTATAGTGGACTAGAGTAAAACGGTGATTACGTTCGTCCTCTTCCTTATCACAGAGGTTATTGGCCAACATCAAGTTAGCAATCCATAAGGTATTAGGAAGAGAAATCAAAAAAATACTAGCTAAGCGCTGCCAATCCCAACTAAACTGTTGATAAGTGTTCAAATAAACACAGATTAAAGTAATCATGAAACCCATAGTAAAGCCCGAAAAAACTTCACCTAAAGGCAAACTAGACAGAGGTCTTGGCCCTGCAGAATACAAAATGCCCACAGCATAACAAAAGCCACCCATCAGTAGCAAAGGCCATCCCACCAACCAAGCTAGCACAAAACCAATCACAACAGAAACCACAAACAAAACGAGCATCAGCCTCCTGACAACCGTCAAAGAAAGCTTCTCCCTACCAATAATATTGGTTTCTTGTTGATAATCGCTATCATATGCACGTAGGTAATCATTGTAATTATCCCAAACATCCACAAACATATTGAACAACAACATGGAAATAAAAAACAAAATCACAAACCAAAGATGAATAGCCCCATAGTAGTAGTAACTAAAACAAAGACCAATAAGGAAAGGAAGGATACTAGCCGTTTTTGCTTTGATTTCAACTAATTCCAAAAAAACAGGAATTGTCATGAGAGCCCCCTATATCACACAAAATCTCTAACATTACTATTATAGAGAAAAAGAAAGCAATTGCAAACAAATTGAATTAAATTATTTCACAATAACAAGAAAATAATAAAAAATTAACTTAGAAAAACAAAAAATTATTTCTCCTGAAATTGATGCGCCCCGTACTGACCAACCATATCAAAACACAAGTGTATCTTACTCTTCAAATAAGGAATAAAAGACCCCTCATCAATCATACCTAAAATATCATCACAACTAGCCCAACGAACTGCTTGAACTTCTTCCTCCTGAAGAACCAAATTCTCCAACTCCACAGAGGCCTGAACTAAAAATGTATCATCAAATCCTTCACCAAAATTAATAGTGAAATGAGGTCTCACCCCAGTCAGCTCTAGAGAAAGACCTAATTCTTCCTCAAGCTCACGCATAGCAGCCTGCTGAGCTGTCTCCCCAGCAAGGGCACTTCCACCAACCGTCACATCCCAAAGTCCTGGCCAACCAGCTTTATCTGCTTGTCGTTGCTGAATCAGCATCTCACCTTTGTCATTGAACAAACAGATGTGCACCACCAAATGATAATCCCCTTGCTTAAACGAAGAACCACGCTCCATCACCCGGCCCGTCTCCACCCGATCAGCAGTGTAAATATCCCAAAATTCGACCACCATTAACCTCCAACATTAGCTACAATAGATCAATCCTTAACTGTCTTCCTACTAGCTACAAAAGCACCTAGTAGTAACAAACCTTGTTCAAAGCTTTATCGGTATCCCTCCCATAAGGCATAAACACTTGAATACTCATTCATGTTCATCATACCACAAACCTAACGCATTAAATAGACCTTATCAGTAAGATAAAAGACTGTGCCACATACCTACAGCCAAACCAACAAAAAAGACAAGGTCAAGAAACCTTATCTTTTAAGCTATGCCAGCGTTCTGGGTCAAACGGGCACGTCCGTGAGGACACTGAATTTTGAGTGCTACCAAGAGTTTTTAAAAGTCAGAAATCCTTGAGTTCATAAGAGTTGAAGGCTAGAAATCAACTGAATAATCTAATGTTTTTGAAACGTTAGTCATTTTTAAGTAACTAATTTACATGGGTATGACTAATAATATAGGCCTTTTATTCACTAGCATAATTATCATCTAGATTAACCTACCCACCGATCATTCTCCATAATAAATGGTACTGCCGTTGTCTCGTCTTGATAATCTTTATAAGTTGTAGATAAGTAGCGATAACATTCTTCTTTACTATTAAATGTAATCGCTTGAAATGGCGATTCAAATGATAGCTTTTCCACAAACAGATACTTATCTTTAATTTTTGTCAACACCCCCACATGCCCAATAAAAAGATAATCACCATCTAAATTATCATGAAGAACTACAGAAATCATTTTTACTTTATCATCAAATCTTACCTTAGAGAAATGATCTCTCATTTTTGACGCATGCACAGCTATGTTTTTAGTTCCATTTGTTTTTACTCTTGAAAATAATTGCTTAAATGTTTCAGTGTCTTGCTCATGAAAAATCTTCCCCCTAGCAATAGCTTCCTCATCTAGAAATAATAGAGAGTCATCTATTTTCCCTTTTGAAATACTAAGATTGCCTTTTAACAACATAAAGGTATTGATTCTACAATTTGTACCAATAAAATCACCTTTTTCAGCCGTCCATAGCTTACTAATCTTAGGTAAATCATATTTGGGGTGCTTAGTTTTTGTAAAACCTTTGTTCAGACTAGTTTGCTTTATTGTTTCGTTATAATCAGTAACTCCTTCAAGAAACTCGTCGACATTTTCAGATTTTAAATTCTTTTTCAAAGCAACTTCTACTTCATGCCTACTACTGCTATCTGTCATGTTAGACATCCTAATATAACCATTATTTTCCTTAGTAGATACTGACTGACAACCTACAAGAAAAAATGATAAGAATAATGCTCCAACAAGTAGTTTTTTCATACTATTTTCTCCTAAAACAATCACCAACACTATTAGAACTATATAAATGGCTTCCAATGTCTAGAATTAATAGGGAATTATTCTAGGATAATAGTAGAAATAAAAGGCTACAGCCAATGCCAGTAATGAAACCACAAGTGCAAGCCAAGTTACATTTTTCCGATTTTCAAAATTATAAAAAATGCTCAAAATAGCTATAATAACAGCTACAATCGGAAGGTAAATATAACCATAAGCAATAAATGGCGTAAAGTGATCTAATAAAGAAATAAAACTTAACACTAAACTAATAGTTGGCAATAACTTATGTTCTTTCATATGATTAATCCTTTCCTACTTCAAAATATTTACTCATGTCTAATGTTATTGATTAAAACGATACTTTATCTAACAGTTACTATCTTTTATCAAATAATTAGAAAGTTCCTTTATACTTACTAACAACCTATTAATATTAAGTTAATTATAACACAAAACACAGACTCACTAATAGACAAAAGTTAACAATTTTTAGCTCCTATATTCAAAAATATCAATACTAAGAAATATACACAGCTTTCTAAAGCATCTTCCTAACAAGGACTCCCTCGCAAATAAGAACATTTTGTAGACCTATTTACCTTGGTCTAAAACCATACAAGGAAAATTGTAAGTGGAAAAAGGTTCCAGAGTCTGATTTGACTTTGGAACCTTTTTCAATACTCCTCGTTACGGGATACTTACGATAATTCACATAAATAATTTTTCATTACTTCACTTGAATTGATAATTAACAATCACATAATTCAAAAAGCTAGCTTATCACAGTTGGCTTGTTTGGAAATAACAGTATTTTTAATTGTTTTCTTTACCTTTTCTAACTGCAGTTGTAGCAGCTGTTGCTAATACTGCCAGTGCAGCTGTCGTGAAAAATGGATTACTCTTTTCACCACTCATAGGCAATTCTTTATTTACACTCACATATTTACTAGGAACTTTTACTTCCTTTTTATCACTAGCAAGATCCTTGTTTAAGCTACTATTGTCGGAAGGGAGCATTTGTGGTTTCTGAGGAATGATTATATCAGGAGAGTTATGATTACCTTGTTCTCCTGGTTCTCCTTTTTCACCACGTGGTCCTTGTGGTCCCATTTCGCCTCTCTCTCCACGAGGACCTGGAGGTCCAGGGACTCCTTGGTTCTCCTTAATCTCTTCCTGTAAACCCATAATATTTACATCAACTTTCTGATGAACATCATACTCCTCTGCCATATATTTTTTCAAAAATTTTTCAAGTTTTTCTAAATATTCATAAATATCATAAGTCTTATAAGTATTTCCAACAACTAACCGACCTGGACCCGGTATCGTTTGAACCTTAGGAAGTTCATTTATGATTGTACTAAGGGTTGACAAATTATTTTGATTTACAGTATTAGCTGCTACCTTATTTACCCCAACACTAGACATTCCAAGCAAGGTAATTGCCAGCAAGCTAGTACCAACGACACGACGACATAGGGACATGTTTTTTCTCATTGATCATTTCTCCATTTTTCCTCAAATTATCAAGTAACATTATATATATATATATATATCTTCAAGCTCATGATTTTATCAGATTTCACTTTTCTGAACTGGTAAACCAAGTCGCTCATTTCCCCTCGTAGCTGTGCTTACATTAGGTCAGAAACTTAGCTGCGGAGAAGTTAGAGCCAAGCGAAAAAAGCCATGATTTCAATAGAAATCACGGCTTTTTAAGTGTTATGGTAGAACTGATCAGAAGTTCCTTCATGAGCCAGTTCACTTATTCTGAGATGAGATGTCTCTCTTCATTTTCATCATTAGGCTAGGTCAGTTTTCCGTTCTCGAAACTAGAGCTGCTTTAGTTGACTAGATTGCTTTATCTTTTGCTAGTTTCCCTCGTAAGGCATCGGATTTGCCACAGAATGATCAACCTCTGGACTTTCTACCTCATCTTTATTGCTATTTAAGGCTTCTGGCGCCCTTTCTTCGCCTGGCTCAGCTACTGTCTCGTCAGAAGTCGAACTTGGTGATAAAAACTCATCAAGCCAGCTATCAGAAGCATTGGTATCATCTGTATCATTGTCATCAGCAATGTTCTTAAATAAAATGTTATAAACCTTATCTTCCGTCACAGGAGCATGATAGTCGGCCTCTGACACAATGATGTGAGAATAATCCTGTCTATACCCCTTTTGAGGTTGAGTTGATGGCGGTAACACTTTCGCTTCCGAAAGGCTTGTTCCCTTCCTAATTAAGTAAACTAAGCTCTTTCCTCTTCCGATTGGTGAGACTAGCTCTCCACCATTTCCAGCTTTAAAAGCTATGGCAACATAATTTTTGGGATCATGCCAAAAATAATTAGGGTGTCTGCTTGGATCATGAATATCCGTTGGATTATCTGGATTTTTTGCAAAATAAGGTCCAATTTTTAGATTAGTCGTTCCAAATGCAGCCATGCTAATCGTAGTGCTTACTTTATCATCAGCATTTCTTCCATCAAAAGAGATATGACGCCACTCAATAAATTCATAATTATCATTTGGAATAGGAGTCGGTTCCTTAAGACCATTTTCCCAAGCTTCTTTCCATGTCAAGCCAGGCTTAACATAGTAGCTAAATCCTCCTTGAGTAACATCACCAAGCTTAACACTACCATTTTGTAGCACAGTATATTTAATTGGAACGTATCCTTCTAAATCAATCTCCGAAACATCATCTTCTGGACCATAGACGTTTTTAGTCGGCTGTTTTTTATTTCTATCAAAATCAACGTAAAAAGAACGGTGTTCTCTTTCCATTTTACCAGAAGTTGGGAGTTCATTAGTCCAACCTTTAAAGACACGACCTTCATCTTTAACAGCATCTGGTCGCTGAATATTCAAATCTTCCCAATTCAAGTCTTTGCGAACTAAATAATATACTCTCTTGGTTTTGTGACCATCTACTAGTAAATTACCATAATCACTATTCGTACTAAATGTCAGTAAAACAAAGTTTTTAATATTTTGGAGGCCTTTTGGATTATACTTTTGATAAACTCCTTTACGAGTTAAGCTTTCAGCTGAACCCTCCGTGTAAAATGGACCATAAACAAGCTGCTGTTCAACATCAAGATTTGTCGTTTCGGTCTTAACATCACGCTCAGGATCATCAGGTAAATTAGGATCAATTTTATAAACATGGGCATGATCTCCGTGACGAACACTCATATAATTGCCATCAATAGTAATGTCTTCACGCTTAACCTTGAAACGCTCCATGTACTCTTTTATCAGTCTTTCTTTTCTTTGCTCAATACTTTCGCCTGCTTCTTGTCTCATAATATGATCTTCTGGACTTTCAAAAGGCTTATTAATATCAAGTTCACTCAAAAAAACCACATGAGTATGATCACCATGAGGATACTCTAGCCCCACTTTGCCTTCATTTACGACTTTCTTAATCTGTGAAATTTCTACATGAAGTTCTTTAGCCAAATAAGCGCGTTTTACTTGAAAATCAGCCTCTTCCTGCGTTAGGGTAGGAGTATGCTCGTCTTTAGACTGGTTTTTGTATTGATTAACTAAATAAGACCACTTACTCTGTTGCAAAACATCAAAACTGATGGGATGTAAATGATTCCCATGTTTTACTAAAATTCCGGTACTTGTCACACCACTAATATTGGTTCCATCGAATAAGAACCCATCACTTGTTCTAAAGTCAATACCTGATACTCCGCCACCTTTTTGGTGTATAACTGGTGGCACTGATGGGATAGAGTAAGAATTTCTACTAATTTGTCGTAGAGTTGATGTTCCTAAAGTTGACTTCAAAATATAATGATAATGGTCGCCATGACGAACAGTATAACCATTAGCATCTTCTGAAACTATATCACTAGGATTAAAAACATAGCCATCTTCAGTTTGACCCAAAAATCCTTGGCTATTATTATGACCAGCATTAATAGCTTTAGGACTGACATGACCCTTGTAATCTTTAGGAATCAAATAGTCCCATTTGGTTCCTTTTAAATCTGAATAAAAGAAAAAATGCTTGTGATCGCCATGCTTCACAATAATTCCTGTATCTGTTTTGCTCTCAATCTGTGACTCATCCGTTAACAAAAAACCATCATCAGTAGGCTTATCTATACCAGAAATATCCTTACGCATTCCCTTTTTAGAGAGTTTTTTATGCCTTGGCTTTTTTGTTTTAGTAGTCTTTTGGTAACTTTTAGAATCTTGTGATTGATTAGTCTGAGACGTTGAATGACAGGCAGTTAATGCTAGACTACAAGTAAGCAAGATGCCTGTCAAATATAAAGAATGTCTATTTCTTTCATGGTTTATAAAAAAACTCCTTTTGATAACCAGTTTATATTTTACTGGTTAATTATATCAACAAAAAGTCCCTTTGACAAGAAACAATATTCAGTCTCAATGCCATTTCCTTGAGTAGTGAGGTAGTAACCTTAACGTTATACACTTCACACTATCTATCTAAATTATGCTTTTATAGTGACCTAGTTATTAGTTTGAGCCCCTAAAGTGCATCTTCCAAAGAATAATATTAAGCATGGTAATAAGCCAGTAAAACCTCACATTCATGCTTGTATTGAATTTACCAGTCGTAGCTTAACTAGTGCACTTGGTCTTTCACCTCAATATATTGAATCCAGCAATTGCAAAAGTCCAACTTAATTATTGGTCAATCGAAGAATTTAAAAAGTTTCTAAATTTATTTGAACCAGAAAAATACAATTATCACTTATTATTTACTTGTCTATTCTTTACTGGAATGCAACTTGGCCAAGCATTAGCATTAACATGGAATGATATAGACTTCACCACTCAAACAGTTCACATTACAAAATCTATTTATATCAGCAAAGGGATTAGCTACTTGTCCACACTCACCGATTGTTATAACTAAGAATAGTACTGAAAAGTGTTATAAAACAATATTAAAAAGAGATCCTAACCTTAAAAAAATTAGAATCCACGATTTTCGTCACTCTCACACTTCTTCATTTATCCATCAAACAAAGTGAAAATGGCTTGGTAGTAAACAACACCTAGGACACGCTTCAATTACGTCTACACTTAATACTTACTCACATTTATATCTTAGTAAACAGAAGACGCTGGCTAATAAATTGGACGATAGTTTTTAGAAAATGGAATTTTGGGGTAACTCAAAAAAACGGCTCTATAATTTCTGTAGTGGGTAAAACCACCAAAGAAGTTATAGGGCTTTTTGAGTGTATCAAAAAAGTCCCATATGACTTATAATGAAAAGCGACGAAACTCACATTAGAAGGACTCATATGGAACACATTAATCTTACCAAAAATCTCTTGAAAGTAAAAGACCCAAATGTTCAAAGTACTAAAGTCATTCATCTGGAGACTCACTCTGAGGTGCTAGCCCTACTGGATTACCCTGCACCAAACTGTCCAGCATATCAGGCCAAAATGAGTAAATATGACTTTCAAAAACCATCTAAAATCCCTTATCTTGAGTCAGTTGGTTATAAAACATTGATTCGTCTGAAAAAGAGACGATTCCAGTGTCAAAATTGCCGTAAAGTCTTGGTGGCAGAAACATCTTTAGTCAAGAAAAACTATCAAATCCCTTACATGATTAATCACAAAATCAGCCAACTCTTGATGGAAAAACGTAGCCTCACTGACATCGCAGAGCAACTGACTATCTCAACTTCGACAGTCATTAGACAACTCAAAACGTTCCAATTCAAAACTGATTTAACGTCATTGCCCGAAGTCTTATCTTGGGATGAATTTGCCTTTCAAAAAGGGAAGATGAGTTTTGTCGCTCAAGATTACACAACCAACAAAATTATCGCTATTCTAGACGGTCGAACACAGGCAATCATTAGAAATCACTTCCTACGTTACCAAAGAAGCGTCCGTGAAAAGGTCAAATGGATTACCATGGACATGTTTGCGCCCTACTATTCCTTAGCTAAAGAGTTATTTCCAAATGCTCAAATTGTGCTTGACCCTTTCCACATTATCCAGCACCTCAACCGTGCAATGAATCGAACTAGAATTGCCATCATGAACACCATGGACCGCAAATCTCATCAGTACCGTGCCATCAAGCGTCACTGGAAACTCATCCAACAAGATAGCCGTAAACTCAGCGATAAACGCTTCTATCGGCCTACTTTTCGAATGCACTTAACCAATCAAGAAATCGTTGAGAAGCTCCTTGATTACTCGGATGAACTTCGTTATTACTACGACCTTTATCAACTCTTACTCTTTCATTTCCAAGAAAAGAATAGCCAATGCTTTTTTGAACTCATTGACTAAGAAATGAAGGGGGGCAATCCAATCTTTCGTACGGTTTTCCAAACCTTTCTCAAGGACAGAGATAAAATCGAGAATGCACTGGAACAACCCTATTCAAATGCAAAATTGGAAGCAACCAACAACATCATTAAAGTCATTAAGCGCAATGCTTTTGGCTTTCGGAACTTTGAAAACTTTAAAACCAGAATATTAATCACTCTAAATATGAAAAAAGAGAAGACCAATCTGGTCCTCTCAAGATGTTAGCTTTTCATCTACCCACTACAGTTGACAAAGAGCCAAAAAACAGTATAAAACACAAAAGAAAAGACAAGGCTAAAAACCTTGTCTTTTCAACTTAAGCTATACCGGCGGCCGGGGTCGAACCGGCACGCCCGTGAGGGCACTGGATTTTGAGTTTGGTTCACGTGGGTTTATATGAATAGGAACCCAGTCAAACCAGCATTTTATGAAATTACCTCTATCGTAAAAACGGTGGATTTTTTTATCTTTAGTAACTTTTTAGGAATTATATTTTTTCACTTGAATTTTGAAAACCTAAAATAGATTTTGATTTACTAATCTGTATCATTACGATATAATGATTTTAAGGTACTAAATGATTTAGGGGGGGCAATCATGGAATTTCAAGCTAGAGTATCTAGTGAGTGCATGTATTACATTAGTCTATTAGAAGAAATTTACTCCAAAGAGATAACTGGAGCAGTTACTAGGGGAATAGTTCTATCAAAAGCATTCGAAGAAACAAAAAATCTAAACAATTGGTTACAAATTAGTGAGGATACACATACAATCCCCTTACACAATATAGAATATTCAAAAGGCTATGGAGTAAAGATTAAAGCTGAAATCAACGAAAAAACTGACCGAGGAATTAGAAATTTAAAAATTGAACTTCCTAAATATCTACCAGTTCGGTCTGTAACAATTGGCGTAACAGTTAAACTAATTTGTAAAGCAGCAATCTTACTAAGGAGAGATGAAAAGTTTAGACAAACTGAAATATTATCTGTTTCCGAACATTTTGAGCATTTAGAAGAAAAATTAAAAAAAATAGTTGCACCAGTTAATTACGATAAACTTCAAGATATTTTAGCAGATAGCAAAAATGAAATCCAAAGGAGTGTTAAATAACATTTCTTTGGATTTTTTTACTTCTCTAACTGTACCCCAAAAATATATTTTTACACAAAAATCATTGACAAAGTATTTTTTTTCTGATATCCTACCCTTGTAAATAATTTTAGGGTACATTACCCTTTGAAATGATTAGAGAGGTGGCTCTATGTATGAAATAGAACAAGAAGCTTTAGATTACTTCTATGAAGAATTGGAAAGTTATTATGATGAGGACGAACAAGGAGAAATCTTTGACGGAGTAGACGACTAGCAGGAGGAATTCCTCCTCTTGCTAAATTTTTTGGAGGACAGTTTTATGACACAACTTACAGTTTCTACTTGGAATATCAATCAGCGTTCAGGACTTGGCAGACAAATTCCTGATATGGTTGTAACTGAACTAAGAGAATTGAACGCAGATATTATATGTCTGACAGAGTATGTCAAGACAGAATCCCATAATTTATTCTGTGCTAGATTGCAGGATATTGGCTATGAGGTTTTTGAAGATGACCGTTCTCTTGAATTCGGAAACGAAATCTTAGTAGCTATCAAAAGTTCCTTAATTTCTGATAGTAAATTCACTACCATTGATAATGATGATAGTAATCCAAACTTTTTACGAGTTACAGTAAATATATTTGGTAAGGAATTAAATATTGTCGGTACTCGTATAAAAACTGGTGGGAAAGATATCATTGAAGATTTTAAAGAGCGCAAAATACAACTAGATAATCTAATTTCAAATTTGCCTGCAAGTCATGAAAATACCATCATTCTAGGTGACTTTAATAATGGTTTTTTCAAACAGAATGATGATATTCATTCCTATCAAGGAAAAGCTAGAGAGTTTTACTCTTATCCATTACTTAAGTCGATAATGAGCAAGGCAGGCTTAACTGTATATACTCCATCAGATTTAAACTCTTGGAAGTATTGTAAGTTAGACCATATTTTTGCAAATATCCCTATAGTAAATGAAAATTATTCTTGGGAATTCTTAAAAAATCCTGATTATAAAAGCCAAGTAGGCTACCCAGACCATGCGATTTTATCAGCAACTATTTCTTTATAATTCTCCATGAGGTGCTGATTATGTTCAAACCAAAGCAAGTCGCTGACTTAAAAAGAAATTATATTATTTCAACTAGCAAATTAAAGATAGCTCATTGGTCAATATTAGGCTTCTCTACTTGTATTATACTTACTATTATTGCAAATATTAGAGCCCCTGACCTTATTAAAATCCCTTTATTTATTCTAGCAGGATTTGTCATATACAAATTTCATCGTCAATTAAAATATTTTAGATATCATTTGGATTATTACCTAATTATCAGAGAAAGCTTATTGTATGTATTAAATACAAACCATCTTTATACAACATATAAAGATAGCTCAGGATATGAAAAAATCTCTAGAAGTGCAATCTTGCAATACGAGCTAGACAAACAAAAAGGGCATATCCTTATCAAAGCTCTGATTACTGGTGATGAATTTAGCAAAAAAGTACAATCACTTGATGATGTTCTTGCTGGAGTACTCGAACTGGAACTAGAAGAAAAAATTATCCGTCCTAATTTTGTGGAATATCATTTCTATTACAAGAAACCTGATAGGTTAGTTCTTCAATCTCACAACCAGAAGCAAGAGATTGATAGTCTTAATATAGATTTAGGATATGGTGTGAATTATAATCCTGTCAAGTGCCCTCATATTCTAGTTGCTGGTGGTACAGGAAGTGGGAAATCAGTATTGATATCTTTCTTAATTTTAGAATTTTTAAAACGCCAATCAACTGTCTATATAGCAGACCCTAAAAATTCTGACCTAGGTAGCTTATCATATTATTTCGGAGAAAAGTATGTAGCAACAACTCCGAACAATATCGCTCGTATTGTCCGTTTAGTAGTCGAAGAAATGCATGAACGATATCAATATATGCGGGATAACTTCCAATATGGAACAAACTTTGCAGACCACGGATTCAAACCAGTATGGATCATCTTCGATGAAATGGGAGCTTTTCAAGCTTCAGGAACTGATAAAAAATCAAAAGAAATTATTGTTGAAGTTATGGATGGCATTAAACAAATTATTCTACTAGGAAGACAAGCAGGCATATTTATCCTTGTGTCAGCTCAGCAAATGAGAGCCGAAACCCTAAATACCGACCTTAGAGATAACTTGGGGTTGAGAATTGCTCTTGGTGCTAATTCTAGTGAGGGCTACCGCATGGTCTTTGGTTCGGCTACTCCTGATAAGTTAAAACCTATCGAAGAAAAAGGTGCAGGTTATCTTTATATGCAAGGTTCAGGCAAGGAGACAGCACAATACTGGGAAAGTCCTTATCTTGATATCACTCAATTTGACTTTATCAAAGAATTACAACTTTATTTAACAAAAACAAACTAATTCCAACGGATGTTGTTGCTTAAATTCGCTAGATTTTCAGCAACAATATCTGTTCCTCATCGCTCTGCGATGATAGAAAAGAGGTATACATGAAATTAAATGATTTTCTTAAGGCAGAATTGTTAGGTAGCCGTTTTGTAGCTGTAAAGGGATACAGTGAGGTTCTAGACCGTGAGACTGGAAAGCCAACTGCTCTTCGGTTGAATGTTTCTATCCAAGATGAAACATCTGATTTCTTTATGGAAATGATACAAGTCAAGGTGAATACTTTAACACCTTCTGCTACTGTTCAAGAGATGGCAAACAACAAGACTTGTCCTGTTGTACTTAAAGATTTAAATGTTGGGCAATTCAATGGCAATCTTTGGTTTGCTTGCTCTGATGTCTTACCTGTAACAAAATAGTTGTGATAAAATATAACAAAAACATATAAAGGAGTTTTACAATGCAAGTTTTTAGCTACGATGATTTTAAAAATGAAAAGGAGATTATGTCATTTTCTGAAGCGGAACAAATCTATTCTAATCTTCTTAATTCCTCTAATCAGCTTGATAAAGAATTCCAAGAAGAATGGACAACATTTGTACTACTCTGCGTAGAATATGCCTCTGCACGTGGCAAATGGCTCACACTCTCAAGAGAAGAAAAACTTGCCAATGATGAAGCAAGAACTGTTACTCACAATAAGGTGATTTATCAACTAAAACTCTTAAAAGGTTTGGCAAATGAACAGGGTAATGATGTTTCTTGGTTTGAAAAATTTAACGATGATAGAAAACGTATTGGAGACTTTGCTTGCTTTGTGGCTTATATCTATGCCTTAAATGCAAGATAGACAATTAGAGGAAATTATGGCTAAATATTACTCTATGTCCGATATACATGGACATTATGATGAATTTATTGAAAGCCTGTCAAAAGTAGATTTATCTGATAAGAACAGTTTATTGATTTTGCTTGGAGATTATATCGATAACGGCTCTCAATCATTGCAAGTCATTTCAAAAATAATTGAACTTGAAAAATATTATCCTGACCAAGTTATCACTTTATTAGGCAATCATGAAGAATACTTTGTTGAGTGGCTACTTGAGGAAGAGACTGCAAAATATTCTTCCTCTGCTACGATTAACAGCTTCATTAGTCAGAATAAGCGAGAAACTATTGTTAATTCAGTAATATCAGACCTATCTTTTTCTGATGAAGAATGTCTAAATCAAATTGATAAGAAAATGAAAGACTATATTATTGCTGAGTATCCTGAAATTGTGGATTGGCTTAAAGATAAATTTTTTAATACAGAACGATTTTTTGAGACCGACTACCAAATATTTGTTCATGCTGGAATTGATGAAGAATTAGGACAAAACTGGAAACTATTTTCCAATCCTGATATATTTACTAAGAAGTTCCCTGCAAGTATCGGAAAATTTTATAAAGATATTATTGCAGGACACATCTATTCAGAAGAAATTGCTAAAGATAGTGATGTACTGGGTAAAATTTACTTTGATAACTATAATCACTACTACATTGATGGTCATGTGTCTCTTAGTAAGACTATACCAATTCTGGCATTCGATACGACTACTAAAAAGTACCACTACTTATAACTTCTAATCATGTACCTAAGCAAAACTGCCGACTGGAGGTCGGCAAGCTGGAAGCGTGTTTAGCGGAGCAGTGCTTAGGATCACATGATAGAAGTTAGGAGGAGCAAAGCTCCTCCTAGTTTATTTATTATATAGACAATCTTTTGGCGAAAGCCAGCCTAAAAGGAACTATTTTTTATGACCTCATATAATAAAAAAATAGTCCGCACTTCTTCCTATATTGAAATTTGGGAATATGAAAAGCCAATATTTTCAAAAGGAAAAAACATTTTAGAAGCTAATACTGAAAATAAAGAAAAAACGCAACGCAGAACATTTGATGAACTAACACCCGAAGAACAAGAACAACGTCTTGAACGTATGAAGAAAACTCGCTTAGAAGCAAAGTGGAATTTACTCCGTCTAGTAGATTGTAATTATGATAACAATACTTCATTTCTAACCTTAACCACTAAAGAAAATATCAGCGATAGAAATCACTTCAAAAACTTACTCAAAACCTTTATCAAACGCTTTAATTATCACATATTTAAGACTAAAAAAAGCCGATTAAGATACATATCAGTATTAGAAAAGCAAAAACGTGGAGCATGGCATGCTCATATTCTGCTATTCAGCGTCCCTTATATTCCACATAAGCAATTATTAGAACTTTGGGGACATGGGGCAGTACGGATAAATAAAGTTGATGTTGATAGCAAAGAAAATCGCGGTCGATATGTTACTAAATATTTTGAAAAAGGTATCGGCCAAGAGCTATTAGAAAACTTCGGTAAACAAGCCTATTTATCATCACGCAACTTGAAAAAGCCTGATGAAGATAAATTTTACACTTACGAAGATTTTAACTACGATAGTTCGGTCGTCCTATATGAAACGGAATACACGAGTAAGGTCTATAAAGACGGTCAGTATTTCGATAATCATGTAAAGTATAAGAAAATAAAACTAGATGAATAAAGGAGTAAGTCACATGATAGCAACTGTAACTAAGAATGACTTAGTTGCCCTCGGTTTCTCCGAGGGAACATCTAAACGTATTATCCGCCAAGGAAAAGAACTACTGATAACACGAGGCTTTACAGTCTATCAGAACAAGCGAATTGGCACAATCCCTGCTACCATAGCTACCGAACTACTTGGTTTTGATGTTCAGAACAGTCCCCTTCCCAAGGAGTAAGATATGGCAATTAGAAAAGGAAAAGACGGTAATTGGATAGTTGATATTAGCAACGGTTTTGATCCGATAACACTAAAGCAACGTAGACTTGTTAGAAAGGGCTATAAGACAAAAAAAGAAGCTACCGAAGCAGAACACTACCTACGAAGTGTAGAGCTAAAAGAACGCTTCTATGGGGCTAAAATAACTGTTTATATGCTCTATGAATTATTAAAAGAAGAAGATAGGATAAATCATCGGAAAATTAGCTATATCAACACACAAGAAAATAACTACAATAGACACATTAAAAATTATTTTTCAAAAGTTGATAATGTCGGAAAATTAACCTATGAAGACATTTATCAGTTTAGAGAACACCTTAGGCAAAAAGTTGCTCAAAATTCTGATAACCCCTTAAGCACAAATACTATCAATAAAATTATGATTTTGCTTAAAAAGATTTTTGATGTCGGCTTGCGAAAAGGATATTACACTACAAACCCAGTAAAGCTACTCAAAAAATTACCAATTGAAAAGACTAAAATGCAGTTTTGGACAGTCAAAGAATTTCAACAGTTTCTAACACTGTTTGAACCAGAAGAATACAATATCAAATTACTATTTACTCTTCTATTCTTTACTGGGTTAAGACTTGGAGAAGCACTGGCACTAACATGGCAAGATATCGACTTTTCAACTAATACAATTCATATCACAAAATCTGTATATGTTAATAAAGGGGTAAGCTATATCAGTTCAACTAAGACTAAAGCAGGAACAAGAAGAATTGTTATCAATAGAAAATTAAGTCAGAAACTTCAAGATTGGCAGCAATCTCAAAAACATCTGCTAGAGCAATTTACCAATGATAGCCTAACTCTACAAGTGTTTCAAAATAGCCCTCTCACAATTACAAAAAATGCTATTGAAAAACAGTACAAGAAAATACTTGAACGTGATAACACACTTAAAAAAATACGAATACAC
>NZ_LR134293.1:490000-545000 GCF_900636575.1 Streptococcus canis
TGCGTCTTCCTTCTCATAACCTTAACAGTTATGGATACTAACCATTAGTTAGTGGGTTCCCCCATTCGGACATCTCTGGATCAGCGCTTACTTACAGCTCCCCAAAGCATTTCGTCGTTTGTCACGTCCTTCTTCGGCTTCTAGTGCCAAGGCATCCACCGTGCGCCCTTATTAACTTAACCTTATCTTTTACTAGTATATCTTAACTAGAAAAAACTCTTTAATACTTACAGCGTTTTCGGTTTATTTCTTGTTACTATTCTTACAATCAATTTCTTGATCGTGGAATTTGATATAGATATTCAATTTTCAATGGACAGTTTTTAGGATATCTCTATCCTAATGGAGCCTAGCGGGATCGAACCGCTGACCTCCTGCGTGCAAAGCAGGCGCTCTCCCAGCTGAGCTAAGGCCCCACAAGACCTCTCAAAACTAAATAAGACGTCCCTAACGTGTTCCTTTTCCTTAGAAAGGAGGTGATCCAGCCGCACCTTCCGATACGGCTACCTTGTTACGACTTCACCCCAATCATCTATCCCACCTTAGGCGGCTGGCTCCTAATAGGTTACCTCACCGACTTCGGGTGTTACAAACTCTCGTGGTGTGACGGGCGGTGTGTACAAGGCCCGGGAACGTATTCACCGCGGCGTGCTGATCCGCGATTACTAGCGATTCCGACTTCATGTAGGCGAGTTGCAGCCTACAATCCGAACTGAGATTGGCTTTCAGAGATTAGCTTGCCGTCACCGGCTTGCGACTCGTTGTACCAACCATTGTAGCACGTGTGTAGCCCAGGTCATAAGGGGCATGATGATTTGACGTCATCCCCACCTTCCTCCGGTTTATTACCGGCAGTCTCGCTAGAGTGCCCAACTTAATGATGGCAACTAACAATAGGGGTTGCGCTCGTTGCGGGACTTAACCCAACATCTCACGACACGAGCTGACGACAACCATGCACCACCTGTCACCGATGTACCGAAGTAAAACTCTATCTCTAGAGCGGGCATCGGGATGTCAAGACCTGGTAAGGTTCTTCGCGTTGCTTCGAATTAAACCACATGCTCCACCGCTTGTGCGGGCCCCCGTCAATTCCTTTGAGTTTCAACCTTGCGGTCGTACTCCCCAGGCGGAGTGCTTAATGCGTTAGCTCCGGCACTAAGCCCCGGAAAGGGCCTAACACCTAGCACTCATCGTTTACGGCGTGGACTACCAGGGTATCTAATCCTGTTTGCTCCCCACGCTTTCGAGCCTCAGCGTCAGTTACAGACCAGAGAGCCGCTTTCGCCACCGGTGTTCCTCCATATATCTACGCATTTCACCGCTACACATGGAATTCCACTCTCCCCTTCTGCACTCAAGTTCTCCAGTTTCCAAAGCATACATTGGTTGAGCCAATGCCTTTAACTTCAGACTTAAAGAACCGCCTGCGCTCGCTTTACGCCCAATAAATCCGGACAACGCTCGGGACCTACGTATTACCGCGGCTGCTGGCACGTAGTTAGCCGTCCCTTTCTGGTTAGTTACCGTCACATAATGGGTTTTCCACTCCCATTACCGTTCTTCTCTAACAACAGAGCTTTACGATCCGAAAACCTTCTTCACTCACGCGGCGTTGCTCGGTCAGGGTTCCCCCCATTGCCGAAGATTCCCTACTGCTGCCTCCCGTAGGAGTCTGGGCCGTGTCTCAGTCCCAGTGTGGCCGATCACCCTCTCAGGTCGGCTATGTATCGTCGCCTTGGTGAGCCTTTACCTCACCAACTAGCTAATACAACGCAGGTCCATCTCATAGTGGAGCAGTTGCCCCTTTTAAGTTCTTAACATGTGTTAAGCACTTTTATGCGGTATTAGCTATCGTTTCCAATAGTTATCCCCCGCTATCAGGTAGGTTACCTACGCGTTACTCACCCGTTCGCAACTCCTTAGACTAGTGCAAGCACCTGTCCTCAGCGTTCTACTTGCATGTATTAGGCACGCCGCCAGCGTTCGTCCTGAGCCAGGATCAAACTCTCTTTAATTTCTGTTTGTTCTGTCTCGTCTTTCTGTCGCTGACAGATTTATTTCTCGTTTCTTTGACGGGTAATATGTCTCCATATCACCCTCACGTTTGGTTCGTCTTATTCAGTTCTCAAAGGTCTTGCATCTCTTTCGAGACAACTATTTTATTCTATCAACTTCCTGACCGTTTGTCAACCCTTTTTTTAAAGTTTTTTCAACTGACTCCCTTGCAGATTCATCGCTGACAGCTTTATTAGTATACGATATTTCATACCTACCTGTCAATACTTTTTTTACTTTCTATTACACCTTTTTTACAGTGGTTAAATCTCAAAGTAACTTCTAGGTGTCGTTGAAAACTAGAAATTAGACTGAGACAGAAAAATAAGGTAGAACTTACTTTGGGACAAGTATGGTATCTATCATGAAACACAAACATTTAACTCTCTCAGACCGTACAGACATTCAAATGGGAATTGAACAACGTAAACCTTTCTCTGCCATTGCAGCTAAACTCGGTAAAGCCCCTTCTACCATCTCCAAAGAAGGGCGTCGGAATCTCTTTTTCAAAGAAACTGCCGTACAATCCAATTGTGATGCTTGCCCACTCCTTAAAAAAGCGCCTTACGTATGCAACAACTGCCAAAAAAAGAGAATGGACTGTGGCTTCAAAAAGCAATTCTATTACGCTAAAAAAGCTCAGCTCAATTATGAAACTCAGCTTTCTGAAGCTAGAACTGGGGTCGCTCTTAACAAGGAAGAATTTTACCTGATGGATAATATCGTCTCCTCTGCTATCAAAAAAGGACAACACCTTAATCACATCATTTCATCGAATAACTTAACTGCTTCTAGAGCCAGTAGCTACCGATACTTAGAAAAGGGCTATCTCTCTGCTAGACCTATCGACTTCCCTCGAGTTGTTAAGTTTAGAAAACCTAGAACGAGCCAGCTACCTCCGATTCCTAAGAGCGACAAAGTCGGAAGATCTTATCAGGTTTTCCAGAAGTATCTCACCAAGGAAGGCCTAACTTCCTGGATTGAAATGGACACTGTTATTGGACGAATTGGCGGTAAGGGACTTCTCACCTTCAACGTCGTTTTCTGTAACTTCATCTTTGCCAGACTTCTTGATAATAAGACCGCTGCCCAAGTCGCTAAGCATCTCTACACTATCAAGAACGACTTCTTTAACGCCGATAGAGACTTCTACGAATTTTCCCTTGTCATTCTAACCGACAATGGCGGAGAGTTCGCTAGAGTGGATGATAGTGAAATGGACATCAGAGGTGAGCTAAAACTCGTTTTCTGTGACCCTAACCGCTCTGACCAGAAGGCTCGTATTGAAAAGAATCACACCCTTCTAAGAGACATTCTCCCTAAAGGAACAAGTTTTGACAACTTAACTCAGGACGATATCAACCTCGTCTGTTCTCATATGAATGGGGTCAGACGACATGCTCTATACGGAAAATCTGCTTATGAGCTCTTTACATTCACTTATGGGAAAGATATCGCTACTTTACTTGGTATCACTAAAATCGACCCTGAAGACGTCCTACAGTCGCCAAGGTTGTTGGACAAGTAAACTCTTAATACTAAACCAATAAATCTCAAAAATTAGAAAGGAACTTGTCCCATCCGAATTTCCAGTTACCTAGAACTTACTTTGAGACATCTCAGAGCCAGTAGCTTTAGTGTACTCTTTTTTTTCTCATTTTTGAACTCTAAACTCCTATGATAACAACTTTTTAACAAAAACAGAACTTAGTCTGAGACTAAATTCTGCGATTTTATGCGGGTTTCTCATACTAAATGCCATTTCATAGTAACCTAGAACTTACTCTGAGAATTTAGCCCTTTTTTACAGTTCTGTTGGTAACGACTTGAAATTCAAGGAGTTTAAATCAAAAAAGAGGATTTTTAGCAACTCTTACCTCAATTTAAATAACAATAAGAAGAATAAATATTTTTATCGTCAACTTTACTATCCAATCGCTTTTAAAAATTTACTGCCGGAAATTTACGGAAAGGAGTTTATCACTACTTATTGGGTGCTTACGATTCTCGAGTAAGCTTTTACCTACTCTAGTCGCCTTTACAGCTCCTAAATAGCCTTATAACACCCGTGATGCCTCCTCTATACATTCCATCTGATATTAAAACCTAAAAGCAACGATATGCGTTTATAAAATGACAAAACGCCTGCTTACGAAACGTTTCTAATCTATAGAGACGTTTCGTAAACAAGCGTTACACATTAACAATATGATGAGTGTTCCCGCTAGGAAAAATCCTAGCGGTAGACCAGAGCTAGACTAAGAATATCCTAAAAAGTTATTCCATCATCATAACACTCAACAAAATTGATAAAAATTAAACTAATTCGATAATTGCCATTGGAGCAGCATCTCCACGGCGTGGTTCTGTTTTAAGAATACGAGTGTATCCACCGTTGCGTTCTGCATAACGAGGTGCAATTTCTGAGAAAAGTTTTTGAAGAGCTGTTGTTGATGTGTATTTATCAGTAGTTTCATCATAGTTTTCTGATGCAATTTCGTTACGAACGTATGCAGCTGCTTGGCGACGAGCATGAAGATCACCACGTTTACCAAGAGTAATCATTTTTTCAACTGTTTTACGGATTTCTTTTGCACGTGCTTCTGTCGTTACAATTGATTCGTTAATCAAAAGATCTGTCGTCAAATCACGAAGCATTGCTTTACGTTGTGAGCTAGTGCGTCCTAGTTTACGGTAAGCCATTTTGTCCTCCTATATTATTTATCGTTTTTTAGTCCTAGACCTAAATCAGCAAGTTTAACCTTAACTTCTTCAAGGCTCTTACGTCCAAGGTTACGGACTTTCATCATTTCAGGCTCAGATTTTTCTGTTAAATCGAAGACAGTATTAATACCTGCGCGTTTCAAACAGTTATATGAGCGTACGGACAAATCAAGTTCCTCAATGGTTCGGTCAAGTACCTTTTCATCGCTCACTGTTTCAGTTTCTTTCATTACTTCAGTTGCTTTAGCAACATCCGTCAAATCAGTAAACAAGTTCAAGTGTTCGATTAAAACTCGAGCAGATAGACCTAAAGCATCTTCAGGAATAATTGTTCCGTTTGTCATGATTTCAATAGTTAATTTATCGAATCCGTCATTGCTACCCACACGGGCAGGTTCTACTTGATAATTAACTTTTTTAACTGGCGTATAGATTGAATCTACGGCCAATGTACCCACAGGTGCATCATCTTTTTTGTTGCCTTCTGCTGGCACATAACCACGCTTTTTAGCAACGGTCATTGTAGCTCTCAAGGAATGTCCTTCAGCAATTGTAAAAAGATAATGATCCGGGTTAACAAGTTCGATATCACTATCTGTAAGAATATCACCAGCTGTAACTTCTGCTGGCCCTTCTACCTCAAGCTCGATAATCTTTTCGTCTTCGACATATGATTTCACAGCAAGTCCCTTAACATTAAGGATGATTTGCATGACATCTTCACGTACACCTGGGATTGTATCAAATTCGTGTAGTACTCCATCAATTTTAATTGATGTTACTGCTGCACCTGGAAGTGAAGACAAGAGTACACGACGAAGAGAATTACCTAGAGTTGTTCCGTAACCACGTTCAAGTGGTTCGATTACAAATCTACCGTAATCTTTATTTTCATCAATTTTTGTTATTATTGGTTTTTCAAACTCAATCATCTTTTCACCCCTCGAAACGAAACTTGTGTACTATTTGTTATATGATTATACACGACGACGTTTTGGAGGACGAGCACCATTATGCGGTACAGGAGTCACATCACGAATTGCAGTTACTTCAAGACCGGCAGCAGCCAGGGCACGGATAGCTGATTCACGACCTGAACCAGGACCTTTTACAGTAACTTCAACAGTTTTTAGTCCGTGTTCTTGTGCAGATTTTGCAGCAGCTTCTGCAGCCATTTGAGCAGCAAACGGAGTAGATTTACGAGAACCTTTGAAACCAAGAGCACCAGCTGATGACCATGCAAGAGCATTGCCATGCACATCTGTAATCATAACAATAGTGTTATTAAATGTAGCGTGAATATGTGCAACACCAGATTCGATGTTCTTTTTCACACGGCGTTTACGTGTTGGTTTAGCCAATTTTTTTACCTCCTATTTTATTTTTTCTTACCTGCAATCGCAACAGCTTTACCTTTACGAGTGCGAGCATTGTTTTTAGTGTTTTGTCCACGGACAGGAAGTCCACGACGGTGACGGATTCCACGGTATGAACCGATTTCCATCAAACGTTTGATGTTCAAGTTAACTTCACGACGAAGGTCACCTTCAACTTTAATTGCATCTACTTCACGACGGATAGCGTCTTCTTGATCTGATGTCAAATCTTTAACACGGATATCTTCTGAAATACCAGCAGCTGCTAAGATTTTTTTAGATGTTGCAAGACCAATTCCGTACACATAAGTAAGTGAAATTACTACGCGTTTATCATTTGGAATATCAACTCCAGCAATACGAGCCATTTTTTCTCCTTTCTATTTTATCCTTGACGTTGTTTGTGTTTTGGATTTGTTGGACAAATCACCATAACACGACCGTTACGACGAATAACTTTACAGTATTCGCAAATTGGTTTAACCGATGGTCTTACCTTCATGTTTTAATCCCTCCAATTATTTCGATTATTTAAAGAGGTATGTGATACGTCCACGTGTCAAGTCGTATGGACTCATCTCCACAGTAACACGATCACCCACTAAAATACGAATGTAATTTTTACGGATTTTTCCTGATACAGTTGCTAGAATTTGATGTCCATTTTCCAATTCAACAGTAAACATTGCATTTGGCATTGTTTCTACTACTTTGCCTTCAATTTCAATCACGTCTTCTTTTGCCACGCAAAAGTACCCCCTAAATTTCGATTTGATGTCCTCTGAGTACAGAGGTAACAATTATAAGTCAGACTAGCCTATTATATCACTTGACTTCTAGTTTCGCAAGCTATTTATGATATTTTATTTTAGGTTTGTGATGACTTTTTCAATATCAGCAAAAACTTTTGAAATGTCTTTATTTCCATCAATATCATAAACAATATCTGCTTGACGATAATGGTTAAGAATTGGTTGACCTTGTGCAATATTAACATCTAAACGACGTTTAACTGTTTCAGGTTTGTCATCTTCCCGTTGATAAAAATCTTCTTCGTTATAATCACTTGCTGGTGGGTTAAAGACTTTATGGAATGTTTCGCCTGTTTTCTTGTTAATGATACGACCACTAAGTCTTTCAACAAGAGCAGTAGGATCCACATCAATATTAATGACCCCATCCAAAGTAAGTCCTAGTGCTTTTAACGTAGCATCCAAAGCATGTGCCTGTTCAATGGTGCGTGGATAACCATCTAATAAGAAGCCCTTTTCGTTAATATCATCTTGTGACAGACGTTCTTTAACGATTCCATTTGTTACTTCATCAGGTACCAGATCACCTTTGTCAATATAAGACTTAGCGAGAACACCCATTTCAGTTTGGTTAGCCATAGCTGCACGGAACATATCACCTGTTGAGATATGGATAAGTCCAAAGGCTTCAACAATCTTTGCAGCTTGGGTTCCTTTACCAGCTCCTGGTAAGCCCATGATTAAAAGATTCATCTTTTTCTCCTCTTTTAAAATAAATGATGACAGGAAATAAGTTTCCTTGGTTTTTGTTTTCAAATGGCAATAAGAAATGTTTTGCGACGAAGTCTTATTGTCATTTAAAAACAAAATAGAAGGTTGACAATGTCAACCTGTATTCTATTCTGCTGTATTCATAAATCCGACATATTTTCTCTTGAGTAGGTAACCTTCAAGTTGTTTCATGCCTTCGATACCAGTTGAAATCAAAATGAGCAAGCTTGTCCCACCTAGAGCAATACTAGAGGAAAGGTTGAGAACTTGTTGCGCTGCAATAGGAGCTAGAGAGATAAATGCTAAGAAAATAGCTCCTACTGTGGCTAACTTTTTAAGCAATGATGACATAAATTGTTCTGTCTCACGTCCAGGTCGAACACTTGGGATGTATGAGGAATTCTTCTGAAGATTTTCTGCTGTCTTCTCAGGATTTACTTGTACAAAGGTATAGAAGAACGAGAACAAGATAATCAACAAGGCATAAACCATCATGCCAACTGGAGATTGGTAATTAAAAAGCTCCTGTAAGCGAGTTAGCCATGGTATATCTCTACCATTTTGAACAAAAGGAATAATCGTACTTGGAATAGTTGTAATCGAGCTGGCAAAGATAACGGGAATAACGCCGGCTGGATTTACTTTTAATGGAAGGTATGAACTTGTAGGCGCACCTTGCATCAATTTTGTATATTGGATTGGAATTTTGTATTCCGCTTGTTGAACGTAAGTTGTAAAGAACACGATAGCAAGAACAGCTAAGATTAAAATGCCAACAATGAGATAAGAGGACTGTAAATCACTTGCCTTAACATTTACAAAATAATCTTCGCGGATAGTTGCAATGGCGTTAGGAATAGAGGAAATAATACCGGCAAAGATAATCATTGATACCCCATTTCCAAATCCTTTATCTGTAATTTGTTCTCCAAGCCAAGTCACAATCACACTACCGGTTGTAAGCAATGCTCCAATAAGCAAATAAGTTTTAACATCTGGTGTTTTTACAAGAGCAACACTTGATAAGGTGTTAAATCCTGCTGTGATACCAATCGACTGAGCAAAGGCTAAAACAAGAGAAATATAGCGTGTCGCTTGATTTAATTTCCGGCGACCCACTTCACCTTGTTTACCCCACTCAACAAATTTAGGCAAAATATCCATTTGTAACAGTTGAACAACAATGGAAGCCGTAATGTACGGACTAACTCCCATAGAGAATACTGAAAAATTCCTCATAGCATTCCCACTAACTAAGTTCAACATATTTAAGAAAGGTAGCTCACTCAGTTGCTCTAAGCTTTTTGCGTTTACACCAGGTACAGTGATATGTGTTCCAATTCGGAATACAAGGATGATAAAGATGGTAAAGAAAATTTTATTTCTTACTGTCTTTATCTTCAAAGCGTCTTTTAGTATTTTTAAGAACATAATGAGTATCCCCTCATTAGATGACTTCGATTGAACCACCTTTAGCAGTAATGGCTGCTTCAGCAGATTTCGAGAATTTAGCTGCTTTTACAGTCAATTTTTTAGTCAATTCGCCGTTACCAAGAACTTTAACACCTGATTTTTCAGCACGAACAATTCCAGCCTCTTTAAGAACAACTGGAGTTACTTCTGTACCATCTTCAAAAACGTTCAATTGATCAAGGTTAACAAGTGCATATTCTTTAGCATTGATGTTTGTAAACCCACGTTTTGGAATACGACGGAACAATGGTGTTTGTCCACCTTCAAAACCTAGACGTACACCGCCACCGCTACGAGCTTTTTGACCTTTTTGACCGCGACCAGATGTTTTACCGTTACCTGATGATGTCCCACGACCAACGCGGTTACGTGTTTTACGTGAGCCTTCAGCGGCTTTTAATTCATGAAGTTTCATTTTTTCTCCTTTTTTGTAAAATGCTAGCGCCTCTATGAGGGGAAAGGACTCCCCATAGAAACTCGCCTATACATTAATGATGATTAAGTTACTATCAATAACTTAATGCAGATACGCACTAACCGACCACTGTTTATTGCCTAAAAAGCAATTCACAAGAGTCGGTTTTGTGCTTGTGTTCATTTATGAAATCAAAGATTTCACAGTTATAACTTATTTAACGTCTTCAACTGTAACTAAGTGAGAGATAGCTGTTACCATACCACGGATAGCAGCGTTATCTTCTTTAATTACTGAAGAGTTTAATTTACCAAGTCCAAGAGCAACAACAGTTTTACGTTGTTCTGGCTTACGTCCGATTGGAGACTTAGTCAAAGTAATTTTAATTTGAGCCATGATGATCCCCTTTCTTATGCTAAGTCAGAAACTGAGATGCCACGAAGTGCGGCAACTTCTTCTGCACGTTTAAGTTGTTTCAATCCTTCAACAGTTGCACGAACAATGTTGATTGGAGTATTTGAACCAAGAGATTTTGAAGTAATATCTGCAATACCTGCTAATTCGATGACGGCACGAACTGCACCACCAGCAGCAACTCCAGAACCTTCTACAGCTGGTTTCAACAATACTTTAGCTCCACCAAAGTTAGTATAAACTTCGTGAGGAATTGTTGTACCAACCATTGGTACTTCGATCATGTTTTTCTTAGCAGCTTCGACTGCTTTGCGGATAGCTTCTGGAACTTCTTGGGCTTTACCAGTACCAAATCCAACACGACCATTTCCATCACCAACAACTACAAGAGCTGCAAAGCGAAGACGACGTCCACCTTTAACAACTTTTGTAACACGGTTAATCGCAACAACGCGTTCTTCAAGTTCAACTGCATTATCTTTAAATGCCATTATTTTGTGTCCTCCCTATTAGAATTTCAATCCGTTTTCACGAGCTGCATCAGCCAAGGCTTTAACACGTCCGTGATAGAGATATCCACCGCGGTCAAACACCACTTCAGAAATACCTTTAGCCACTGCACGTTCAGCAACAAGTTTGCCGACTACAACGGCCTGTTCTGTTTTTGTTCCTTTAGAAACGTCTTTATCAAGAGTTGATGCACTTGCGAGCGTTACACCCGCTACGTCATCAATAACTTGAGCGTAGATGCCTGTATTAGAACGAAATACGTTCAAACGTGGGCGTTCTGCAGTTCCAGAGAGTTTACCGCGGACGCGACGATGGCGTTTTTGGCGGATTTTGTTTTTATCTGGTTTCGAAATCACAATTTTCACCTCTTAATTTTAATTCATTTGTCTGGTTGACAAGTTGGTAATTGAACTTGTTAAACATAGCAAGCTCTACTGCTTGCCATGCCCAACTAAGACCATTATTTACCAGTTTTACCTTCTTTAAGGCGTACATATTCACCAACGTAACGAATACCTTTACCTTTGTAAGGTTCTGGTGAACGTAAGCTACGGATGTAAGCAGCTGTTTGACCAACAACTTCTTTGTTGATTCCTTCAACTGAGATTAAAGTTGGGTTAGCAACAGTGAACGTAATTCCTTCTGGAGCTTCAACTTCGTCTTGGTGAGACTTACCTACTGAAAGGACAAGTTTAGTCCCTTGAAGTTGAGCACGGTAACCGACACCCTTCATTTCAAGATCTTTTTTGAAACCTTCAGAAACACCTACAACCATGTTGTTCAAGTTTGCACGAGTTGTACCATGGATTGTTTTCATTTCTTTTGAGTCGTTAGGACGTGCAAGAGTTACCTCAGTTCCTTCAACTTTGATTTCAATATTTTTGTTAAACTCACGAGTGAGTTCGCCTTTAGGGCCTTTTACAGTAACAACATTGTCGTTGTTAATGATTTCGACACCTGCTGGCAAAATAATAACTTTATTACCAATACGTGACATTATTTTTCTCCTGTTAAATTGTCAAGCCGCTAAGCGACTAGTTTTCACGGGGGTTTGATAGAATGATATACTTCAATTTATATTTCAAAATAGAACACTAACTGTGGCCTGCGTGAAAAAGATAAATCTTCCTTGAGTGTAAACACTCTACGCCAGATTTTCTATTTTCACTTTGTCCACGACGCTCTTAGCATCTTAAATTTTGAACACAGCCGACGAACTAACATCTAAAATAGATAAACTATTTCGTTTGCAAGCAAACTACAATAGTTTCCTAATTTTAGATCGTTCGCTACGGCTTTTGTATCATAATTTTACCAAACGTATGCGATAACTTCTCCACCAACGTTCTTTTGACGTGCTTCTTTATCAGTCAAAAGACCTTCTGATGTAGAAATAATGGCAATTCCAAGTCCGTTAAGAACTTTAGGGATATCTTCACGTTTTGCATAAGCACGAAGACCTGGTTTTGAGACACGTTTCAAGTTAGTAATAACGCGCTCACCGTTTTGTCCATATTTAAGGAATACACGGATGATGCCTTGTTTGTCATCTTCGATAACTTCAACGTTTTTTACAAAACCTTCACGTTTAAGGATTTCTGCAATCCCTTTTTTGATGTTTGAAGCAGGTACTTCTAACACTTCATGTTTCACTTGGTTAGCGTTACGGATACGTGTTAAAAAGTCTGCAATTGGGTCAGTCATAACCATTTTATATTTCTCCTCTTACTAGTAGTTTGAATCAATCACTTGCTAGTTAATCGTGCCCGACCGGGCGAGTTGTCCAACTGAGATGATGAGTTTAGTTGAACATGAGCTACGACCTGTGTGAAAAAGATAAATCTTCCTAGAAGGCAAGCAATCTTTGTCTGATTTTCTATTTTCACTCTGTCTGCTACGCTCTTTATATCATTTTTTACCAAGAAGCTTTAACAACACCTGGAATTTGACCTTTGTAAGCCAATTCACGGAAACAAACACGGCAAAGTTTAAACTTGCGGTAAACGGAATGTGGACGTCCACATTTTTCACAGCGAGTATAAGCTTGTGTAGAGTGTTTTGCAGGACGTTTGTTCTTAGCAATCATAGATTTTTTAGCCAATTTATTTACCCCCTATTATTTTGCAAAAGGCATTCCAAGGCCTTTAAGCAATTCACGTGATTCTTCGTCAGTATTTGCAGTAGTGACGATTACGATATCAAGACCACGCACTTTATCAACGTCATCGAAGTTGATTTCCGGGAAGATAAGTTGTTCTTTCACACCAAGAGTGTAGTTACCACGTCCGTCAAATGATTTTGTTGGAACACCGTGGAAGTCACGAACACGAGGAAGTGAAACGCTAACTAATTTGTCTAGGAATTCGTACATACGTTCGCCACGAAGAGTAACCTTCGCACCAATCGCAACACCTTCACGAAGACGGAAGCCAGCGATTGATTTCTTAGCTTTAGTAATCAGTGGTTTTTGACCTGAGATAAGTGCTAATTCAGCAGCAGCTTTCTCAAGGTTTTTTGCGTTTGATACAGCATCACCAACACCCATGTTAAGAACGATTTTCTCAACTTTTGGCACAGCCATAACTGATGTGTAATTGAATTTCTCTGTCAACGCAGGAATTACTTCGTTAGTATATTTTTCTTTTAAACGATTTGCCATTATGCTTCTCCTTTCCTTCGTGATTAATCAAGCACTTCGCCTGATTTTTTGTTGTAACGTACTTTTTTGCCGTCAACAACTTTATAACCAACACGTCCAGCCACACCATTTTTATCTAAAACTTGAACGTTAGATACATGGATTGGAGCTTCTTTTTCAACGATAGCACCTTGAGGGTTTTCAGTATTTGGTTTTTGGTGTTTTTTGATCATTCCAACACCTTCGACTACAACTTTGTTAACTTTTGGAAGTGCTTTAAGAACAACAGCCTCAGTGCCTTTATCCTTACCAGCAATTACGCGAACTTTGTCGCCTTTTTTTACAAACATTCTGGGTTTCTCCTATTAATTTCTTACGCCCTGATGGGCACCCTAGGTAAACCTAGGGGACTTAGTTTGTTTAATTTTTAAAATTAAAGTACTTCTGGTGCAAGTGAAACGATCTTCATGTAACCACCTTCACGCAATTCACGTGCAACAGGGCCGAAGATACGAGTTCCACGAGGAGTTTTGTCGTCACGGATGACTACAGCAGCGTTGTCGTCAAATTTGATGTATGAACCGTCTGGACGGCGAGCACCAGTTTTTGTACGAACGATAACAGCTTTAACCACGTCACCTTTTTTAACTGCTCCACCAGGAGTAGCTTGTTTTACAGAAGCAACGATTACGTCACCGATGTTAGCGAATTTACGTCCTGAACCACCAAGAACTTTGATAGTCAAGATCTCACGAGCACCGCTATTATCAGCAACTTTCAAGCGAGTTTCTTGTTGAATCATTTCAATTTTCTCCTTTTAGTTTGATTAGATAATAACAGCTTCTTCCACAACTTCTACAAGACGGAAATGTTTTGTAGCTGATAAGGGACGAGTTTCCATGATACGAACAATATCGCCTTCTTTAGCAAGGTTCTTTTCATCATGTGCTTTGTATTTTTTAGAATAGTTGATACGTTTACCATAGACTGGGTGGTTACGTTTTGTTTCAACTACGACAGTGATTGTTTTGTCCATCTTGTCAGATACTACACGTCCAACAAGGGTTTTACGTTGATTACGTTCCATTATTAGAATTTCTCCTTTCCCAATCTATTATTTCATTTCAGATTGCACAGTTTTAACACGTGCAATTTGTTTTTTAACTTCGTTCAAACGAGCAGTTTGATCAAGTTGACCTGCTGCAGCTTGAAAACGAAGGTCGAAAAGTTCTTTCTTGAGTTCGTTTTCTTTTTTAGCAAGCTCTTCTTGAGACAAGCCACGAAGCTCAGCAACAAACTTTTTGATTTCTTCAAGTTTCATGTCTTCTCCTTATTCTGCTTCACGTTTTACGAATTTACATTTTACTGGTAATTTGTGGCTAGCAAGACGAAGTGCTTCGCGAGCGATTTCTTCAGAGACGCCTGCAACTTCAAACATTACTTTACCACGTTTAACCGGTGCTACCCAACCTTCAGGTGCCCCTTTACCAGAACCCATACGAACTCCGATAGCTTTCGCTGTGTAAGATTTGTGAGGGAAGATTTTAATCCAAACTTTACCGCCACGTTTCATGTAACGAGTCATCGCGATACGAGCAGCTTCGATTTGACGGTTAGTGATCCATGAGCTAGTTGCAGCTTGAAGACCATATTCACCAAAATCTACAGTTTTTCCACCTTTTGCTTCACCACGCATTTTCCCACGGAACTCACGACGGTGTTTAACACGTTTAGGTACTAACATTTGTTATTTGCCTCCTTTAGTGTTTTTGCGAGCTGGAAGAACTTCACCACGATAGATCCAAACTTTAACACCAAGTTTACCATATGTAGTGTCTGCTTCTTCCCAAGCGTAATCGATATCAGCACGAAGGGTGTGAAGTGGAACAGTTCCTTCTGAGTAACCTTCTGCACGAGCGATATCAGCACCGTTCAAACGGCCAGATACTTGAGTTTTAATCCCTTTAGCTCCAGCACGCATTGTACGTTGGATAGCTTGTTTTTGAGCACGACGGAAAGCAACACGTTGCTCAAGTTGACGAGCAATGTTTTCACCAACAAGGTGAGCATCAAGATCTGGTTGTTTGATTTCGATGATGTTGATGTGCACTTGTTTTCCAGTTAATTTATTAAGTTGAGCACGAAGTGCGTCAACGTTTGCGCCACCTTTACCGATAACCATACCTGGTTTTGCAGTGTGAAGCGAAACAATAACTTTATTCACAGCACGTTCAATTTCGATAGTTGAAACTGAAGCTTCTGCCAATTCTTTGTTAATGAATTTACGGATTGCAAGATCTTCATGAAGGTAATCCGCGTATTCTTTTTCAGCATACCATTTCGCATCCCAGTCACGGATGATACCGACACGCATACCAATTGGATGTACTTTTTGACCCACGATTTTACCTCCTTATTTTTCTGATACAACTACTGTTACGTGAGTTGTACGCTTGTTGATTGGTGAAGCTGAACCTTTCGCACGTGGACGGAAACGTTTCATTGTTGGCCCTTCGTTAGCGAATGTTTCAGATACGACCAAGTTAGCTTTTTCCAAACCAAAGTTGTTTTCTGCGTTTGCAATAGCTGAGTTAAGAGTTTTCTCAATAACACGAGCTGCTTTGTTTGGAGTGAATTTTAAGATTGCGATTGCATCAGCAACTTTCTTACCACGGATAAGATCAAGTACTAAACGTGTTTTACGAGGTGAAACACGCACTGTACGAGCCATTGCTTTAGCTGAAGTAATTTCTGCCATTGTGTCCTCCTCCTATTAACGACGTGTTTTCTTGTCGTCAGCTGCGTGACCTTTGTAAGTACGGGTTGGTGCAAATTCACCAAGCTTGTGACCTACCATGTCTTCTTGGATGTAAACTGGTACGTGTTTACGTCCATCATAAACTGCGATTGTATATCCGATGAAACTTGGGAAAATCGTTGAACGACGTGACCAAGTTTTGATTACTTTTTTCTTTTCGTCGTTTGCTTGAGCTTCAACTTTTTTCATCAAATGCTCATCGACGAAAGGTCCTTTTTTAAGACTACGTCCCATTTTGTAGTTTTCTCCTTTAAATAATGTACCACAGCGGCTTGAGATCAGGGATGATACCCCAAACTCTACCGAGTTGGCGGAATAAATAGCAATGCTATTGTAACGGTGTCCTAGCAGGCTTTAAGCAGCTTGCTGAGATTATTTTTCGTTACGACGACGAACGATAAGTTTGTCTGATTTAGCTTTCTTATTACGAGTTTTAAGACCAAGCGCTGGTTTACCCCATGGAGTTGATGGCGCTTTACGTCCAACTGGTGCTTTACCTTCACCACCACCGTGTGGGTGATCGTTAGGGTTCATTACAGAACCACGAACTGTTGGGCGGATACCTTTCCAACGGCTACGTCCTGCTTTACCAATGTTAACAAGTGATTGTTGTTCGTTACCTACAGTACCGATAGTTGCACGGCATGTGCCAAGAATCATACGAACTTCGCCTGATTGAAGACGAACAAGAACATATTTACCTTCTTGACCAAGTACTTGAGCAGAAGCTCCAGCTGCACGAACAAGTTCTCCACCTTTACCAGGTTTCAACTCAATGTTGTGAACAACTGTACCGACAGGAATGTTTGCTAATGGAAGTGCGTTACCAACTTTGATGTCGGCATCTGGACCAGAAACAATACGTTGCCCTACTTCAAGACCTTTAGGTGCAATGATGTAAGCTTTAACACCGTCAGTGTAATGTACAAGTGCGATGTTTGCAGTACGGTTTGGATCGTATTCGATTGTTTTAACAACTGCTTCAACACCGTCTTTGTTACGTTTAAAGTCGATCAAACGGTAATGACGTTTGTGTCCACCACCTTGGTGACGAACTGTGATGCGACCATTGTTGTTACGACCAGCTTTGCTCTTAAGAGAAACAAGCAATGATTTCTCAGGTGTGCTTGTTGTGATTTCCGCGAAATCCAAAGAAGTCATGTTACGACGGCCATTTGTCGTTGGTTTATAAACTTTAATACCCACGTTATTTCCTCCTTAGATTATTCAGCTTCAGCTGCGAACAACTCGATTGCTTTAGAATCAGCTGTAAGAGTGATGATAGCTTTTTTAGTTTTTGAAGTGAAACCTGTGTAACGACCAACGCGTTTTGCTTTTGGTTTAACGTTAACAGTGTTTACACTTGCAACTTTAACTCCGTCAAAGGCAGCTTCAACAGCTTGTTTGATCAAAAGTTTGTGTGCACGAGTATCAACTTCGAAAGTGTATTTGCCTGCTTCAAGAGCAATCATTGACTTCTCAGTGATAACTGGTTTTTTGATTACGTCGTACAAATTCATTATGCAAGAACCTCCTCAATTGTAGAGATTGCTTCTTTAGTAACAAGAAGTTTGTCTGCGTTCACGATATCAAGAACACTTGCAGTCGCTGCAGTTGCAACAGTTACGTTTGGAAGATTACGTGCAGAAAGTGCTGCAAATTCGTTTCCTTCTTCAACAAGAACAAGTACTTTTGTATCAATGCTAAGAGCTGAAAGCACTTTTGCAAATTCAGCAGTTTTTGGTGCTGCAAATGAAAGGCCTTCTACAGCTACAAATTTATCTTCAGCAACTTTTGCTGAGTAAACTGATTTCAAAGCAAGGCGACGAACTTTTTGTGGAAGTTTGTATCCGTATGAACGTGGAGTTGGTCCAAAGACAACACCACCACCACGCCATTGTGGTGAGCGGATAGAACCTTGACGAGCACGTCCAGTTCCTTTTTGACGCCATGGTTTACGTCCACCACCTGATACTGCTGAACGGTTTTTAACCGCATGAGTACCTTGGCGAAGGCTAGCGCGTTGGCTAATTACAACATCAAAAACAACTGATTCGTTTGGTTCGATACCGAAGATAGCGTCGTTCAATTCAACTGAGCTAACTTCTTTACCAGTTTGGTCAAATAGTTTTACGTTTGCCATTTTAACTGTTTTCTCCTTTCTTATTATTTAGCAGCTTTAACTGCTGATTTGATAGTGATAAGAGATTTCTTAGCACCTGGTACGTTACCTTTAATAAGGATAACGTTCTTTTCTGGGATAACTTGTACAATTTCAAGGTTTTGAATTGTCACACGGTTACCACCCATACGTCCTGCCAAGTGTTTGTTTTTGAAAACACGGTTTGGCGCAACAGGTCCCATTGAACCTGGACGACGGTGGTAACGAGAACCGTGAGCCATAGGACCACGTGATTGACCATGGCGTTTGATAACACCTTGGAAACCTTTACCTTTTGAAGTACCAGTTACATCAACAACATCACCGGCTGCGAATGTATCAACAGTAATTTCTGATCCTACTTCTAAGCCTTCAATGTTTTTGAATTCACGAATGAAGCGCTTAGGAGCTGTGTTAGCTTTTGCTACATGGCCTTTGGCAGGTTTGTTGCTCAATACTTCGCGTTTGTCATCAAAACCAACTTGAACTGCTTCGTAACCATCTGTTTCAACAGTTTTAACTTGAAGCACAACGTTTGGAGTTGCTTCAATGACAGTAACAGGGATAAATTCACCAGATTCAGTGAAGATTTGAGTCATTCCCACTTTTTTCCCTAAGATTCCTTTTGTCATGAGAAAATATTTCCTTTTCTTAATAATATTTCAAAAAGTTTTTTACGAGCGTTTTTTGTGCTCAGAAATCAGATTAAAGTTTGATTTCTACGTTAACACCACTTGGAAGATCCAATTTCATAAGAGCGTCAACAGTCTTTTGAGTTGGGTTCACGATGTCGATAAGACGTTTGTGTGTACGCATTTCAAATTGTTCGCGAGAATCTTTGTATTTGTGAGTCGCACGAATAATTGTGTAAAGACTACGTTCTGTTGGAAGTGGAACTGGTCCAGCTACAGTCGCACCAGTGCGAGTTGCAGTTTCAACGATTTTTTCTGCCGCTGTGTCAAGTGTACGGTGTTCGTACGCTTTCAAACGGATACGAATTTTTTTGTTTGCCATCTTTTTCTCCTTTTTCGTCTATTTAAGATAATAGGCTAGCTCCTCAAGAAAACCAACACGAGTTGCGTGGCAATGCAACCGAGCGTATCACAACCTCTTGTATCATAGCTAAAGCTGTATTTTTACAGCACCACAATATAATAACAGAATCAACCAAGCATTTCAAGCTTTTTTGATATTTTTTCAAAAAAAAGTTACCTCGGAAAGTTCTAAACTGAAGTTAGCCACCTAAGGGTATCAAAAAACATCTCAGAGAGGTATAATTGTCATCACCACAACAACAATTAGAAAGGCTCTGAGAGGCAAGACTATTATACACCAAAAAGTAAACAGTTGACACTAGCTGAGCGTCGAATGATTGACCGCTGGCTTCTAGAAGGACAGTCAAATCGTGAAATAGCGAGAAGATTGGCTAAAGCTCCTCAAACCATTCACAACGAAGTCAAACGTGGGCAAGTTAGACAACAAGTACGTCAGGGGAAATATGAACAAGTTTACTCTGCTGACTTTGCCCAAAAAGCCTATCAAAACAATCGTAAACGTTCTGTTAAGCAGGTCTCCCTAACGAAGGAACTCAAAGAAAAGATTGTTCACTACATCAAACAAAAATACTCTCCTGAAATGCTGGTCAAAACAAAAGGTGTCAATGTTCCCATCTCCACCATTTACTACTGGATTCATCATGGACAACTAGGCTTGACCAAGGCTGACAGGCTTTATCCTCGAAAGAATGTAGCTTCAAAAAAACATGCCAGTCCCAATTTTAAGCCGGCTGCAAAGTCTATTGAAGAACGACCAACGAGCATTAATAAGCGTGAGAATAGCGGTGATTTTGAAATTGATACGGTTATTCAAACTCGGGCAAAAAACGAGTGTCTACTGACGCTGACAGACAGAAAAAGCCGCTACCAAATCATCCGACTCATTCCAGATAAGTCGGCTAATTCGGTAAACAAGGCTTTGGAAGGGATTCTAAAAGATTATCCGATTCGCTCAATCACAGCTGATAACGGTACTGAGTTCAGTTGTTTAGCAGAGATTTTTGACCCTGATTATATCTACTATGCCCACCCGTATTCCTCTTGGGAGAGAGGAACTAATGAAAATCATAACAGACTCATTCGGCGTTGGTTACCAAAGGGAAGTAAAAATGCGACTCAACAACAAGTCGCATTTATTGAAAATGGGATTAATAACTATCCAAAGAAACTACTTGATTACAAATCTCCTAAAGAGTTTTTACAGACTGGCTAACTTACACTTGAAATTTGGCTTCTCTAGTGAAAGATAACTTTGTGGTATTTGTTAAACTGTTGTGATAAGATAACCCATCTCGTAGTATTATCTAAAATAGTCGCCAGCCAGACCCCGGCCAAACCATTCCTCCAAAGGACACCAAGCACATAACCAAAAATAATGCGAACCAACCACATTCCTAAAGTTGTTGCGTAAAAAGGAAGCTTGGCTTTTCCAAGACCTTGCCAAGCAGCTGTATAGACTAGGGTTCCCGCTGTGGCAGGAGCTCCTAGTAGAGAAAAAAGAAGCACAATCATGGCGGACCTCTTAGCATCAGCATTTTGAGTAAATAGCGGCAAGAGACTAGGGCCTAGCATATAGGTCAGAGCTCCCATAACCAGCATCATAAAGGTGGATAAGATAAAAGCTTCTCTAATAATATGCCTTATCTCAGTCACCTTACCACTCCCCAGTTGCCCAGCCACTAGAATGACCGTAGCTGTTGACATGGCAAGCCCTGGCATATAATTAAACTGAGTCAGTGTCTCTCCAATAGCATTTCCTGCTAAAGCGGCTGTCCCAAAGTGCACAATAATAATTGTGATAAGGACATCTCCTGCTCTCATCATCAAACGTTCACCGGCAGCAGGTAAAGATAAGTTAAAAATAGCTTTATCCAATGGTTTCCATAGGCGTTTTATTATCTCATTAATAGGAATAAATCGACATAGTAGCAATACTCCGATGAAGCGAGATAGCACTGTTGTCCAGGCGACTCCAAGGAGACCAAATCCCCAAACGTAGATAGACAAGGCAGATAAAACAGCATTAAGCACATTCGTTAACAGGCTCACTTGCATGGGAATTTTAGGACGTCCTTGAGCTCGAACAATAGCTCCTAAGCTAGTTAAAAATCCTAGACTGACAATCATACCGCCGACAATAGCTAAATATTGCCCTCCAACCAGCGTTACAGAGGCTTCAGCTCCTAGCCATTCTAATACCTGATGATGTCCAACAACTGATAATAACCCCAAGCCGACCGAAAGGAGTAGTGTTACTCGTAAGGCATCTGTCATATCGTTTAATTGTTTGCTCTGATTATTTTCTCCTATACTTCGAGCAATCAAGCTAGATACAGCAGCTCCTAGAGCAATATAAAGAGCCTGATAAATCGCAATAATATTATTGGCTATAGAGACACCTGAGACTGCCGCAAGTCCAATCTGGGCCACAAGATAGTTATCGACCATCCCCATGAGCATCTGCAAAATATTTTCTGCCATAGAAGGCAGGGCTAAAGAAAGCAATTTTCTTCTATTATAAGTCATTTATTATTTCCAAACTAAAGGAACCTCGATGAGCTCCATTTTATAAATCAAGATAGTCTTCAACGGCAGTTTGCATTTCTTTAGTTTTCACAAGTAAGCTATGGCGAATAGCTGGTTCTTGCAAACCAACAACTACTTTTGGCTGCATCACTTGAGATAGCGGGTTGAGTTTCTCAACGGTCTCAAAATCATCAAGCACCATTTGATCTGTAATGGCTTCAACCACTACTCTAGGAAATTTATAAGGGCTAGCTGTTGAGGCAATCAGTGTCACATCTCCTATCTCATGACAATAGTTTTGGTAAACCGCTGAGGCTACTGCGGTATGAGGCGTCCGATAGTCATGGAATTTGCTGACAAGAGTTGCATCTCCTGTTTTGCTAGCTTCTTCGCCAAGACTGAGTCATTAAACATGTATTTATCATCTATCTGAGTATCATCAAAATTGCCCTCAATGGCAACAACGTGAATATTTTCTCCAACTTATGTGGTCATTTGCAATTCTTGAATTTTGCTAACACCGCTATGTAGGGAAAAAGCAATGATTTCTGTTCCAGGAACATCAGCAAAACCTGACATAGCAGCCTTGACTGTAGCTCCCGAAGCAGCTGTTAAAATCACAAGTTTACGATCCATATCCTGCTTTTTAGCAGCCGTTGTCAAAAGGTAGGGAAGAATAGACAAGGTCATATCTTTAGAGGCAATAGTTCCCCATGAAACAATTCCAAGTAATGACCATCTGTGAGGGAAACTACGGGTGCAATAAAAGGTGTGTCAAATGTATCATCATAAGCTAAGTGAATACACCTATGCAACTCGTCTTCGGTAAAATCATCAAAATCATCGAAAAAGACTGTCAAGATAAGTTTGACAATATCCTAATGACTTTGATTTTTAGGCTATCAAATGCCAGAGAGACTGTAGATATAGTGACTGGTGTAAACAGACCACCATCTACAGCTAGACCTTGAAAATAGCCTGACTTGCTGTTATTTTATTGTCTTGATTTCTCGTTGATTGATACATCATTGGCCTCTTTCTACTCTACCGAATTTTATTTTTCCATTATATAATATATTCTCAATTTTTTAAACTTCTAAGAAATAAAAAGGCATTCCCAAGAGAGAAATCCTCCTTGAGAATGCTACTAAAGATAGGTTTAAAGGCGACTCTACGGTACTCGCTAATGTCAAAGTTATCTAGTGTTACTTCAACTCCTTAGCGAGTGAAATCCAAAACTTTACGACCTTGAATCAAACCACGTTCCATTTCATCAAAGACTTCTGGAGCAGTGTCAACCGGAACTTTTTCAACCACTGGGACAACAAGTCCTTCTGCACCAAAGGCAAAAGCTTCTTCTAAATCTTTACGTGTTCCTACAAGTGAGCCGACAACTTTGATACCGTCTAAAACTGTTTTTACGATAGAGAGTTCCATATATTCTGATGGAAGACCTACAGCTACCACTGTTCCACCTGCACGGACACTATCAATCGCTTGGTTAAAGGCAACTTTAGAAACGGCTGTTACCACAACACCGTGAGCGCCACCAGTTTTTTCTTGAATATAGCCTGGAACGTCTTCAATTTCTTTACCGTTAACCACAATATCTGCGCCAACTTCTTTCGCTAAGTCAAGCTTATCATTATTGATATCCACCGCTACAACATGTGCATTGAAAACTTTTTTAGCGTATTGAACAGCAAGGTTCCCAAGACCACCAGCACCGAAAATCACAATCCATTGGCCTGGAGCAGCACCTGCTTCTTTAATAGCTTTATAAGTTGTTACACCCGCACAAGTAATGGAAGAAGCTTGAGCAGGGTCCAAACCTTCTGGGACTTTAACAGCGTAATCAGCTGTTACCACTGCATATTCACTCATTCCTCCATCAACACTGTAACCTGCATTTTTCACAGAGCGACAGAGTGTTTCGCGTCCTGTTGTACAATATTCACAATGACCACAACCTTCAAAGAACCAAGCGATAGAAACACGGTCACCAACTTTTAGTGATGTTACCCCTTCACCAATTTCTTCGACAATACCAATGCCTTCGTGACCTAAAATGCGTCCTGGCACTTGTCCAAAATCACCATGAGCAACATGCAAGTCTGTGTGGCAGACTCCACAATATTCGACCTTAACCAGTGCTTCACCATGTCCAATTGTTGGTAATTCATGATCAACAACTTCAACACCTGTACTAGCTTGATTAACAACTACGGCTTTCATATAAGTCCTCCATTTTTTATGATTAATCGTTACTTGTGTAACCGTTTACAACTAAAATTGTATATCTTTTCACAATTATTGTCAACTCATTTTTGGAAATTTTCTGAAAATAAACTTAACCAGTTAATTTTCAGCCTGCCTTTGTTCTTTCCTCTTTAACATTTTTTCAACGGAACTAAAGCAGTAACTACCAAATCACGTGAAGCAAAAAACGACCTCTTATGGTTCTAGTCATAAGAGATCGTTGCATCACATCACTATTAGAGATTATTTACGGCGTCCTGGGCGCTCTGCATAGCCATAGTAGGCATCTTCAATGATTTCTTGCATATGGTCAACCATTGGCAAGCGTGGGTTAGCAGGCGAACATTGGTCTTCATAGGCAAGATAAGCCAATTCACGAGAATGTTCTTTCCATTCTTTTTCGTCGATACCTTGGTCTTTAAAGTTCATCTTAATACCAACACGACAACCTAAGTCATACACAGCTTTTGCATAAGACTCAACTGCCTCTTCTGGTGTAGAAGCTGGAAGACCTAACAATTTCGCAATATCTTGGTATTTTTCATCTGCACGGTAGTAATTGTATTTAGGCCATGTTGCAGTCTTAGCTGGACGTGTACCGTTGTAACGGATAACGTATGGAAGTAAGATCGCATTGGTACGACCATGGACAGTATGGAACTGTGCACCAATTTTATGTGCCATTGAGTGCGAAATACCTAGAAAGGCATTGGCGAATGCCATACCTGCCATTGTTGAGGCATTATGCATTTTTTCACGTGACTCAAAGTCAGCTTCTTTAACAGATTTTTCAAGGGTTTCAAAGACAATCTTGATGGCTTGAAGCGCCAATCCGTCTGTAAAGTCATTAGCCATTTGAGACACATAAGCTTCTGTTGCGTGGGTCAAAACGTCCATACCAGTATCAGCAGCAATAAAGCCTGGAACTGTCAATACCAATGCTGGGTCAACAATCGCCACAGTTGGTGTTAATGAGTAGTCAGCAATTGGGTATTTGCGGTTGTTTGCCTTGTCTGAAATAACAGCAAATGGTGTTACCTCTGAACCTGTACCAGATGTAGTTGGAATGGCAATGAATTTTGTTTTCTTGCCAAGTTCTGGGAATTTGAAAGCACGTTTACGAATATCCATGAATTTTTGGACAAGGTCATGGAAATCAACTTCTGGTTGCTCGTAGAATAACCACATTACTTTGGCAGCATCCATTGGAGATCCACCACCAAGAGCAATAATAGTATCTGGTTTGAAGGTGCGCATTAATTCCGTACCCTTCATAACTGTTGTAATATCTGGATCTGGTTCAACATCTGCAAAGATTTGATAAACCACTTTATTACGACGAAGATCCAATTGTTCAATGATACGATCCAAGAAACCAAGTTCAACCATGGCGTGGTCAGTAACAATCATCACGCGTTCAACGTCACGGCATTTTTGAAGGTATTGAATTGAATCACGTTCGAAGTATGTTTTTGAAGGAACTTTAAACCATTGCATATTATTTCTACGTCTTCCTACTTTTTTGATGTTCAAGAGATTAACAGCACTAACGTTATCACCAACTGAGTTGCGGCCATAAGAACCACATCCTAAGGTCAATGATGGCAAGAAAGCATTGTAAACATCACCGATACCACCAAATGTAGAAGGTGAATTCCAAATCACACGGATGGCACGAATTCTAGTACCAAATTCTTTTGCTAAGTCTGCATCTGCCGTATGAATAGCAGCTGAGTGACCAAGACCATTAAATTCAACCATCTGACGCGCTTTTTCAACACCGTCTTCACGTGACTCAGATTTCAAAACAGCAATGACTGGAGATAATTTTTCACGTGTTAATGGTTCATTTTCTGAAACTTCTTTACATTCCGCAGCAAGAATATTGGTTCCTTCTGGAACAGTAAATCCAGCTTGTTCTGCAATCCAAGCGGCTGGTTTCCCAACGATGTTTGGATTCAATTTAGCGCCAGCACAATTTTTACTGTTTGCTTTAGCACCAAAACAGAATTCTTCAAGAAGGGCTTTTTCTTTTTTATTAACAAAATAAGTGTGGTAAGATTTGAACTCTGCTACAAAGTCATCGTAAATCTCTTTGTCAATGATAACGGCTTGTTCAGAGGCACATACCATTCCATTATCAAACGATTTAGACATAACAATGTCGTGAGCTGCTTGGCGGATATTAGCAGATTTTTCCACATAGGCGGGAACATTACCAGCACCTACTCCAAGAGCAGGTTTCCCACATGAATAAGCTGCCTTAACCATAGCATTGCCACCAGTAGCAAGAATAGTTGCAATGCCATCATGGTTCATCAAAGCATTTGTTGCTTCAAGAGATGGTGTTTCAACCCACTGCACACAGTTTTCAGGTGCTCCAGCTGCAATAGCTGCGTCTCTCACAATACGAGCAGCATGTGCAGATGACTCTTGAGCAGATGGGTGAAAAGCAAAGATAATTGGGTTACGTGTTTTTAACGAGATTAAAGATTTAAAAATAGCTGTTGATGTTGGGTTTGTTGTTGGCGTAATCCCACAGATAACACCGACTGGCTCAGCAATTAATGTCAAACCGGTCACATCGTCTTCTTCAATAATACCTACTGTTTTTTGATGACGCATGTTGTTAACAACGTGCTCACAAGCAAATAAATTTTTAGTGGCCTTATCTTCAAACACGCCCCGACCTGTTTCTTCATAAGCATGTTTAGCAAGCTCACCGTGAGCATCCAAAGCAGCAACAGAGGCTTTCGCTACAATATAGTCAACTTGTTCTTGATCAAGCTTACGCATCTCTTCAAGAGCAGCTAAACCTTTTTGAACAAGAGCATCAATTGTTGCAGCAACAGGGGTTGTTTCAACAGTATTATGTTTTTCAGTCATTTGAGACTCCTTTACCTTGTTAAAAGTTTCACATTTTGTTTACAAATTTATTATAACACTTTTTGAAAATTTGTAAATCATTTCACAATATTTTTGTGAAGTTTTTTTCAAATTATTTCTGAAACCCTTTGATAGCAAGCTTTGGGGACAACTCTTTTTTCAGAAATATGATCAAGATTCGTAAAATTATTTCTGAAAACGCTTTCTCTTTGTTCCTTTTTTCTATAGAAAAAGCCAGAACAAGGCTGTTCTGACTTTTGTTGATGTTGATAACGACAGCTTTATTTGGCAGCCTTTTTAGCGGCTCGTTCAATAGCTGTTTGAATCGTAGAGACATATAGTTCTGCCCCTTGACTATCTTCACTGTAATGCACACCGTCACTGCCATACCAAATATCGGGATGTTCAACAGCAACTTTGTACCAGTCTGCAATAGTAACATACTTGTATTTCTTTGGCAATTTAAGAGCATAGTCTCTGGCTTCTGCCACCTGAGCAGCATTCTTGCTATTGTAAGGAGACACTAGAACCAAACGGTGTCCTTTTGGCAACGCCTCAATAAAGGATTGAACATCTTGGGCATAGTTATCTAGCGAATTGACCCCCACTGCTAAAACAACCGTATTCGATAGGGATTTGGAATTAATTTGATTGGTAAATAGTTCAAAGGCTTCCGAAAAATTACGACTAACTGCAGCATCGAGCTGAGCCTGAGGCATGAGTTTAGAAAATGCTGCACTTGACCGTAGGGCAACAGAATCCCCAATAATCCCTACATTACTCAAGGCATTGGCATCCCCAGCAGCTAAAGTATGCGTGCGATCAATATTACTTTGTGCCTGCTGCAAAGAGCTGACCAACAATTGTTGTTCAAACTTGCCAACTTTAGGAGCAGCCACACAAGTACCAAGGGCTAATAAGGATAAGGCGACTGCAATTCCCGAAATCCATTTATAATAGGGAGAAAAATCAATTTCTAAACCAAGTAAATTCGGTTTTTTCCCTTGAATCAAAGGCTCTACAATGTAGTAAGACACGGTGGCAAATAAGACTGAGAAGAAGGTCGTTAGAATCACCGCCAAGACATTCGACATTAATTGAGTAAAGATAATGTAGAAGGGCCAATGGAAAAGATAAATGCCATAGCTAATGTCAGCCAAGTAGGTCACAACTTTCGGTTCTTGCCAATCTGGCGTTTGCTCATGAAGAACACGCGCAGCGTAAATCATGACGGAGGCAAACAAGCTAGCCAAAACAAAGCCAAATAAATAAGTGACGGTGTGGTTAAAATTCAATGTAATGGTCAATAAAAATAAAAGCGCAAAAACACCAACCATCACAGCAATCACACGCTCACGTGGCCATAATCGAACATTTTTTTGAAAACGAACTGTGGTTTCCTTGATTCCAGTCATGGTCGCAAACATGGCACCTAAAAAGAAAGGAAAGCTGTGAGAGAGACTTGAAAAATAAATCAAAGACACATTCGACGTCACAAAAGCTCTAATAAACATGCTTAGGAAACTAACCGCAAAAATGCCAGAAGACATTAAAAAGAGAAGGCCTCTAAGCTTCTTGTGACTATCCTTACGCTTAGCTAACAACCAAACAAGCAATCCCCAGAGCAAATAAAAATGTACTTCAATCGCCAAACTCCAAGTGTGAACAAAGAGATGAGGGATAAACTGACTTTCATAACTACTTCCGGTCAGAATTTCGTAAATATTAGTTGTAAAGCCTAAAACAGCAGCAATCTGACTACCTAAATTGGCGATAAAATCACTCTTAACCAAAAAGGTAAAAGGAATCGTCAAGAGAACCATCAGAACAAGCGGAGGAACAATCCGGTAAAAACGTCTTCTCAGAAAACCAATAATATCAATGGTTTCCTTTTTGGTGTATTCATCAATCAAGAGAGCTGTTATCAAGTAGCCTGAAAAGGTGAAGAAAATATCAACCCCAATAAAGCCTCCTGGAAATGTATTTTTAAAAAAGTGATAGAGTAAAACCAGTAAAAGCCCCGTTACCCTAACAAACGAAAACCATTTTATTCTCATTTTTGAAATATCCCCTGTTTGAAGGTTCCTTTATAAACCTTCGCATTCTTTGCTTTTAACACACCTTTACCATCTGCCTGTCCCTTGTGGAACTGGCCTTTGTAAGACCAACCTGTCTTAGCTGTAAAAGTGCCCTCTCCTTCAAAAACACCATTCTTGAAATCACCAACATAAATATCCCCATTGGGATAGACTAGTTTGCCTTTGCCATTCATCTTATGATTGACGACGTCACCGGTATAACGCATCTGACCTCGCTCATAAGTCAGGCTTGTTTGACGTGACAGCCTTACTCCAAAAACAGAAAGAGCACAAACCAAGATAGCAATGACTGAAGCAATCTCCAGTTTGGCCCGTGTGATATTCCATTTTTTGATTAGATGTTGTATATTTATCATTCTTATTACTCGTTTTCTAATGTGATTGATGATCTGCTGTTAGCTGCCGCAACCAGTCTTGACAACCTTCTATAACCAGTTGATAGGTTTCCTCAAAATCACCTGTGTACCAAGGATCAGGCACACCGCCATCTCTAAACAGATGAATTTTAGAATCCCATTGATGATGTGACATTTTTTGAAGGTCTTGGACATTTTGATTATCCATACCAATAATATAGTCAAAGGTCTCAAAATCAGCCAAACTGATTTGTTGAGAACGCTTAGTCACATCATAGTCAATCTGATAAGTTGCCAAAATGGATTGCGTGCCAGAATGAATCGGATTGCCATGTTCCCAGCTAGAGGTTGCACGGCTCTCCACTAAAATAGCATCTGATGATGCCAAAGTTGTCATTACAAATTCAGCCATAGGACTTCGACAAATATTCCCAAGACAGACAAAACATACTTTTTTCATGAAAAACTCCTTTGGACTATTATATCAAATTTCTAACTAATATCGGAGAATTCAATTTAATAATTTTCTGTCAGTTCACAAAAAATAATTATCTGAACCCTAAAAATAAGTTCAGATAATTATTTTTGACGTCATAATATTTAATGGCTTTGGTAAGGGTAGCCAAGATGATGATAGGCTTTTTCAGTTACTACACGACCAGTGCGCGTACGCATTAGAAACCCTTTTTGAATTAAATAGGGTTCATACATGTCTTCAACCGTATCACGTTCTTCTGCAATATTAACTGATAAAGTGCCTAAACCAACCGGACCACCCTGATACATTTCAATCATGGTTCGTAAAATCTTTTGGTCCACATAATCAAGCCCTTCTCGGTCAACATCCAACATGGTTAAAGCCTTATCCGTGATTTGCGTTGTAATCACTCCATCTCCAACAATTTGAGCATAGTCACGCACTCGTTTTAATAATCGATTGGCAATACGTGGGGTTCCTCGACTGCGACAAGCTAGCTCTTGGGCCGCCTCGTGGATAATTTCCATTTCAAAAATATCCGCTGTCCGTTCCACAATTTCAGTCAAATCAGCTTCCTGATAATACTCCATGTGTCCAGTAATACCAAAACGAGCTCGCAAAGGATTTGATAACATCCCAGCTCGCGTTGTCGCACCAATCAACGTAAAGGGCGGTAAATCCAAATGAACACTTCGACTGGTATCTCCAGCACCAATCATAATGTCAATATAAAAATCTTCCATAGCGCTATACAGCACTTCCTCAACAGCCATCGGCATGCGATGAATTTCATCAATAAATAAGACATCCCCCGGTTCCAAATCATTCAAAATGGCCACCAAGTCTCCAGCCTTTTCAATCGCTGGACCTGAGGTTTGCTTCACATTAACCCCTAATTCATTAGCAATCACAAATGCCATAGTCGTTTTCCCTAACCCTGGAGGACCAAACAGCAAGACATGATCCAAAGACTCATCACGCAGCTTAGCTGCTTTAATAAAAATGGTTAACTGTTCTTTAACTTTATCTTGCCCGATGTACTCACGCAAGTACTGTGGACGAAGAGTTCGCTCAACAAGCTCCTCGTCCCCCATTATATCATTATCTAAAATTCTAGCCATAAGACTATTATAACACAAAGTGGAGTTGGGGGTTAACCTAGATTCCACCAATCAAATTCATTCATCACACGAGCTACTTTAAAAGCAATTACCGCAGCTATTAACAAAAATGGTTTGAATTTTTTAAACATCATCTATCTCCTAAAAATATTATTTACAAGAGATAGTATAATCATAGTTTCTTCAAAGCAACATGACATTTATGTCCTAAAAAGACTATCTATATATGTTGAATATCTTTATGCCATTCTTTGTGAAGTCTCTCAACCAGGTAATAATCACTAGTCATTTGAGTAAATAAAATAGATTGTTCATAATAATTTCGAGCACGTTCAACATCTTTTAAATAAAAGATAGATAACTTCCACTCATACATACAATAAATTGGCATTCTTTGAAAATCTTGAATAGTTGACATAATGAAATGACTGAGTTGTAACGTCTCTTTTAGCCTCCCAAACATTTCTAAACGAATAGAGGTATCTGCACAAGACAATAAAATATTATTCAGCAGAAATAAATCTTCCAACATTAAATGATGGTTTTGTTTTAAAATTCTTTCTGTAATCTTATTATAAAGCTCTCTGTCAAATAAATCATCTGCAAAATGGGAAACCACCAAAGTAACTAAATACAAATCTATCAAAAGCAACTCATTTAAATTATAAATAACTTTCCTTTTAAGTTGTGGTAAAAATTCTTTTAAAATACTAGATCCAAAATTAATATTCCCAGTTTGGTAAACTTCAAATTTTGCTTGAATAATATCAATAGCCACCTGCTCCTCCTCAGGCAGCTGGTCATAGTAATCCTCAAATATCTCATCAAACTGTTCTTCTCGAACTTGTAATTTGCCATCATCCATATAAGTTGGCGTCCGCAGAATTAAATATTTTAACTCTTTGTAACGTTTGGGTAACTCAAGGTTGGCCCCATCAGTCAAATAACCTACGCTAACATCTAAGGCTTTTGCAATAAAAATAACCTTGGCTAAACTTGGTATAGACTGGCTCAACTCAATCCTCGCTAGTTGACGAACAGATAATTCAGACTCATCCCCACATAAGTCTTCTCTGCTAATCTTTTTCTCTTGTCTTAGCCCTTTCACTTTTTCACCAAAATGCTCTAACATGTTCTCTCTCTTCTAAAAGCTATTTTCTTCATTATATCACATTATTTAATATTTTATTAACTTCATGAAGAAGATTATTATAAACATTCGGTTTTTGTATAATAAAAAAAGAAGGTCAAAGCCTCCTTTTTAGTAATTAAAGCCCGAGTCGTTTAAAAATATCGTCCACACGTTTTGTGTAATAAACAGGATTGAACAACTCATCAATTTCTGATTGTGTTAATCGTGATGTCACTTCCAAATCAGCTTCAAGCAAAGGTTTGAAGTCCACTTGATTATCCCAAGAATAAGCTGTTTTAGGTTGTACCAAATCGTAGGCTTCTTCACGTGTCATACCCTTTTCAATGAGTTTAAGCATAACCCGTTGGCTGTAAATGAGCCCAAAGGTTGAATTCATGTTGCGCAGCATATTGTCTGGGAAAACGGTCAAATGCTTCACAATGCTGCCAAAACGGTTGAGCATGTAGTTGATGAGAATGGTTGTATCAGGCGTGATAATGCGCTCTGCTGATGAGTGAGAAATGTCTCGTTCATGCCAGAGAGCCACGTTTTCATAAGCCGTCACCATATGACCACGAACGACACGCGCAAGACCGGTCATGTTTTCAGATCCGATTGGGTTGCGTTTATGTGGCATAGCAGAGCTGCCCTTCTGACCTTTGGCAAAGAATTCTTCAACTTCGCGTTGTTCGGATTTTTGCAGACCACGGATTTCCGTTGCCATACGTTCGATAGAGGTGGCGATGCCAGCCAGCACCGCAAAATATTCTGCGTGGAGGTCACGTGGAAGGACCTGAGTTGAAATTTCTTGCGAACGAATGCCTAATTTGTCACAGACATATTCTTCCACAAATGGTGGGATATTGGCAAAGTTACCAACAGCCCCTGAAATTTTCCCTACTTCCACACCTGCGGCAGCATGTTCAAAACGCTCCTGATTGCGCTTCATCTCAGAATACCAAGTCGCCAATTTGAGACCAAAAGTCGTTGGCTCCGCATGGACCCCATGAGTACGCCCCATCATGATGGTCATCTTATGTTCACGCGCCTTATCGGCCACGATATTGGTGAAATGCTCAAGGTCGCGACGGATAATGTCGTTGGCCTGTTTGTAGAGGTAGCCATAAGCTGTATCCACCACATCAGTGGAGGTCAAGCCATAGTGGACCCACTTGCGCTCCTCTCCCAGAGTCTCAGACACCGCACGCGTGAAAGCCACCACATCGTGACGCGTCTCTTGCTCAATCTCAAGAATGCGGTCAATGTCAAAATCTGCCTTTTCGCGAATTTTCGCCACATCTTCCTTAGGAATTTCCCCCAACTCAGCCCAGGCCTCATCAGCCAGAATTTCAACCTCTAACCAAGCACGATACTTGTTCTCCTCACTCCAAATAGTCGCCATCTCAGGGCGTGAATAACGTTGTAACATTTTTACTCCTTAATTAAAAAATCTCTGATAACAGTTTCGCTTCATCTAAAACCTTTTTAGATATGTATCTACTATTTTGTGGAGGTCAAGTATTTCCTAATCTTTTATACTCAGGATATTTTTTTACCTCTCCTTTAAAGATAATTTTCCAGTAACCAACCTAGTGGTCCGCATGAAGTTCAGAATAGATTGGTGTTGAATAAGATGTGCTTATCCCATCATATATACATGTGAACTTTCCAAATCTATTGTCATTTCCAACTATTTCCTTTATCGTTTTATCAAATAACTCCAATCCTTCAACTGATTCTGATTCAACTTTTTACGATTCCTATAGGAAATTTTGTGTGCTCTCCACAATAATGTATTTCAACTTGGAAGTTTTTCATCTCCTATTGATACAGTCTTATCTTTAGTATCTAGCTTTTCGCGATTTATCGTCAGATTTCAAACGAAAGACTCATAATTCGATATTATATTGCTATCCTTTATTTTAAATGCCTACTTTTGATACATTTTAAAACTCCTCAACATTCTCCGCATTCCCAAACAGGGTCACATGCCCCATCTTGCGGTTGTGCTTTGCTTCTAGTTTACCATAAAGGTGGAGGTGGGCGCTAGGGTTTTCTTGGACATAGGCTTGTGCAGTTTCCATGTGTTGCCCGAGGACATTAAGCATGACGGCTGGCGCATGAAGTGTGATCGGTGGGAGGGACTGTCCCAAAATGCCTAAAATATGGGTGTCAAACTGAGAAAAATCACAGGCTTCGATAGAATAGTGCCCTGAGTTGTGTGGACGCGGTGCAATTTCATTAACGATGATATCGTCTGCCGTCGCGAAAAGTTCTACACAAAGGGTTCCTGATAATTTGAGCTGCTGAGCAATTTTAAGGGCAACACCTTTGGCTTTTTCAGCTAATTCATCTGAAATTCTGGCAGGAACAATGGTTTTCGAAAGGATATTGTTGCGGTGAATATTCTCTTGGACTGGAAAAATGGTAAAGTCCTTGCCATTACCTGACACGATGACTGACAACTCCAAGTCAAAGGTCACAAATTCTTCCAAGACACAGTCGTCAGAATCTACTAATTCACAAGCGACAGCTAGGTCGCTTTCAGACTTGATAATCACTTGTCCATGCCCATCATAGCCACCTGTTGCAGTTTTGAGGACATATTTTTTAGAGAAATCCAAGTCTTCTAAGTCGCTAGCATTTTTGACAACCTTGTAAGGTGCCACTTTAACGCCTGCGTTTTGAGTTAGGAAATCTTTCTCTGTGATTCGATTTTGAGAGATTCTGAGCAAGTCCGTTCCCTGCGGCAGCCGTTTTTGCGTGACCACTGCATCCAAGGCATCTGCATCCACATTTTCAAACTCGTAAGTCAGGATATCACAGCGTTCCGCTAACTCGCGCAGCGCTTTGACATCGTCGTAGGCCGCCACAATGACGTCACTGACACGTGATGCCGGGCAATCCGCCGACGGATCCAGCGTCACCGCCTTGTGGCCCATGTAAATGGCTGAAATCGCCATCATCTGCCCCAGCTGACCACCCCCAATAATCCCGATTGTTTTATTTGAGTTCATCCGTCATAGCCTCCGCGATTTTTGCTTGTTCTTTTTGAAAATGGCTGAGCTGTTTAGCGATTTTGCCATCTTCTATGGAGAGAATACGTAGGGCAGTCAGAGCCGCATTGGTTGCTCCTGCTTCCCCAATAGCCATGGTTGCCACAGGCACACCACCTGGCATCTGAACGATGGAGTAGAGAGAATCAAGTCCAGACAGGGCACGCGATTTGACGGGCACACCGATGACAGGTAGCGTTGTTTTAGCTGCGACCATACCTGGCAAGTGGGCTGCCCCACCAGCACCTGCGATGATGATTTTGATACCACGACCACGGGCTGCCTCAGCATGTTGGAACATGAGGTCGGGGGTACGATGAGCTGAGACGACTTTTTTCTCGTAAGGAATGCCGAAGTTGTCTAGGATATGAGCAGCCTTTTGCATGGTTGTCCAGTCGGAGCTGGAGCCCATGATAATCGAAATAATTGGTTTTTCCATAAAAATGTTTCCTTTTTTGATAACCCTCTTAAACGGCGGCGGACACAAGCAACCGCCTTTGGTGTTTCATCGCTAAAAATGGAGTCTAAGGTCTCCATTTTTTCAACGGAGCTGGGCAAAAAGTCCAACTCCTAATTTTATTTAAGCTAGCATTGCAAGACGCAGTGGCTGATTGACAGCTTTGTTCGCTGTTCAATCTTCAAAGATAGTCTAATCAACTGTGCGGGGATGGGAAAACGAATTCTTTGTTGATTGCTATGAGTTCTTTCCCACTCCCTTTTTCACGATTACGTTGATTATCCCTTTAGGCGACCTGCGGTCGCTTTTGTGGTTTACTATACCTTTAAAGGGCTTTACTTCCAATATCAGTCCTGTAGAAAAGGCCTTCGGTGTTCTGGTCGGCCAGTTGCTCGTAAATTCTTCCCCGCGCAGCTTTGACGTTATCAGCTGTGGTAACGAGCATGTAAACCCGTCCACCGTTTGATAGCAGTGCTTTGCCATTCTCAGAAAAATGAGCACCAGCATAGTAGGTGATGATGCCACCAGTTGTCTTCTCTGGCAGCTGCACCCCTTTCTCGTAACCGATTGGATAGCCATTTGAGGCAACGACAACTCCAAGAGTCACACCGTCTTCTTGCCATGTGATTGCAGGCTCCTTGCCTTCCAGAATATCCGTAATATTTTGCGCAAAGTCAGAAGTCAAGCGAGGAAGAATAATCTGCGTCTCAGGGTCACCAAATCGCGAGTTAAACTCAATGACCTTAGGCCCGTCCACCGTCAGGATAAGACCAGCATAAAGCACACCAAGATATGGACGGCCTTCCTTGATCATACCGTCAAGGATTGGTTTGATAATGGTTTCGACAGAAGTGCTCACCACACTTTGAGGTAAATGAGGTACTGGTGCATAGGCACCCATCCCCCCTGTATTCGGTCCCTTGTCGCCGTCATAGGCTCGCTTGTGGTCCTGTGCCGTCGGCATGATGTAGAATTTGTCCCCATTAACAAAGGCAAAGAGGGAAAACTCCTCTCCGTCTAGGAACTCTTCAACGACCACACGCGCACCTGAATCACCAAACTTATTGTCCACAAGCATTTCTTCTGCTGCTGCGACCGCCTGCGCCACCGTTTCCGCCACAACAACACCTTTACCGAGCGCTAGACCGTCTGCCTTAACCACGATAGGAGCGCCCTGCTCTTCAATATAAGCTTTAGCTTGTTCAAAGTCGGAAAATGTGCCATAGGCTCCTGTCGGAACACCGTATGTGACCATGATTTCCTTAGCAAAGTCTTTCGACCACTCCAGCTCTGCTGCTAACTTAGTCGGGCCAAAAGCTTTTAATCCAGCATGATTGAAGTCATCAACGATTCCAGCTGCTAGCGCATCATCTGGACCGATAAAAGTCCACGCAATATCATTTGCCCTCGCAAACTCAATCAACTTGGAATGTTCGGAAATCGCAATATTTACCAACTGTAATCCATCAAGTGTCATTCCAGCATTACCAGGAGCCACATAAACTTCTTCGACCTGTGAAGATGCTAACAACTTCTTGGCAATGGCATGTTCACGGCCACCCGAACCAACAACTAAAAGTTTCAAAATAAATACCCCTTTTTACGTATCATATAAAGTTATTATAACACATTTGTTCGGATAATTTACTTGTTGACAAAAGATAAAGACTAATAACTTAAAAATATTCGAAAAAATAAACTTCAAATACTTAAAAAGTAAATGACTATCTTCTCATCAAAAAACTTTTCCAAATGTTATTACTTTTCTCCTATATTTACCAACCCGAACTAACGACTTCTGACCCAAGAAAAACATTTTTTCTTAAAAATCATGCGTTAACTATGTCATTTTTGTCCTCCTCTTTCGAATAATAAGTTACAGGAGGTAATGAATGAAAAAATGTCATCAGTTTTTAGTGTCAGGAGCAATCCTTTTAAGTGTTAACGGTGCCGTATCTGCTGTAGCAACTGCTTTAAAACCAGAGCAGACTGGTATTGTCCATGCAGCAGTTATCGGGGATAATTATCCTAGCAAGTGGAAAAAAGGAACTGGAATTGATTCATGGAATATGTATGTCCGTCAATGTACTTCTTTTGTGGCTTTTCGATTAAGTTCAGCCAACGGTTTTCAATTACCTAGAGGTTATGGCCATGCTTACACCTGGGGTCACATTGCGAAAAAACAAGGTTACTCCGTTAATAAAACACCTAAAGTTGGGGCTGTAGCTTGGTTTGATACAGATGCTTACCAATCAAACCCTATTTATGGTCATGTCGCCTGGGTAGCGGAAGTTCGCGGTGATCAGGTTATCATTGAAGAATACAATTACAATGCCGGTCAAGGTCCTGAAAAATACCATAAACGCCAAATTCCCAAACACCAAGTAAGCGGCTATATCCATTTTAAAGATTTACCAGCGGACGCAAATCATTCTCAAGAAAAACAGCAACCAGCTACTCAAACTCCGACTAATCAAAGCGGGACCTATCATTTTACCACTCAAGTTCCTATTAAAGCACAGGCGCAATTAGCAAGTCCAGATCTTGCCCATTATAGTGCTGGTCAATCAGTCCACTACGATCAAATCTTGACTGCTGAGGGGTATGAATGGCTCAGCTACCTCAGTTTTGCGGGTAACAGACGCTATATTCCTATAAAAAAATTGTCACAGTCCACTTCACAAGTTCCTGAGACAAAATTACCAATCAATGTGGGGGACACAGTGACTTTCCCTGGTGTTTTCCGCGTCGATCGCATTGTCAACAATTTATTGGTCAATGAGGAACTAGCTGGTGGTGACGCAACCTCCCTCAACTGGCTAGATCCAACACCACTTGATGAAACAGATAACAACGGCAAGGTATCGGGAGACCAAATTTTCCGCATTGGCGAATCCTTTATTGTCCCTGGTCACTATAAAGTATTGAAGGTTGACCGACCAAGTAATGGCATCTATGTCAAAATTGGTTCTCGTGGCACATGGTTAAGTGCTGACAAGGCTAACAAAGTTTAGCAATACAAATTTCTCTTCTTTTATTCTCTATAATAAAAAGGTGTCGTTCTTAGTAAACGACACCTTTTTGCTTTAATGTCTAAAATGTCTGATGCCTGTAAACACCATTACCATTCCATGTTTATTGGCTGCGTCAATGGACTCTTGATCTCTGACCGAACCCCCTGGCTGGATAATCGCTTTAATTCCTGCGGCAGCAATTTCTTCAATATTATCTGCAAAAGGGAAGAAAGCATCCGATGCAAGAACGGCACCATCAAGATGCTCTTTAGCCTGATCAATGGCAATACGCACCGATGCCACACGATTGGTTTGACCTGGCCCCACACCTAAAGTCATGTGATCGTTAGTTACAATGATGCCATTTGACTTAACGTATTTAATGGCCTTCCAAGCAAATTCAAGAGCGGAGACTTCCTGTTCTGTCGGTTGACGATCCGTAACTACCTGCCAGTTGGCTGGATTTTCCTTGACAACATCTTGATTTTGAACCAGAAGCCCACCAACCACACCAGTGTACTCCGCCTCCACTTTACTCGCATCTTGCGCATCAAATGGCAACTCAAGAAGACGCAAATTTTTCTTTTTATGTGTCAGAATGGCTAGCGCTTCTGCTGTATAAGATGGTGCGATGATAATTTCTAGGAAAATAGGGTGCATCTTCTCGGCTGTGGCAGCATCTACTTCTCTATTAAGCACGACAATACCACCAAAGATAGAAACTGGGTCAGCCTCATAGCAGTAATCCCAAGCTGTTTCAATGGTTTCTGCCTGACCAATACCACATGGATTCATGTGCTTGAGAGCTACAACCGTCGGCTTATCTTTAAAATCACGAATAATTCGGATAGCCGCATCAGCATCACGAATATTATTAAAGGATAACTCTTTGCCATTTAATTGCTTGGCTGACGCAATCGAATACTCTGTGGGAATGGCTTTTTGGTAAAAATCAGCAGCTTGCTGTGGGTTTTCACCATAACGCATGGCCTGTTTGAGGTCATAGGTTAAAGTAAGTTTTTCTGGCTTACTTTCTCTGACTTGAGCTGTAAAGTATTCTGCAATCAAGGCATCATAGGCAGCTGTATGACGGAAAACTTTGGCTGCTAAACGTTGACGGCTTTCATAAGTTGTTTCACCTGTAGCCGCGAATTCTTCCAAAACAAGCGCATAGTCGGTCGGATCCACAACAACAGTTACACTGGCATGATTCTTTGCTGCTGAACGAAGCATGGATGGACCACCAATATCAATATTTTCCACTGCCAAATCATAGGTCACATCTGGTCGCAAAATGGTTTCCCTAAAGGGGTAAAGATTGACCACCACAAGATCTATAAGTTCGATCTGGTTATCACGCGCAGCCTGTAAATGACTTTCCACATCACGCCGTGCCAAAAGCCCTCCGTGAATGTTTGGATGAAGCGTCTTGACACGACCGTCCATCATTTCTGGGAATCTTGTCACATCATCAATAGCAATCGTTTTGATCCCTGCTTCATCAAGCACAAGCTTAGTTCCACCAGTTGAAATGAGTTCCCAGCCCAACTGCACCAAAACTCGAGCAAACTCAACAATGCACGTTTTATCAGATACACTAATCAGTGCACGTTTCATTATTTTTCTCCTCAATTTATGTTAATAATCCAATAATCACTACTATTATCAGCCCAAGTGTAGGAAGACCTACAACGATAAGCCCAAGGCTATTGACCCATACCATTATTCTATCTTTTAGCTAGTTAACCATTAGACAATAAAATAATAATCCGCAACAAACACCTAATGTGTTACATAATAAATCAGTCATTCCTATGGCTAAGACAAGCTGGAAACTTTCCTACAGTAAACCCAGTAAAAAACCCACTATTGTTATTTTTCTATGTATCTATTTCAAAACCAGTAACGGTAGGTGTAGACCAAGAGGAATAAAAACTAATACATTAAACCCCATTTCTACAAAATAATATCGCCATTGACAATCATTGGCTGATTAAAAGGAATCCAGCTAATCACATGAGTTTGCTGAAAAAAACGTAATAAACCCTAACTAAGTCTCAAATTTAAATAAAGTATGCCAAGTTAGTAATAATAACTAAAAATAAAATAATAAAAGCGTTAATTTTTAGACGTTAACAACACTTTACCTGCTTGGATACCAGTCAAGTAGCCCTTAACATCATTTAAATTCTAAAATTTTTTAGGAGTCAGTGTCAATGTATCAGTGATTGACTAACTGTCTAGGATTATCTATCTTCTTTCAACACCTAACCTATCCAAAACCTTTGGATAAAGCTCATATTCTGCCTCATGAATTCTTTTTTCAAAATTTTGAAAAGTATCATTAGCCAAGCGCGGCACACGCACCTGCTTGATAATCTCACCAGTATCAACACCACTATCCACCCAATGGATGGTAACACCTGATTGGGTGACTCCTGCTTGCCAAGCATCTTCTATGCCATGGGCACCCGGAAAGTCAGGTAGATAAGTTGGATGAATGTTGATGATTTGACCTTCGTAAGCCTCTAGTAAGGTTGGTCCAACAATTTTCATGTAACCCGCTAGACAGACCAAATCAATCTTATGTTCCTCAAGAAGCTGCACCACTTTTTCTTCGTAAGCAACTTTAGTCTCAAATTCGTTGAGTTCAAAAACGTAACTCTTCACACCAAGATTCTGAGCACGTTCAAGCACGTAAGCATCACGATGGTCTGAAAAAACAAATGCAACTGGAAAATTCTCAGCAATCACTTGAAAATTAGAGCCGTTTCCAGAAGCAAAGACGGCAATTTTGTTAGCCATTCGAAATCACCACACTAGCGCTAGTTTTTGTGACGACACGGCCGATCTTATAGACTGGTTCATCAAGTAGTTCTTTTACTCTATCCACATTTTCGGGATTAACTGCTAAAACAAGGCCTATTCCCATATTGAAGATGTCAAACATTTCCTCGTGTTTGATGTTGCCGTACTTTTCCAAAGCTTTAAAAATAGGTCGAACTGGAACCTTGCTCTCATCAATTTCAGCAGCTAGATTCTCAGCAAACATACGTGGAATATTCTCAGTGAAGCCGCCACCAGTGATATGAGCGATACCGTTAACCAATTCTCCCTTGATTAATGGTAGAACTGCTTTGACATAGATACGTGTGGGTTCAAGCAGAACCTCCTTAAGCATTTTGCCTTCAAGTTCAGGCAGCCTTTCATCACCAGTGTAATTCTCAAAAACACGGCGAACCAGCGAATAACCATTTGAATGAATACCGCTTGAAGCAAGTCCTAAAAGAATATCTCCTTCAGCTACTCTTGAGCCGTCAATGATTTGAGATTTTTCAGCAATTCCAACCGCAAAACCTGCTAAATCATAATCGTCTTCGCCATACATATCAGGCATCTCCGCAGTTTCGCCACCAATAAGGGCGCAACCTGCTTGAACACAACCTTCCGCTACACCTGCCACAACCTGCTCTAACTTAGCAGGTTCATTTTTACCAGTCGCAATATAGTCTAGGAAATAAAGTGGTTCCGCTCCAGCAGCGATAATGTCGTTAACACACATGGCCACACAGTCCTGGCCAATCGTATCGTGTTTTCCATATTTAATAGCCAACATAAGCTTGGTTCCCACACCGTCTGTACCGGAAATCAAAACTGGCTCTTTGGCACCCGTTTGACTGAGGTCAAACATACCTCCAAAACCACCCAGTGCTCCCATGACACCAGCTCGTTTCGTACGCACTACATGTTTTTTGATACGTTCTACAACCTCATAGCCAGCTTCAACGTCCACACCCGCGTTAGCGTATGCGTTTTTCTTTTCCATTTTGTCTCCTCTTGGTTGACAAGATTGTCAACTATCTGTAAAGTTCCCGTTTTATGTTCTTCTTGGAAATAGCTGCGCTACTTTTCCACTTTTTCTTTGAGTCATTTCCACATATCGTGATGCTGATAAGCGCTAAAATCTGAAATTGTTGCCAGTAACAAATCCTTGTCTCGTTTGCCTTGCCGTAACAAGTAAGACACAAGAGCGATGACAGCTCTAGTTTTCAAATGCTTCAGCAATTTGTCCATACAGCTTACTTCACTTTTTCAATGTAAAAACTGGTTTGTTCTTCCAAACTGCGCAAATATTCATCTTTATAATCATACAAAGGAGTTGGATACTCCCCATCAAAATAGGCCACGCAAAGACCTCCTTTTGGAGCGTCTGTATCAAGTCCAATAGCTTCAATCATACCATCTAAGGAGAGATATGTGAGACTGTCTGCTCCAATAATATCGCACACTTCTGCCGCGGTATGATTAGCTGAAATCAACTCACGGCGCGTTTGAATATCAATACCATAAAAGCAAGGGAATTTGAGTTCAGGACTACCGATTGCCACATGGACCTCTGTAGCGCCTGCTTCACGAAGCAAGTTAACAATGCGTCGCGATGTGGTTCCTCTCACAATAGAATCATCCACCATGACCACTCGTTTTCCTTTGACCACGCCCGACACCGCTGATAACTTCATGCGAACACCTTGTTCTCGCAATTCTTGGGTTGGTTGAATAAAGGTCCTCTGCGTGTATTGATTTTTGACCAGTCCCATTTCGTTTGGTAAACCGGATTCTTCAGCAAATCCCATGGCTGCCGATAAGGACGAGTTGGGAACACCAACAACAATATCAGCCTTATGTTGGAATTCCTGCGCCAGCCTTTTTCCCATCTGCTTACGAGCCGTATGAACATTCACACCATAGATGGTTGAATCAGGCCGAGCAAAATAGACGTATTCCATTGAACAAATCGCTAATTGGGTAGCTGTTGTGTACTGGTCATAAGTAATACCAGAATCATCAATAATAATTAATTCTCCCGGCTTTACATCACGGACCCACTGGGCTCCAATCACTTCAAACGCACAGGTTTCTGAAGAAACAACCCAAGCACCATTTTTCATTTGACCAATAGATAAAGGCCTGAAACCATTTGGATCAAGGGCAGCGATCAATTTATCCTCTGTCATAAGGAGGTAAGCAAAGCCCCCTTTAACAGTGTTGAGGGCTTCTTTGACCTTCCCAAGAAATGCTGGATGATGGCTTCGACGTATCAAATGCATCAAAATTTCAGTATCTGATGAGGCATTAAAAATAGCACCTTCTCGCTCTAATTCTTTTTTCAAGGAGAGCGCATTCGTCAAATTACCATTATGACAAAGCCCAAATTGGGCATTTGTAAACTGATAGAGAAAAGGCTGAATATTATCAATAGAAGCAGTACCAGCTGTGGCATAACGGACATGCCCAATGGCTGCCTGACCAGTTAACTGTTCTAAATCAGCCTGATTTTTAAAAACATCTGATAGCAGTCCCGTATCACGATGTTGATGCAGCTGTCCTTTATCATTAGAAATGATACCCGCACCTTCTTGGCCACGGTGTTGAAGACTGTGAAGTCCAAAATAGGTTACTTGAGCCGCTTGAGGGTGCCCCCATATTCCAAAGACACCACATTCTTCGTTAAGAGATTTTATTTCGTATGTCACTAAATGTCACACTTTCTGTTAATTTTTAAAGAATCTTAGACATTCTAGAATTCTTTTTTGCCAGTTCCCCTTGAGGATTGGGAAATCAGCAACCTCCCTACGGAGTTCTTTTCGTTATTATTAAATTCAAAGCCTCAGTTATTTCATGAAGATTAACTCAACTTAGGATAATCTTCCCTCTTATGGTTTCGACGGTTCAATCTAGCTTAACGCAATAGATCAAAAGGTTCACTTTCCTGTAAAATAACGAACCGCTGACTCAAAAAGTTTTTGGTCTTTATTTCCTGGAATATTTTGAAAAAGACCATCTTCCCAGCGTTCGGAATGTCCCATCTTCCCAATGATCTGGCCATTTCTACTTGTAATTCCTTCGATAGCATTCATCGAACCATTAGGATTGTATTTAGAATCCATACTTGGCTGACCATTCCCATCCACATACTGACTAAAAATTTGGCCATTGTCACGGAGCACTGCAAATTCTTCCGGTGTTACAATAAATTTACCCTCACCATGTGATACCGCAATAGCATGCACATCTCCGACATGAACACCAGCAAGCCAAGGCGAATTGGTATTGGCAATTCGTGTTTCCACCATCTTAGCCACGTGTTGATTAGCGTCATTATAAAAGAGAGTTGGTGATGTGTCACCTGCCTCGGCAAAATTGCCGTAAGGGAGAAGACCCGATTTGACAAGCGCTTGGAAGCCATTACAGATACCAATAAGCAGTCCACCTTTTTCGATAAAGCTGTCAATAGCAGAGCGAACTTTTTCATTAAGTAAGATATTGACGATAAATTTAGCCGAACCATCTGGCTCATCTGCGGCAGAAAAACCACCAGCAAAGAAAATGATATTTGCCTCCTTAATGTTATCAACCATAATATCAACCGACTGTTCAATAGCTGCTTGATTTAAGGTTACAAAAGGTACTAAATTGACATCAGCTCCTGCTTGTTCAAAGGCTTTAGCTGAATCATATTCTGAATTAGTTCCTGGGAATACTGGGATGTAAACCAGTGGTTTTTCAACGATTTCTTTTGTCCTAACCGCTACATCTGAAACCACAACAGGCACTTCTTCAAGTGCTTGACTTTGATGAAATGTTGTTGGGTAAACATCTTCTAATCTATCTTCAAAAGCAGCAAGGAGAACTTCTCCACCAAGGACTTGCCCATTAACAGTTAATGTAAAGTCAACAGTTGTCTCCCCAATTTTAATCGCATCAGCAATCTCTTGAGTAGATGTAAAGATAAAACCACCTAGCTGAGCTGTCAAGCTACTGTCAAGCTCTGCCAATTCCACAGTAGCACCAATACGATTTCCAAAAATAGCAAGCGCTAAGCTTTCAATAACACCACCATATTTAACTGCTGATGCGGAGGTGATGGTATAGCTGTCTTGAATAGCTGCAAATGTTTCAAAATTAGACTTAATGAGGTCAAAATCAATGTCTTCAGAGATGGCTTGACCAGGAATGTAGTAAATATATTGACCAGCCACTTTGAATTCAGGCGAAAGCACCCGTCGTGAATCTGCAGTCGTCACCCCGAAGGCAACTAGTGTCGGCGGGACTGTTAATTCTTCAAAGGTTCCAGACATGGAGTCTTTCCCACCAATGGATGGCAAGCCCAGTTGAAATTGTGCTTCAATAGAACCAAGCAGAGCTGAAACAGGTTGCCCAAAACGCTCCGCCTGCTTGTCCATACGCTCAAAATATTCTTGGTATGAAAAGCGAGCTTGAGACCAGTTTGCACCAGTCGCTACCAAACGAGCTGTCGCTTCAATGACAGCATAGGCTGCTCCGTGATATGGTGACCACTCTGCAATATAAGGATTGTATCCTTGAGCAATGGCTGAGGCTGTTGTCGTCACACCATGTTGAACAGGTAACTTTTGAACAGAAGCTTCTGTCGGTGTTATTTGATAACGTCCACCAATAGGGTGATTAATCGTTGAACGCCCGACAGAAGAATCAAAAATAGTTTGGAGACCTTTCTGAGAAGCGTGATTGAGGTCTGAAAGCACAGCAAGCGTATCTGTTTCAAGTGTTGCTATTGATGTCGTCCGTTTTTCTGGCAAGTTGACGGCCTTGTCAATGACTTTAGCATCAACAACGACACGGACACCATTAGTATCTAGAAAGCTCCGCTCAAGATCAACAATCGTTTGCCCATTCCAAGTCATCACAAGACTTGGTTTATCAGTAACCGTTGCTACAACGACAGCAGCAATATTTTCTTTAGCACATTCTGCAATAAAAACATCAGCATCTTCTAGACGGACAACCACTGCCATGCGCTCCTGTGATTCTGAAATAGCAATTTCAGTTCCATTAAGCCCTTGGTACTTGAGCGGCACCTTGTCCAAATCAATTTCTAGACCATCAGCCAGTTCACCGATGGCTACACAGACACCACCCGCACCAAAGTCATTTGATTTCTTGATAAGACGTGTCACCTTCCCATTTCGGAAAAGGCGTTGAATCTTACGCTCTTCAATGGCATTCCCTTTTTGAACTTCTGCACCAGCCGTTTCCACTGATGCCACCGTTTGGACTTTTGAAGAACCTGTTGCCCCACCGATACCATCACGTCCCGTTTTCCCACCAAGGAGAATGACCACATCACCAGCCACAGGTTTTTCACGGACCACATTTTCCTTCGGTACAGCACCGACCACAGCTCCTAGTTCCATGCGCTTAGCCACAAAACCTGGGTGGAAATATTCTTTGACATAGATTGTCGCAAGTCCGATTTGGTTCCCGTATGAAGAATAACCATGAGCTGCTATTTTTGAAATCACTTGTTGGGGCAATTTCCCAGCGCGCGTCTCTGCGATTGGTGTTGTAATATCACCTGCACCTGAAATACGCATGGCCTGATAAACATAGGAACGTCCTGACAATGGGTCACGAATAGCGCCACCAATACAAGTCGCCGCCCCACCAAATGGCTCAATTTCCGTTGGGTGATTATGGGTTTCGTTTTTAAACATGAGAAGCCACGGCTCTTTCATACCATCAACGTCCACATCTATTTCAACCGAACAAGCATTGATCTCGTCAGACACTTCCATATCGTCCAGACGGCCATTGGCACGCTCGTAACGACCAAAGATCGTTGCCATATCCATAAGCGTCTGCGGCTTGTCAGAACGCCCTAATTCATCTCGCATGGCAATGTATTTGTCATAGCTTGCTTGCAATTGCTTTTGAAACTTAGAAGCTGAGAAATCAATGTTTCTCAACTCAGTTTCAAAAGTCGTGTGACGACAATGATCAGACCAATAAGTATCTAAAACCCTCAATTCTGTTTCCGTTGGTACACGGCCAATGGATTTAAAATACTTCTGAATAAAGACAATATCATCAACTTCCATGGCCAAGCCCTGCTCAGCCTTATAGCCTGCCAACTCTTCCACCGTATAGGTCTCAAAAAAATCCAAAGTTGGAATCGTTTTATCTGACTCAGAAAAGTCATGTCGAACAATACTTTTTGTAATATCTTTAAAACGTGAATCAACCGGATTGAGCAGATAATTTTTGACTGCTTCCAACTCTGTTGCCAGAATATCCTTATTAACCAAATACAATTGAGCCGTATGAACGGTCACTTTACTGTTACTTCCAAGCAATAGCAGAGCTTCCTGAGCAGATACTGCTCGTTGGTCAAATTGTCCAGGTAAACTTTCAATAGCAAAGAAAGTATTATTAACCAGTTCTGTATTGATAGCATCCTCAGTCAAAACACAATCTGTCACCTGTTCAGAAAAAAGATGTTTCTCTGCTCGATCATACAAGTCCTCCGCCAAATCAAAAACATCATAAACTTGAATCATACGAAGTTTTGTCAAACTGGTTAATTGAAGATTGTGAGTCAATTCTTTAACAAGCGACTCTGATTTAATGCCAAAATTGGCTTTTTTCTCAACGAAAATACGTTTGTCCATTTTAGTTCCTTTAACTAGTGTATTGAATCCTTTTTTAACATAATGCAAACACAACCGACTTAATATGCAAAAATGCAAGTCCCCACTACTTGCTCCATTTTTAATTCTTGCTCATTCCAAAATTACCAAGGTCGGCATAGCTTGAAACCTCGAACCAATTATTTTAATCACAATAAAAAGGGGGAACAGTCTTTGATGACTAGACTTAAATAGCCTAATCTAATGTTTGCAATTTTTCTAAGACAGTCTCATAAACAGCTGTCAAACTACCTAGATTTCTACGAAAAACATCCTTATCCATGTGATGACCATCAGCATCCCAAAGACGACAGTTATCTGGTGAAAATTCATCAGCTAAAATAATCTTGCCATTCTTGGCAAACCCAAATTCCAATTTAAAATCTATCAATTGAAGGCCAACTTGTTTAAACCAGGAAGTGAGGTAATCATTGATACGACGGGTTTCTGTCTTGATATAAGCAATATCCTCTTTACTAGCAATCTTTAAAAAGCTAATGTGTTCATCATTAATGAATGGGTCGTCCAACTCATCCTTTTTATAATAGAATTCAATAATAGGTGTCTCTAAAACAAGTCCCTCTTCAATGCCAAACCGTTTTGAAAATGACCCGGCTGCCACATTACGCAACACAACCTCTAAGGGAATAATATCAACTTTTTTCATTAATTGTTCGGTTTCTGACAAACGCTTTAAAAAATGTGTGGCCACACCAACAGTATTTAGTTTTTCAAAAATCAAAGAAGAGATGGCATTATTTAACCGCCCCTTCCCTTCAATCATCTCCTTACGAGCACCATTGAGCATCGTTGCTTGATCTTTGTAAACCGACAAAATCACATGCTCATCTTCTGTGGTATAAAGGTCCTTTGCTTTACCTGAATAAATAAGTTGGTTAGCCTTCATATTGTTCGCCTTTCACGCTATTTTTATTTAAGAATAACATAATAAAACTAATTGTTCAAGTTTTTATTTACGTTGCAAAGATATAACGCTTTGAAAGTTCGTTTTTTGTTGAAATTGCAGGCATAATAAAAAGAGCTTTCGCTCTTTTTAATCTGATTGTTAAGCCAAACGCTTAACCAAATAATCTAGCATATCCCCCATAGAGACCATATTATCAACATCTTCATCTGGAATAGCAATATGAAATTCGTCCTCGATATTAATCACAAATTCAACCAATTCAATAGAGTCAACGGCTAAATCATCTTTTAAACTAGTCTCTTCCGTAATAGCTATGTCTAAATGACTTCTTTGCTTTTGGATTAGTGCAACTAATTTTTCTAAAATAGCTTCTCTAGTCATTATTTTCAACCTCCTTAGCAAATTCATCTACCAATTGTCCCACAACATTTGTCTCTAGCATGGTGCGCACTTGTTTAATTGTTGAAAAAATAGCCTTGGCATCACTAGAGCCATGTGATTTCACAACAGGTGCTCTCAAACCAAATAAGACAGCACCACCAGCGCTAGAATAATCTAAAGAATTCTTCATCTCATAAAGACTATCTTTCAAGAGAAGGGCACCTATTTTTGCTTTCAGACCACCTGACTTAATAGCCTGCTTGAGTTGTCCCATAATACTCATCGCAGTCCCCTCCATGGATTTCAACACAGCGTTTCCTGTGAAACCATCTGCCACTACAACATCCGCAACACCTGACATCAAATCACGCGCCTCGACATTACCAACAAAGGTTAAACTATCATCTGCAGCCAAAAGGTCATAAGTTTCCTTACGAAGTGAATCTCCTTTTGTAGCCTCAGTTCCATTGTTTAATAGACCAACACGAGGCTTAGCAATCCCACGTACATTCTTAGCATAGAAAGAACCTAAAATAGCATATTGATGCAAATGAGCTGCCGTATTTTCAGCATTGGCACCCAAATCTAGCATATCAAATCCTTTACCACTTGTTGTTGGAATCGTTGACAACAATCCTGGGCGATCAACACCCTTGATACGACCCACAACAAATAAGCCTGCTGCTAACAGCGCACCAGTGTTCCCTGCTGAGAGAATAGCTTCTGCCTGACCTTCTTTTACAGCCTTAGCAGCTAAAACCATTGAAGCCTGTTTTTTCCGACGAATAGCTTTTGCAGGCTCATCATCTGAATGAATTTTCTCGTCTGTATGAATAACAGAAACACGGTCCGACTGAACAAGATAAGCATCAATCTTGGATTGATCACCGTAAAGTTGAATTTCAATATCTGAAAAAGTTTCTATCGCCTGATTAACACCTTCAACGATGGCTTTGGGAGCGTTATCACCGCCCATAGCATCTATTGCAATTTTCTTCATTTTTGCTCCTTTGGTTCTAACTCTTAACCTTAATAGCCTATTAATAATGTCATTATTATAGCACATTCTAGGCATAATTCCCATCGAAGGCCAAGTCAATATCCCTTCGTTAATCCTTTTGTTTCATAATGTTACCCCATTTACTCAAATCGTCAATAAAGATCTTGCTTTTCAACTGAAGCCCTACATAATCGTGATACAATTCATCAATAAAATGACGAAGCTTTCTTTTCATATCATCCTTCAAAGAAATGGTCCTTAACTCCTCAAACTGAATGGTTTGAAAACGATCTAACAAATAAATCACATTGGGATCTAGATGATTACGACGTTCATCTTTATGATAATGTTCTGGACAAAGCACTCCTGAATACTGATGTGAAAAATCAAATGGCAGACCCACACGATGACAAAAAGCACAGTCATGAAAATTAATGCTAATTCCAAACCGTTCTAACACTTGAACTTCAAAAATATTGGTTAAAATCTCATAATCTAACCCCTCTTCCATCAAATCAAGGGTCTTTTTCAAAAAAGCAAATAAATGAGGATCAGGTTCATTGTCCGAAATAGCAGCATCTGCCAAAGCCACCACATAGCTTGCATAAGATAGTCGAAAGAGATCTTCATTAATGTACCGATAAGTATCCACCTGATTATAATCATTAATGTAGGAAAGACCTGACTCATTTAACTTAAAGATAAAGTCAGCAACAGTCAAGGGCTGAACCACCGAAGCAAGTTTAGAACGACTAATATGTTTTACGAAAAACATGCGTTTCCCAGCCGTCTCCGTAAAAATCTTGACCAATTTATCATCTTCCCGATAATTCCTATTAAAAAGGACAATCCCCAAAGACTCGTTTAACTGCATTTTCCCCGCCAACTCTTTTTTTGCCTTTAGCCCTCTCTACAAGAGCAGTCGATATAGCTCTTATTATACCCAAAATCTCGAAAAATTGCATGACTCATCCAGAATTCCTCGACCTTATTAAACTTCAACTGAAAGAATAGCAGAGCTCCTTGACAAAATCTCAGTCAGTTAAAAAACAAAAAAAGCCTAAGAGCTATCATCTCAGGCTTCATTAAGCTTAATTCCCCATCTCAAATAAGGGGGACAATGGACGTTTTTCATGAATACGAATAATGGCTTCTGCAACCAAATCTGCAATCGAAATTTGTTCAATCTTGTCAATTAAACGTTCTTCTGGAAGGTAAATAGTATCAAGAACAATTAATTTTTCAATAGCTGATCGTTGGATATTATCAAGCGCTGGTCCAGAAAGCACTGGGTGCGTACATGAGGCATAAACAGCTGTTGCACCAGCCTCAGCAAGAGCATCTGCCGCATGACAAATAGTCCCTGCTGTATCGATCATATCATCAATCAAGATACATTTCTTACCTTCAACATTACCGATAATATTCATGACCTCACTAGTATTCATCTTATCCACACTACGGCGTTTGTCAATAATTGCAATTGGTGTTTGGAGGAATTGTGCCAATTTACGAGCACGCGTCACACCGCCATGGTCAGGACTAACAACAACAACATCTTCACCCACCAGACCATGACGATCAAAATAATCTGCAATTAACGGAGCACCCATTAAGTGATCAACAGGAATATCAAAGAACCCTTGAATTTGAGCAGCATGCAAATCAACCGTTAATAAGCGATCAACACCAGCAACTTCTAACATATTAGCAACTAATTTAGAAGTAATCGGTTCACGAGAACGTGCTTTACGGTCTTGACGTGCATAACCATAGTAAGGCATTACAACTGAAATCTTTTCTGCACTAGCACGTTTTAAGGCATCAACCATAATCAGGATTTCCATCAAGTTATCATTGACCGGTGAACTAGTTGATTGCAAAATAAAGACGTGATGACCACGAATCGATTCTTCAATGTTTACTTGAATTTCACCATCTGAAAATTGGCGAACAGTAGACTTCCCAAGTTGAATCCCCATTGCAGACGCAACTTTTTCTGCTAATTCCTTGTTTGACGATAAGGCAAACAATTTTAAATCAGAATAAGACATTTTTTCCTCCAAAGTTTTAATCCTATACCATTTTAACGTTTTTCAGGCGAATTATCAAATAAAATTAAAAAATTGACTTAAGGTAGACAAAATTGCTCATTTCTTAATTCAAACTTTTTCCACAACTTAGCTAGAAACACAATAACTTTTTAACACCAAAGTTAAGTAAAAAATACAATCATATAAAAAGGCTGGACATAAAAATTCCAACCTTAATCATTTATCATAATGAATTAGCGTGGCAAAATGTAAACGGCACCAGTTGGGTTAAACCAACCTCGGTAATCGTTAATATACATGTTGCCTGCATAGTTTGATTCCATAACTCGGATATTAGATGCACTTTGGACTTGTGACACATAAGCAACGTGACCATAACCACCATCATTCCAAACAGCAATTGCACCAGGAACTGGTGTACTACTTACAGTAAAGCCTTGTGCTTGAGCACTGGCAGCCCATTGTCCACCGTTACCCCAGTTATTACCAGCCCAAGGTGCAAGCGATTTAACTCCCCAAGTACATTGTCCAACTGGATAAGTGTTAGAAGAATCATAAGAAACTTGTGGTCTCACAACAGGCGCTACTGGAGTTACAGTAGGCGCTACAACTGCTGAAGGAGCAGGAGTCATAGGAGCTGGTTCACTAGCACTGCTGGTTTGTGAAGCTGAAGGCACTTCTGCTACTGGAATAATAGCAGATTTCGCTGCTTCAACAGAAGCTGCTTGTTGTGCTGCTTCCTCTTGTGCTTTAGCTTGTGCTGCTTGTTGTGCTGCCAACGCTTCAGCCGCTGCTTGTTGTGCTGCTGCTTGTCGGTTAAGTAAGCTTGCTTTTTCATCCTCAGCAGAAGCGAGTTGAATTGCTAAGTTAACTTTAGCAACTTCTAAATCTGCTTGTTGCGTACGTAAAGCATTTTGATTTTCTCTAATCGTTGCCATATTGGCAGCAATTGTATTAATAGCTGCTTGGTTTGCATCTTGTTTTTCTTGAATAGCTGCTTGGTCTGCCTTTTGTTGTTCTAACATTTTTTCATTAGCTGAAACAACTTCACGAATAGCAACCAAACGGTTGATAACATCTGAAATTGATTTAGAATTCAAAAGAGTGTTAATATAACTTGATGTTACATGACCTTTTTGAGCGCTACGCGCTTGATTTTTTAATTTTTCATTGCGAACAATAATTTTATTTGCAAGTGCTTGAATTTCTTGTTCAAATTGTGAAGACTGTGCCTCAAGTTCAGCGTTTTTTGCTGCCAACTCGTCTTGTTGAGATTGCAAAGAACTTACTTGAGCCTGTAATGCTGAAACTTGGTTTTGTGCAGCTTGTTGCTCTGCAGTTAGAGTTGAGATAATAGAATTTTGCGCTGCAATCTTCGTACTAAAATCTTCCGCTCCTACTGTCGTAGCTGCTCCAAGGGTCACACCACTTACAAGAACTGCTGATAAAATTCCTTTTTTCATAATTAAAAAACTACTCCTTTTCGATAAGACACCTTATATTTTACCAGAAAATCAAGCTTTTAATGTTACGTGATTGTTACAGTTATATGTAATAATCAATAAAATTGATTTATTATTTTTTTGCGAAAGCAAAAGGCAAGAAAAACATTAAAAATAAGAGTTGGCACCATTTGAAAGGTCATCACATAAGAAAGTTCTAAATAGGTTAAATGGAATAATTGTGCCAAGAAAAAACTCAGGAAATCCACAAGAAAAATAGCAATCAAAAAAAGTAGGATGAATTGCCCAAAAGTCATCTTACCTGACAGTTGCTTTCCTAACCAAAAAACAAAAACAGTAGTTATTGGCAAAGCGAGTAAATAAAGACCCAAAAAATCAAAGTAATAAAAATCAAATAGCAAACCAAAAAAGAAAGTTAAAATTAGCGGTAAAAATAAAGACCTCGAAGACAAGATAAAAAGCAATAAGACCAACAAAAATAAATGCGAAGTAACACCATAAGGTCCACTAAAATAAAGGGTAATAATCTCAGATAATTGAGTATCCAGAAAAAAAGTTAAAAATATAAAAAAACTGATAAATAGTGATCTCTTCATTACTTTTCAATCCCAACAACCAGAACATTATCTAGATGATCAAAATCAGCAAACAATTTAATCAATAGCTGCCGTTTCAATTTATCTGATGAATTCTTAAATCCAATTACTTTACCAACGGGAAGATTGGCTTGAGTTTCCCCATCTAAACCACTCGTATAAACTTTAGCACCTAGATCAATAGCCTCATTACTATTAAACTCACTAGCCAGCATTCGTTTCTCCTCAATCTGAAAATATTTCAAATTGCCATAGATAATCTTATTCTTATCCACAATCTTAATAGGTATATTGACCTCTTTTCCACATGTTAATAACTCAACACGAGCTGCCTGTCGGTTGGCAGAAGTCACTTTACCGATAATTCCTTCCCCAGATAGCACTAAGGAATTTGGTTGCAACACTTTTTTAGCGGTTTTAATCTGTAACGAATCGTACCATTGATATGGGTTGCGAGAGATAACTTCCGCCGATACCCACTTATCCACAGTAGCACTCAAAGACAGTAAATTTTTTAATCTTT